>DATHTR010000023.1:0-6381 GCA_035463095.1 Candidatus Angelobacter sp. | reverse complement strand
CCATGACATCCACCGTAGCACGGCGCGAGCCGCGGCGGCGCCTCAGCTGGCCGCCGGATGCGCCACCGGTCGGGCTGCATCTGGGCCTGGCGAAGGGCCTGCTCAGCGCGGCCCGACGGTCGCGCCAGATCGGCGCGCGGGCGCTCCAGATCTTCAGCGACAACCCGACGGCCTGGCGCCGGCGACCGGTACCGCCACCCGACGCCGAGGCGTTCATCGCCTATGCCGCGCGCGAGGGCATCGAGGCGATCAGCATCCACGCCTCGTACCTGATCAACCTCGCCGGCACGCGCGAGCCCTTCGCGTCGCAGTCGCGGGCGGGGCTGATCGTCGAGATGCAGCGGGCGCCGCAGTACGGCGCGACGCTGGTGAACACGCACATCGGCTCGCATCGCGGCGTGGGGCGCGAGGGCGGCCTGCGACGGATCGTCGAGAACGTGCGCGCCATCCTGGCCGAGTCGCCGCCGGGGGTGCGCCTGATCCTCGAGAACTCGTCCGGCGGCGGGGACCTGCTCGGCTCGACGATCGAGGAGCTGGCCGAGATCCTCGATGGCGTGGGGGGCGACGCGGGTGCGGATCGGCTGGCGTTCTGCCTGGACACCGCGCACCTGTGGGGCGCCGGCTACGACGTGAGCACCGAGGAGGGGGCCGGGCTGGTGATCGAGCGGTTCGAGCAGCTCATCGGGCTGGATCGGCTGCCGATGCTCCACCTCAACGACTCGCGCTCCGAGCTGGGCTCGCGCCAGGATCGGCACGAGCACGTCGGGGCGGGACGGATCGGGCCACTGGGGTTGGGGGCGCTGCTGCGCGATCCGCGGTTGGCCTCATCGGTCTTCATCATGGAGACGCCGGGTGCCGACGAGGGCTGGGACGCGGTCAACCTGCGCCGGGCGTGGACGCTGTGGCAGGGTGCGACGGAGCTGCCGACCCTGCCGCCCAAGGCCTTCAAGACGAACCGTCGGTCGACCCGGATGGGAACTCGCGCCCGCGGGTGACGCGGTGCCGGTCTATCGGCCGGCGAGGAGGCGACCGGAGATGGCTCGGCGGATGGGCCAGCCCAGGAGTGCCAGTGAGAGCGCAATGAGCAGGGTGCCGATGTCCGCCGACCCACGCAGCAGATCCCAGCCGACGACCGACGCGGCGGCGCCGCCGATGATCAGCAGGAGCCCGAGACGCTCCTCGGCATCCCATGGGGGAAGGCCGATCGCGTAGGCGCCGATGACGCCTGCAGCCAGCGCGGGAGTCGCCGGGACGGTGTCGACGAGCTCCACCACGAGGTTGGCGAGGATGAGGGGCGCCAGGACGAGGGCCGCGGTCATGAGCCCGCCCCACACCCAGACGCTGCCCCACCATGCGGCCCCGAGCACGGTCTCGCCGATCTCACCCAGGAAGCGCTTCACGGAGGCGAGGGTATCGACGGGAGCGGGGCCACGCCTCGGCCGAACGTCCCGGACGATGTGCGCCGATCAGTCGACGCACACCTCGAGATGACAACGGGCCCGGTGCCGTCCCCGCCCCGAGCAGCGGTCAAGCACCGGGCCCTGGTCTAGCGGCCGAGGACCATGCCCTTACGGGCGACCCGGGCCGGGGATCGTGTGCGGCGGGCCGCCGGGGGTGACGAAGCTCGGCGGACCGTCGTCCTCGTCGCCCTCATCGTCCTCGTCGTCACCACCGGTGCCAGGGCCGGGGATTCCGGACGGAGGCCCGGCCCAGCTGGGGCGACCCATGCCGGCCGGCGCGTCGCCGTTCTCGGCGCCTTCGTCCTCGTTCTCATCGGCGTGGTCACCGTTGGACGGCGGGAAGGTGTCGCTGCCCCACGGGAAGCCGTCGGCGAAGATCGCACGCAGCAGGTCGATGACCCACGGCGGCGGGCCGGGAACCCACTCCGGGCGGCCCTCGCCGTCGCCGTTGTCCTCGTCGATCGTGTCAGTGTCGTCCAGGTCCGGATCGACGCCCGGCGCCAGGAGCTGGACGTTGGCCGCGAGATGGACCGTGTCGTCCGCGGCGGTGCCGCTCAGGCGGAGGTGGAGGATCGCCTTCGCGTCGCCGTCATCGGTCGAGACGAGCTCGTACTCGCCCTCGACCACGATGCTGGCGCTCTCGCCCGGATCGATCGTGACCGGGAGATCACCGGTGGCAGCCGTCGCGCTCGGGCTGGTCCCGAGCGGGCTCGGCGACGTGTGGGTCAGCTCGGCGGAATCGAGGGTCAGGCTCCCGGTCGACGCCTCGTCGTTCTCGACCTCAACCGTGATCGACCACAGGCCCGACGCGGCAGCATCGGCGCAGACGAAGAGGGAGTCGTAGCTGATCGTCACGCCGTCGGCGACGGAGCCTGCGCTCTGGCCCTGGGGCGTGCAGACCTGGTGGGAGTCGGCGGTGACCGGGATCGCCGCCATGCCGGCCAGCAGGCCGAGCGTGGCCACGATGGCGATCGGGGCACGAAGTGGGAATCGCATGCGAATGGGTGTCCTCGCGTGGGTTGGGTCTCTACCGGGTGCAAACGAGGAAGTCACAGAAAGGTTACGGCCCTCAGGCGAACGTGACCTTTTGGACAGAGGACCGTTGTACCCATACGCTCGGATCGGTGAGGTGGATGGATGAAGCGCGTGAGCTCCGACAACTCGTCCGCGCGGCACGAGATCGTGACCGCGAGGCGGTCGCGCGCCTCTTCGATCGCTACTACGACTCCGTCTACCGCTACGCCTATGCCCGCCTGGGCAACGTGGCCGATGCCGAGGACGCCGCGGCCGAGACCTTCATCGCCATGGTCCGCTCCCTTCCGCGCTTCCGATGGCGCGGCGTCCCGTTCGAGGCGTGGCTCTTTCGCATCGCGATGTCCAAGGTCGTCGACGTCGCCCGCCACCGCAGCCGGGTTCGTCCAGGCCTCGACGGGCTCGCCGATGACCAGCGCGACTCCGATCCCGCCGTCGAGCCCGAGCGCGCGCTGGCCCTCCGCGAAGGACGCCGCGAGCTGGTGGCCGCGATCGAGCATCTGCCCAGGGACCAGCGCGACGTGGTGATGCTCCGCTACTTCGGGAGCCGATCGATCCGTGAGACGGCCGACCTCATGGGACGGTCGGACGGGGCCATCAAGCAGCTCCAGTTCCGGGCGCTGTCCGCGTTGCGCCGGAGGGCGGGGCGATGACGATGCTGAACGGAGCGCTGGACGAGGTGTCCGCCGTGCTGGAGTCGGCTGCCGCCGAGGCGCCCCCTTCCCGGCGCTTCGAGGACATCCGAGCACGTGTGCTGGAGGAAGTTGGGCGCGATCGACCGACGCTGCCGGCTCTGATGCCGCTGGCCCTGGCCGCGAGCGCATTGCTGCTGGCACTGGTGATCGGGGTCGGTGCGCCCGTGGTGGGCTCGTTCATCTCGACGTTGCTCGACCGGGCGCCGGTACCCGACCCGGATACGCCCACGCTGCCCTCGCTCCCGGAGGCCGAGACCCCCGTGCTCGAAGTGCCGATGCCGAGCGATGGTGCCATCCCGACGCGCGAGGTGCCCCCGTCGCCGTCACCGGCCGATGGAGACGACGACGACCGCGGCAGCAGCGGGCCACCGGCCACGCATCCTGCGAACCCGCAGCCGTCCGCCGCGCCGCCGGCCGATCCGTCGCCCACGCCCGACGAGCCGTGGCCACCGGGAGATCCCCCGGTCGTGATTCCGACGCCACCGGCCACCGGGCCACCACCGGGGACACCCGGAGGCTAGCGGCGGGAACGCGTCGGCGCCTTCAGCGGCCGTTGGTGAAGCCGTTCGTGCCGTTCGTGCCGGTCGCTGGGTGACCTTCGGCGCGCAGGCGTCGCTGACGGACGGCGATGTAGGCCTGCATCAGCTCGCGCACGTCGCCCTCGGTGAGCATGTCGTCGCCGCGCAGCGCGTACTCGACGCGCGTGGTCGGCAGCACGGGGCGGGAGTTGAGGGACGCGAAGTAGGCCGGTCCCTCGGCCTCGTCCGAGATCTCGCGCAGGCCACGGGCAAGCTTGGTGGCCGTCCCGAGGGACGGCATCCGGTCGCCCTTGATCAGGCGGGAGATCGTGGAGTGATCCACGCCCGACTGGAGGGCAAGCTGCCGTTGGCTCATCTTCTTCTCCTTCAGCTGGCTGCGGAGCCAGGCGTTGAAGGAGCGAGCCGAGTGGAGCGTCATCGACGACCTTCGTACGTTCGCCGCCGCCGGCGTGGGCGTGCCGGTGGTGCGTGCGAGCAACCGCAGCATCCCGCGGGCGGGGGGTGGCCTCAATAGGAGGAAGGTACCTGCGGGTGCAGCTTGCTGCGAGGGAGCGGCGCGTCGGCTCGGAGCGTATAGCCGATATATACTCCGGCGCCGACGGCGTGTCGCGGTCGTCGGGTGACTCGGCGAGGGCGAGCCGTCTATCCGGGAGGCACCGGCTCGACGCGCACGCCGTGGGCACGACGCACCTTGCGGCTGAACGCGTAGAGGATGCCGCCCAGGATGATCACGGTCACGATCGTCAGCCCGCGATCCACCAGCGCGACGGCCGCCGCCGGCTCCTGCGACACCCCGTACAGGTACAGCACGCCGATGATGCCCGCCTCCACGAAGCCGAAGCCGGCCGGCGTGAGCGGGATGGCCGTGAGCAGCGCCGCAGCCAGCGCCACGAACACCGACGAGCTGATCCCCAACCCGACCTCGGGCAGGGCCAGCGCGCGGACGACGAAGTAGAGCCGCGCCCCCTCCAGCAGCCAGATCACGACGGTCAGTCCCAGGATCACGGGCACGGACCGCACGCCGAGCGCATCGGTGCTGCCCTCCTGGAACTTGCGCCACAGCGCCGCGACCTTCTCGGGCAGCCATCGGTCGACGCGGCCGCCGAAGATGCGCAGCAGGACGATGACGAGGACGAACCCGAAGGCGACGACGAAGCCGATGATGAACAGGGTGTCGATCTCCGGGCGCGATCGGCCCCGGAAGGACCAGAACCCGGCCGTGAGGGCCAGCGCGGCGATGATGATGATGTCCGCCACGCGCTCGATGAAGACGGTGCCCACCGTGCGCGAGATGGACGCGGCGTAGTTCGCGCGGAGCAGGAAGGCCCGATAGATGTCGCCGAGCTTGGCCGGGACGAGGCAGTTGACGAACCAGGACAGGAACAGGATCTCGGTCGCGTCCCGGAAGCGGAGCTCGAAGCCGCTGCGCGCCAGCACGTACTTCCAGCGGTAGCCGCGCACCGGGAAGGTGGCGTAGTAGGCCAGGAAGGCGAGGAGCAGGAAGCCGAGATCGGCCTGGCCGATGAGACGCAGCACCTCGCCCCAGTCGAACCCCTCGCCGAAGACGAATCGGGCAAGGAGGAACAGCAGGAGCGCCCCGAACAGGAGCGATCCGATCGTCCGGACGTTCAGCAGCCGGCGCCGGAGCGAGACCTCCTCCCGAAGCGCCTCCGGCTCCGGCAGCTCGCCGTTCATCCGGCGCTCTCGTCCTCCGCCTGCTCGGCCGGCAGCTCCTCCCGGGTCGGGCGCTTCACCGGCTCGCGACGCACCTGCTCCGGCGGCTCGGGGCCGAGGATCGGGCCGGTCGCCGTCCGCTTGCCGCGCCATCCGTCGAACATGTTCTTCCACACCGCCCAGCGCGTGGTGGCATGGATGAAGACGCTCGATCGGCTCGCGGACCATTCGTTCTCGCCGAGCGCGGCGCGCAGCTCATCGGCGCTCTCGAAGGCGGGCATGGCGTTGAAGGCCATGGCGATCTCGAAGCTCGAGTGGCTGTCCGACGCCGCGATCCCGGGGATGCCATAGCGCTGCGCGAACTCGGCGGCCTCGAGGTTGTGGCGCTGGAAGGTCACGCGGCAGTTGAAGACCTCGATTGTGTCGATCTTGCCCATCTCGGCCAGGTTCCGCAGCGGACCCTCCTTGATGTGCGAGCCGCGGAACGGGTCGAACGGGTGCGGGATGCTGACGAGGCCGCCCTGCCGGTGGATCTCGTCGGCGGTCTCGTTCGCCGACAGCCCACGCGGGATCGTCTTCGTCAGGAACAGGCCGACGACCTCTCCATCGGCGGTCGAGACCTCCTCGCCGAGGATGACGGTCAGCCGATCCTCGAGGCCCAGCTCGGCGACCTTGTCGCGGACCGCGATCGCGCCCTCCACGTTGTTGTGGTTCGTGACGGCCACGTGGGTGAGCCCGCGCTCGATCGCGACCCGGATGAACTTCTCCTCGGCCAGGATCGAGTCGCGGCTGAATCGCGTGTGGATGTGGAAGTCCGCGAACGCGAGCCTGGTGGTGCCGCCGGTCGTCTCGACGCGCTGCTCTCTCAGGGCGGCGCGAAGGTCGGCTGGCGTGGCGGAGACGGTCACATCGGCCTCACGAATGGCTGACCAGGCTCTTGCGGAACTGGCCGAAGTGCTCGAGCGCCATCCCGGTGCCGAC
>DATHTR010000022.1:0-7925 GCA_035463095.1 Candidatus Angelobacter sp. | reverse complement strand
CGAGGGGTGGTCCGCCAGGGTGGACAAGGCATTGGCGCACGCGATCCCGGTGTTCGAGGTGGCCGGCCACGAGAGCGGACTGGCAACCGCGTGGCGCATGCGCTACGGGATCGAGGCTGCGGCCCTTCGCTTCGATGCCGCCCTTGAGGCGGCCGATCGCGTGGCACGGCACGCGGAGGCGGCTGGCGATCCCCGTCAGGAAGGTCGAGGGGCGATCGCGGTCGCCCAGGCCGCTCTGAACGGTCCGACACCGGTACGGGAAGGCATTGCGCGCTGCAACGACCTGGTTGTGCGCGTCGACGGCGACCGCCGGACCACGGCGCTCGTCCGCCTGTGCCTGGCCCAGCTGCTGGCCATGGACGAGGACGTGGAGGGTGGTCGTGATCAGTATCGCGCCGCGCGCGACATGCTGTTGGAGCTCGGGCCGGGGGTCCTGACCTCCTCGACGTCGACGGATGCCGCCGCCGTCGAATTGCTCGCCGGGGATCTCGACACGGCGGTCGACCTCCTTCGCCGCGACGAACGGGAGCTCGAGGCGCTGGGGGAGTCGTACCTGCGCTCAACCGTGCTCGGGCTGCTCGGCCGCGTCCTCGCACTGGGTGGCAACCTCGAGGAAGCCGAGCGCACCGCCTCGGCGACGCGGGAGCTTGCGGCCGAGGACGATGTCGATGCCCAGATCCTCTGGCGCCAGGCGCTTGCTCTCACCCGAGTCAGGCAAGGCCGGTCGGAAGAAGGCATCGCCCTCCTCGACGAGGCCGTCGCCCTGGCCACCGTGACCAACGACCCGATGCGGACCGCCCAGGCTCTCGGCGATCGCGCCGTCGCCCTTGCGACGATCGGCCGGCCCGACGAAGCGCACCGAGATCACGAGCGGGCGGGGGAGTTGTACCGCTCGAAGGGCAATCTCGCCGCGCTGCGCCAGCTGGACGCGTCCCCCCTGACGTCCTGACGCTCCCTCAGAACCCCTTGACCTTTCCGTTGGACGGGAGCTGCATCGTCACAACCAGCGTGCGGTTGTTGCCGTTCCCTTCGATGACGGCCTGGAAACAGCCGTTCGGCATCAGGGCGAAGTTGCAGGAGCTGCTGCTCGTGCGAGCCGGGAAGACGCACGAGCCGTCATCCTTCTGGTGCACGATCGCGATCTGGTTCGCCGCCTTTCGCTCGCTCGCGTCGGGCGTGTACCGGATCGTCACATCGACCGGCGACTCGCCTTTCGCGATCGCCAGATCGACGGCATAGCCGACGCCGAGGATCGTGGTGCCGCCATCGCAGGCAATCGAATCCGCCAGGTGCGCCACGCGGGCGGGATACTGGTCGTCGAAGGCTGGCACCTGCACTGCCGTCTGCTGGTAGCTCGCTCGGCCGATGAACCCCTCCGTAGGCAGGCGAAGCTGACCGTGCGGCGTCTGCCACTTCGCGAACAGCTCGGTGTCGGTAACGACGACGATCTCTTCCGAGGTGTACGGGCCCCACGTGTCGCGCTTCTGCGCCTTGCCGTTGTTCTGCGCGGCATCCGCGCTGAACGTTCCGGTGAAGGTCACGCCGCCGACCGCCGGAGCCGTCACGTAGAAGTCCATGACGATCGTGTCGGCCCCCGCCGGGACGCTACCGATCGTGCAGGTCACCGTCGCACCGGTCGGCGGGGCGCACCCTGCGGGCAACAGGTCGCTGGCCCACGCGCCGTCGGAGATCGCAGCCGTGAAGTTCAGCTGCGTGATCGTGCTCGAACCGCCATTGGTGAAGGTCGCGCGGAAGGCGGCCGTCTGGTTGGGCGACACTGCATCAATGAGGGAGCCCACGCCGGCGGTGATGGCCGTTCCCTTGGCACCGAAGACCGGGACCGGCATGGCCAGGAGAATGAGCGCAATGGCGAGCGCCACCACGCGCGTCACGGGATGATCGATGGTCACGGCTCGGGTCGACATCGTGTCCAGTTCCTCTGAGGCGTATCCAGTTGGGCGCCAAGAGTACTACGCGGGTCATGCCGGCGATAGGAGCAGGTGATCCCGAGCAACGGCATCCGGAGGGGACGGCCGTGCACCTTGAACATCACATAACATACATTTGGGGAAGTCTGCTGAGGCGCCGAGCTGAGTAAAGGACACGCAAGGTCCTACGCCGAATGCACCGATGGTCCGGTCCGAGCGACGTCGTGGGCGGCGTACGCTCGCTGCATGCGACGAGCATCCTGGTCGATCAGCATCGTGAGCATGGCCGTGGCCAGCCTCGCGGTGGTCGGCGGCACCACCATCGGTGGCGAGCTCAGCCCGCTGACCGTCGGTTACGGGCTGCTCGTCGGGTTTGCAGCCCTCTACGCCATCGTCGGCCTTGTCCTTCGGCAGGGCGGCTGGCGACGCATGACGCGCGTGAATCGAGAGTCCGGCGCCGAGACGGTCGCCGCCCACCGCGTCTTCTAGCTCGAGCGCTCCTGCCGGCGCTGGCGAAGCGCCTCGAAGCCGATGATCGCCGCGGATCCCGCGGCGCCGAGCTCCGGCGCGCGATCTCGTCCGTAGCCGATGCGGATTCGCAGGTCCGCCTGCTCCACGAACGAGCGGGTGACGCCGCGCCGCTCACCGCCGATGAGCAGGAAGACTCCGCCGGTGAGGTCCGCGTCATGGAGCTCGACGGCCTCGTCCTGAGCAACCGCACATGCCACGCGCAGGCCGGCGAATCGTGCGTGGGTGGCGGCCGCCTCGGCCGAGTCGGTCTCTGCCGTGGGCAGCAGCTCGGATGCGCCGGCCGATGCGCGAGTCACCGTCCCGAGGGCCGTTTCCCAGCTCCGACGAACCACGAGGCCATCCACCCCGGCGGAATACAGCGCGCGGACCGCCTGACCGAAGTTGAATGGGTCCTCGATGCCGTCGAGCATGACGATGAGCGGCCGCTCCCCCACCTCGGCGAGCAGCGATTGGACGGAAAGCGTACGGCGTGGGCCGACGAGCGCGAGGATCCCGCCGTGGGTGCGGCCGGAGGCAAGCTCGTCGATGATGCCCGCCTCCACTTCATCGATGAGCACGTCGCGCTCGCGCGCCAACGCCCGCAGCCTGCCGAAGCGCCGATCTCCCGGCCGTCTGGCCCAGATGCGGTGCACGCGCCGGACCCCGGCTTCCAGCACGGCCTCAACCGAGACATGTCCCTCGACGACCAGCGGCCATTGGTTGACCGGCGAGGATCCTCGGTCGGGTCCGAATGGCACGAGGTCGTCACCATCCATCCATCGCGCATCGTCGGCCACCGACGGCAGCCCGATCGCCGTCCGGCGCTCGTCCAGCCGGCCGGCGTCCGCCAGGGCGATGCTGAACTCGGCCTCACCATCTGGGGCGACGGTCATGATCGTGCCGTAGGGCTGGGCCTCCCCGGCCATGGCAGCCGTGCGGTCGGTCAGCGTGGCCAGGTGACGCGGATCGGCGTCCCCGCTGGAGACGGCATCGGCCAGGAGCGGCAGCCATGCGCGTCGCACCTCGTTCGACCGATCGGCGTGCTGGGCCAGCATCCAGGCCGCATCGGCCCCGTCGGCACCGGCGGCCCGAAGGCCCGGCCACTCCCCCGCCTCCTCGATCATGGCGCTCAGCCGCTCCACGTTCGCGGCGTTGCGCTCCAGCAGGGCGGTTGCCTCCGGGGGAGCCTCCTCCCACGCGTCGAGGGCGGTGATCAGCGCGGTGGCGCTGTGCGCGAGCCGCTGCTCCACCTCGGCGTCGAGCGCAGGATCCGCCGCGCACGCGTCGAAGAACGCCTCGGCTGCGCCGAGCTCCGCCGCGACCATGTCGAGGAGCTCATCGCGAAGCGCCGGATCGCGGGGCACCGTCAGCGCGAGGCCGCGGATCGACGACGGCCATTGCGGGCCGCGGCGCTGACCTCCGAGGCGATCGCCTGCGGCAGGTGACCGTGCACGCGGACGCCGCGCTCCTCGTACGCCTCTTCGACGTCACCCGAGGATCGGGCGCGCGCCACCAGCTCGCCGCGCTCGTACGGAACCACCGCATCGACGGCCACCATCCCGTCGCGCAGGGCGGATGCGACGAGGTCCCCGAGGTGATCGAGGCCGGCCCCGGTGACGGCGCTGACGAACGCGACGCGGTCACTGGCGGGTGGCTCGCCACCGGCGGGCAGCAGATCGATCTTGTTGAAGACCGCGATGCGCGGCTTCTCACCCGCACCGAGCTCGTCGAGGACGCTCTGCACCGCCGCCTGCTGGCCGACGAAGTCGGGATCGGACGCGTCCACCACCTCCAGCAGCAGGTCGGCGCGCATGACCTCCTCGAGGGTCGCGCGGAAGGCGTCGACGAGGGCGTGTGGCAGCTTGTTGATGAACCCGACGGTATCGGAGATCACGACGCGCTGGCCGTTCGGCAGCGTCACCTGCCGGCTCGTCGGGTCGAGCGTGGCGAACAGCATGTCGGCCGCATACAGGTCCGCATCGGCCAGGGCGTTCAGAAGGGTGCTCTTGCCGGCGTTCGTGTAGCCCACGAGCGCCACGGTTGCGACCTCGTTGCGATCGCGCTGCCGCGACGCCGTCGCCCGGTGGCGCCGCACGGCATCGAGCTCGGCACGGACCTTCTTGATCTTCTCGCGGATGAGGCGCCGGTCCGTCTCGAGCTGGCTCTCGCCGGGCCCTCGCGTCCCGATCCCGCCGCCGGTGCGCGACAGGTGCGTCCACATCCGCGTCAGCCGCGGGAGGTGATACTCGAGCGCAGCGAGCTCGACCTGGAGCCGTCCCTCGCGCGTCTTCGCATGCCTCGCGAAGATGTCGATGATCAGCGCCGACCGGTCGAGCACCTTGCAGTCGAGCAGCTTCTCCAGGCTGCGCTGCTGGTTCGGATCCAGCTCGTCGTCGACGATGAGCAGATTGAAGTCGTGCGCCGCCTTCTCGTCGACGAGCTCCGCCGCCCGACCCTTGCCGAAGTACCAGACCGGGTCCGGCGCCGCACGACGCTGGAAAGCGCTGCCCACGACCGTGGCGCCCGCCGTCTCCGCCAGCGCGGCGAGCTCGGCCAAGGAGCGGCCCACGGGCCAACCGCCGTCTCGCGGGGTGTCGAGGCCGACGAGGAATGCGCGCTCGGTGGGCGTGGTGAGGTCGATGAGGCGGTCGCGATCGGACATGTGTTCGAGTTCATGGTAGCCGATTCGGAGCTCGCGCCCGCCTCCGCCGCCCTGCGCTGGTACCAAAGTCCTGCTGCGGCATCGGTCCCGGATCTGCCATACCGGACCGGACATTACTGCCACGGGGGATGCGTGAGGAGATCCGGAGTGGAGCGATTGGGAGCGCGCGCGCCGACGCGGGCCGTCAGCACCGGCGCGCTCACCCGCCGGCTGCTCGGCGGCGTGATCGTTGCGGTCATCGCGTTCGCCATCACGTTCCGCCTGTTGCACGCCGCCGCAGGCCTGGCCGAGCTGGTCGCGCTCGTCGCGGCCACGGCCGTCACGCTCCTGCTGGCCAGCATGGCGCTCAACGCCATCATCCGCCCGCTGGTCAGCACCCAGGTCGAGCTGGAGGACCGGTATGCCGCGGCAGTGGCCGATGCCCTGCGTGATCCGCTGACCGGACTCGGGAATCATCGGGCGTTCCACGAGGAGCTGGATCGCCAGGCCGAGGCAGCCACGCGCTACGGCGTCCCGGTCTCATTGCTCCTCATCGACCTCGACGAGTTCAAGGCCGTCAACGATGGCCACGGCCACGCGAGGGGTGACCGTGTTCTCCGCGGATTCGGGCAGATGCTGGCGACCACGATCCGCCGTGCCGACCGCGCGTTTCGCGTCGGCGGCGACGAGTTCGCCGTCATCCTGCCGCACACCGATGTCGAGGGCGCACGGGTCGTCGCGCGGAGACTGCTCGCCGAGGCGCTTCAGCCGTCCTTCCGCGTCGACGAGCAGCAGCCGGTCTCGTTCTCGGCCGGCCTGTCAGCCGTTCCCGAGCTCGCCGACTCACGCCCCAGGCTGTATGCCCAGGCCGATGCGGCCCTCTACGCGGCAAAGCGCGGGGGGCGGACCGACATCGCCGTCTTCGATGCGACGCAGGACTCCGATGCCGCCGTGTCCGGGACGGCAGGGACCGCCATTGCCGACGTCATCGCCCGCGGACAGCTGGCGCCCGCCTACCAGCCGATCGTCGAGCTGACGTCGGGTCGCGTCCTCGGGGTCGAGGGCCTCATCCGTCCGGTGCCCCCGGCGCCGTTCGCGAATCCGGCCGAGCTGTTCGCCGCCGCGGAGGCCAGCGGCCGCCTCACCGCGCTCGACCTCGCCTGCCTGGAGACGATCGTGTCGGGCGCCGCCGGCCTGGCCAACGATCAGTTCCTGACCCTCAACCTGTCACCCTCCACGCTCGAGGCACCCGAGTTCAGCGGCGCAGCGCTGCTCGGCATCCTGGCCAGGCACGGCGTTGCGCCGCACCGGGTCGTGGTCGAGCTCACCGAGCGCCAGTCCCTCCACGATCCGGACAGGGTCCGGTCGCGGATGGCGATCTGCCGTCGCGCCGGGGTGCGCTTCGCGGCCGACGATGTCGGGGCGGGCAATGCCGGCCTCCGGCTGCTTGCCGAGATCACGTTCGAGTTCATCAAGGTGGACCTCGGCCTCGTCCAGCGCAGCGCATCCGGCGGGCCCTCGAGCGCCGTGCTCGGATCCGTGATCGAGCTGGCCAGCCGGACCGGGGCGACGGTCGTCGCCGAGGGGATCGAGGACGCGGACCAGATTCCGCAGCTCACGGCGATGGGCATCAGCGTCGGGCAGGGCTACCACCTGGGCCGCCCGGGGCCCCTGCCCTCCAGCTCCACCGCCGCCCATACCGCCGACGGTGAGATGGCGGCCGTCGGCGTCAACGCCTGGCGCTCGTCCATCGGGCTGCCGACGGTCAGCTGAGGGCGGGGCCGAAGGCCTCCAACGCCGCCTCGATCAGGCGCGGCGCATCCGCCGGCTCGTCGCCGGCGGGCAGCCATCGAACCCGCGGGTCGCGACGAAACCAGGTCAGCTGACGCTTCGCATACTGCCGCGTCCGTTGCGCCGTGCGGGCGATCGCCTCGTCGAGGGTGAGCTCGCCGCGGAGATGCCCGACCGCTTCTTGGTACCCATGACCGGTCAGCGGGCGCAGTTCCGGGCCGTAGCCGCTGGCCAGGAGGGCACGCACTTCGTCCAGCAGACGACCGCTCGTGAACAGCTGTCGCGCGCGCTCCTCGATCCGACCGGCCAGGACCTCTCGCGGACGGTCGAGCGCCACGAGCACCGACGGACCCGCGTGCGGCGTGCTGCGCGGCACCGCGGCATCGCCGGCCTCCACGCGCTCCAGGGCGCGCAGGACGCGGCGCGAGTTGCGCAGGTCGGATCGGGCCGCGAGCTCCGGCGCGAGGCGCGCCAGGCGATCGGCCATCGAGGCCAGTCCGCCATGAGCCAGTTCGGCCTCGAGCGTCGCTCGACGTTCCGGGGCGTGCGCCTGGGCCGCATATTCGTGGCCGTCGAGCAGGGCCGTCACGTACAGCCCGGTCCCGCCGACGAGCAGCGGCAGGCGACCGCGGGCCGCGATGTCGCGGACGATCGGCCGGGCAAGATCCACCCAGTCGGCGACGGTGAACGGCGTCGACGGATCCACGATCCCGACGAGGTGGTGCGGCACGCTGGCTCGCGCCTCCGCGTCCGGCGCGGCCGTGCCGATCTCCATGCCACGGTACACCTGCCGCGAATCGGCCACGAGGACGTCCACCGGAAGGTGTCGTGCGATGGCCAGCGCCAGATCGGTCTTGCCGGAGGCCGTCGGGCCGACGACGCCGAGGATCGGCGTCCGCTCGGTCATCGCCGGCTGACCGGTGGGAGGTCGTCCCCCACCGTCAGATCTCGACGAGGCGCTGGACCTGCTCGATCGCCGACGCGCGCCCGGTCGAGGGATCGGCGCTGATGACCACCGCATTGAGCGAGACGGGGCCATCGGCCACCTGGAAGCG
>DATHTR010000021.1:0-13715 GCA_035463095.1 Candidatus Angelobacter sp. | reverse complement strand
GGAACGATCAGCCTCGGACATAACGGCAACACCCGCTGATCGCCGCGACCGCATGACACTCCGCCGAGTCACGGTGATCGCCATCATGGCGGTCCTGAGCGCGTGCGGCGGGACCGCCGTCGATTCGCCGTCGCCCTCGCGCGTGGCCTCCGCGTCGCCAACCCCCAGCACCGAGCCGAGTCCGACGGCGTCGCCCTCTCCATCGACGTCGGAGCCCACGGCCACCCCGTCGCCGACGCCGGCCATCGGGGACGTGTACGCGGCGACGCGGAGCGGCGAGCTCGATCCGCGCGTCGCCGACGTTCCGCACCGCGTGTACGTTCCGAACGAGGAGTCGGACGACGTCGCGGTCATCGACCCGGAGACCTTCGAGGTCATCGGCCGCTTCCCGGTGGGCGACATGCCCGAGCACGTGAACCCGGACTGGGGTCTCGAGTACCTGTGGGTCGTCAACATGAACGGTGGGTTCCTGACCAAGGTCGATCCCATGACCTCGGAGCCGATCGAGGAGATCGATCTGCCGATCTACCCCTATGCCCTCTATTACACGCTCGACGGATCCAAGGTGATGGTGGTCACGAACTACATCGCCCAGGAGGACGTCGCCGATAATGGAGTCCATTTCTACGATCCGGAGACCTGGGAGCTGATCGAGTACGTCAACGTCCCGTGGCCGGGGGCCGATGACGCCGACCTGACCGCCGATGGGCGCTACCTGGCCATCAGCGCCGAGTACAGCGGGTACCTGGTCTTCATCGACACCGAGGAGATGACCCTCGCCGGTTCGACCGAGATCGGCAGCCTGCCGCGGGACGTCCGCCTCTCGCCGGACGGGAAGACCTTCTACGTCACCAACGAGGGGCTGGGCGGCATCCAGACGGTGGACGCCGAGACCTGGGAGCTGACCGGGTTCATCCCGACGGGCGAGGGCGCGCACGGCATCGACTTCAGCCGCGACCTCACGATGATGTACGTCTGCAATCGTGCGGCGGGAACGATCTCGGTCATCGACGTTGCCACCAACGAGGTCGTCGAGACCTGGGCGGTCGGAGGCTCACCCGACGAGATGGTGCTGAACCCCGATGGCAGCCAGCTCTGGACGTCGAACCGGTTCCACGGCAGCGTGTCGGTCATCAACACCACCAGCGGCGAGGTCATCGCCACCATTGCGACCGGCGCCAACCCGCACGGGCTGACCTACTGGCCGCAGCCCGGCACGATGGCCATCGGTCAGAACGGGAACATGCGCTGATATGACTCGACCCCGTCATGGCATCGGCATCGCGACCCTCGTCCTGCTGCTCGCTGCCTGCACCGCGACGAGCTCGCCCGATGCCTCTCCGAGCCTCGATTCCCCGTCGGATACGCCATCGCTGACGGCGACCCCTGCACCGACCCCGACGCCGGAGCCGACGCCCGAGCCGGATATCGAAGTGCCTCTCGCCGTCGTGACCGGCTACACGAACCTGAAGTCGACGATCACCGCGGACGAAGTCGCGGCGGCCATCGAGGCAGACACCATGATCCAGAACTGCGAGCTGTTCCCTGCGGCGAACCCGGGTCCCCGCTGCCTGCCGGCTGACGAGATCACCGCTCACCTCGGGGCGAGCCCCACCGACCTCGCGATGCTGCCGTGGCACCTGGTGACCCCGATCGTGAAGGTGCTCCCGGTCGACGGCGCCGACCTCTTCGGCAGCGAGGAGGCGCGCACGAGCCCGTACCCGTACGTCGCCAGCGTTTCGCCCGATCTTGGCTGGGAGCCGTACGAGGTCGAGCGGATCCGGACCGTGATCAGCCCCGGCAACATGTGCCACGACCGCGGGCCGGCGTACGCGGCGATCACGCTGGGGCGCGGATGGGACTGGGTCTTCGGCGGCGGGACCGCGGTGTACGACGGCTTCAATGCCCCGGGCGGGGTGAGCACCATTAACGTCGTGCCGACCGGCAACGAGGGGGCCATGGCCGCCCTGCTGCGCAGCGGCGACGTGACCATCGCCGAGATCGAGTGCCCGTTCGTGGACGATTGGACCGTCAACAACGGCACCATCTTCAGCCTCGATCCGGCCACCATCCCGCTGCTGCGCGACACGTACGGCGCCGACGTCATCCTCTTCGCCGCCAACCATCCGTTCGACCAGGGGACTGAGGGCTTCATCGAGTCCCTCGAGCACTTCGAGGCGAACGGTCTGCCGTATGCCGGCGCGGGGCGCAACCTCGAGGAGGCGCTCACCCCGGCCACGGTGGAGGTGAACGGCCTGACCTTCGGGTTCACCGGCCACAACGAGATCCCCGGACCGATTCCGGCCGGCCCGAACCAGCCCGGCGTCCTGTGGCTGACCGACGAGTACCACGTCACCGAATCCGTGCGTCGCGCGCGCGAGGTGGCCGACGTCGTCCTCTGCGTGCCGCAATGGTGGGGCGGTGAGGAGTACCACTACGACTGGCGGCCCAGCCAGCGGCAGCAGCAGGAGGCCTACTTCGAGGCCGGCTGCGACCACATCCTCGGGCAGGGCACCCATTACGCCGGGCCGATGGACCTCGAATTCGATGAGTCCGGGCGCGCCCGGCTGACCGTGATGAGCAGCGGCAACTTCCTGTTCGGGCAGGGATGGAGCCAGGACACCATGGAGGGTGTCGTCTTCGAGCTCACCTTCCGGGACGCCGACCTCGTGCAGGCGCGCATGCATCCGTACGTGACCATGGACCAGGCCCAGACGAACCTGCTCGACCCCGAGGGCGACGGCCGCTACGTACTCCAGCGCATCTTCGAGCACTCCGCGGACGACCTCGCCAACGCCGTGCCATGAGGCTCGGTCGGGAGTGGAGCGTCGCCGCGCTCGCCGTGGCCATCGCAGGATGCGGGCTCATCCCAACACAGGCGAACCCGATGCTGCCCGGCACGCAGTGGCGCGTCACGGCCGTGGATGGCGAGGCCGTGGTCGGCACGGAGGTCATCGTCACGGTGCTGGCCGATGCGGTCACGGTCTCAACGTCCTGCGGGGCGAGCATCGGAGACATCGTGAAGAACGAGGGCCAGAGCTTCGAGGTGGCGCCGCTCGAGGGACCCGGCGCCGGGCCGATGTGTCCGCCGGCTGCGCTGCGGACGCACGAACGCGTCGCCGAGGCGCTCGCCACGGTCGACCGGTGGGCGCCGGCCGGGGATGCGACGGAGCTCGTGGGCGAGCACACCGTGCGCATCCAGCCGCAGCACACCGACAGCTGAGCACCGCGACAACGCCAGCTATCATGTCGCGACACGTGTCCAGACATAGAGACCGTTTGCGATGACCCTCGACGTCTCCCCCATCCATCCGCGTGACCTGCGAGAGGCGTTCCGCCTCTCGCGCGAGCGGTTGGCGCGCCTCGTCGGCGTGAGCGCCAAGACCGTCGAACGCTGGGAGGCCCGCCCCACCCGCCCCGCGCGCGACGAGACCCGCGAGCGCATGGCGCAGCTTCGGCAGATCGCCGAGCTCGGGAGCGTCGTGTACGGACACGAGCACCTCGCCGACTTTCTCCTGGCCCCACTCTCGGAGTTCGATGGCCGCAGCGCACTGCAGCTCATCGAGCGCGGCGAGGCCGACCGCGTGCTGGCTGCCCTGGCGTCCGATTACGAGGGCGGCGGCTTCTGACCGTGCCGGCCCTCACCGACCTGGTCCGGCCCTGGGAGGGACGTGCGTTCCGCCACATCCCGGCAGAGAGCGGCTACGACGTGCGGGACCTTCGGTTCGCCGGCCGGCGGAGCAGCGGCCGGTGGCACTGGCAAGGGCAGCCGACGCTCTACCTCGCCTCGACCCAGGCCGTGGCGATCAGCGAGTTCGCGCGGCATCTTGCCGTCGGACGCGGTGGAGCCCTGCTTCGTGCCCGGCGCGCCGTGTACGAGATCGGCGTCAGGATCGAGCGGAGCGTCGACCTGCGGGATCGGCGCGTCCTGGCCCACATCGGTCGGGACGATGCGCCGGCGTGCTGGCTCGATGAGCGCATCGCGCGCGCGGTGGCGACGTTCTTCCGCGACTCGCTGGCGGTGCAGGCGCTGCTCGTCCCGAGCGTCGCGCATCTCGACGACGCAGACGCCTTCAACCTTGTGTGCTTCCTCGAGAACCTGCCGGGGAGTCCCCGCTCGTTCCTTCCGCGTGCCCGCCGCCGGACGACCGTGGACGTCGAACCCGACTCCGACCCCGTCTAGCCGGTCGCCAGGCGGCGGCGGATCTGATCGGAATAGTCGGCGAAGTAGCGGCCGATGATGGGCAGCTCGAAGGAGCGCAGGATGCTCTCGCGCGGCTCACGTTCGAGCAAGAAGGCGAAGGACTCGCTGACGAGGAGCTCCGGGGTCGCCGTGGGGGCCAGGTCCTGCAGCGTGGCGCGGCCGACGATCACCTCGTGGCTCGTGGCTCCGGCGTCGTCCCCGACGGTCACGCTGCAGCGCCAGCCGTCGTCGGTGGGATCGCAGCTGACCACGGCGGTCGCGAGGCCCATGCGCGATCAGGCGGCCGCGGTGGCGCGAGAGCGCTGCATCGCAAACCCGGCGCGCTCCCACTCGTCGACGCCGCCCTCGAAGTCGATCACCTCGGTGTATCCGAGATCCACGAGCTTCTGGGCCAGCGTCGGGCTCGCCGTGCAGTTCCGCGAGGAGCAGTACACGACGATGGGCTGGTCCTTGGCGAGCAGGTCCGGCACGAGGCGCATGGCCTCCGATGCGGGGACGGAGATGGAGCCCGGGATGCGCTGCTCCTCGAACGCCTCGCGGGCGAGGGCGTTGACGAGAACGGGTCGGTCGTCGGAGGTCAGCCGCTCGCGGAGCTCGCGAGCGTCGATGGTCTGATACTTCTTCATGACGATGAACCGGCCGCACGATCGGTGCCAGCCTCCGCGTCGGCGTCCAGGGCGCCGGCCTCCGGGTCCGGCCCTGCCTCCTCGGCCAGTCGGGGACGGCCGGAGACCATCGCCACCACGGCGCCGATGATGACCACGCTCGCGACGAGGGTCCGAACGGTGATCGGCTCCGACAGGAACACCGCACCGAGCCCAACGGCGACGATCGGATTGACGTAGGCGTACGTTCCCACCGTGGTGACCGGAACGTTCGCCAGCAGCCACGTGTAGGCCGTGAAGGCCACGATCGAGCCGAAGACGACGAGGTAGGCCAGCGCCAGCAACGACCGCGCGGATGCGCCCGACAGGTCGGCTCGGCCGATCTCGCCGAGCAGCGCGCCGGCCAGCACCAGGGCTGCGCCTCCGGCCAGCATCTCCATGCCGGTGGCGAGCAGTCCCGAACGCGGCATGGGCGCATGTCGCGCGATCATCGATCCGGCGGCCCACGAGATGGCGGCCCCCACCACGAGCAGCACGCCGATCGGGTCGAGGCTCTCGAGCCCCTCCAGGGGAACGAGCAGCACCGCCACACCCGCCAGGCCGGCCACCAGCCCACCGATCGCCAGCCGGCTCGGCCGCTGGCGCGTGACCGCGGCGTCGAAGACGGCCAACCAGAGCGGTACCGTCGCCACCAGCACAGCGGCCATCCCCGATGGGATCCTCAGCTCGGCGAGCACCACGCCGCCGTTCCCCCCGACGAGCAGCAGGATGCCCACGATCGCCGCGGAGCGCCAGTGGGCTCCGGTCGGCCGCTCGATCGGCTCCCGTCCGCGGAGCCGAGCATGAGCGACCAATGCGCCGAGCATGAGGAGGCCCGCTGTCCCGTACCGCACGCCGGCCGACAGGAGCGGCGGCAGGGTCTCGATCATCAGCGCGATCGCGAAGTACGTCGATCCCCAGACGACGTAGACGATGAGCAGGGCGGTGACGACCGCCGCGAATGACGGCGGTCGCGTGCTCGGATGGATCACCCGCGCATTGTGGCGTCAGCGGGCCGGTTCGTCCTCCAGCGCCTCGTGGTCATCAGCCGGGTACAGCGGCTCCTGGGCGTCGGGCGGATCGTTCGCGACCCCCGCCTGATCGCTCTCTGCGGCAAGGGAGGTGAACCATGGCTTCGCCTCGTCCGGCAGATGCGCGTCGAAGCCGGCGCCGGGAACCAGGTGCTCCGCATCGGAGACCTGTGCGCCCGGTGGGGCGCCCTCCGGCGGCGGGGCGGTGCCGAGGGCTCCGTCGTCGGCGCCCTCGACGCCACCGAGTCGATCGGTCGTGCTGCGTCGATCGTTCATGTGGGCCGGCGGTGCACAATCGGTACCGTGATCGGACGTCGATCCCTCGGTCCCTCGTTCGTCGAGAGGGATGATGGACGCGACCACGCGAAGGAGCGCAGATCGGGTGAAGTACATGATGCTCATCGGCGGCGAAGAGACCTCGTACGTGAACGACTCCGAGGAGGAGCGGGAGGCGATGTACCGGCGCATCGGGGCCTGGTGGAACGAACACGAGCAGGCGGGCCGGATCGTGGAGGGCCATGAGCTGCAGCCGTCGAGCATGGCGACCACCGTCCGCATCCGGCGCGACGGGAGCACGACCGTGACCGATGGGCCGTTCATCGAGGGCAAGGAGATGATCGGCGGCTACGCCGTCCTGGAGGTGGCCGACCTCGACGAGGCCCTCGCGCTGGCGAAGTCCTGGCCGACGGCCGACAGCCTCGAGATTCGTCCGATCGTCGAGCGTGCGTGATCGTCTCGCCGTCGACGAGCGGCTGGCCGCGGTGGTGCGGGAGGAGCGCGGCCGTCTGACCGGCGCCCTGGTGCGCATTCTCCGCGACTGGGATCTCGCCGAGGAGCTGGTCCAGGACGCGGCCCTGGCGGCGCTCGAGCATTGGCCGCGCGATGGGATTCCCGACTCCCCGGGCGCATGGCTGATGACCACCGCGCGCCGGCGTGCCGTCGATCGGCTGCGACGAGCGGCGCGATACCGGGAGCGCATGGCGGAGCTCACGCGGGAGGCCACCGAGATGGACCGGCCGATGCAGACCGGCGGTCCGCTGGCCGCCGACGATCGCCTGCCACTGCTCTTCACCTGCTGTCACCCGGCGCTCGGCCGCGAGGCGCAGGTGGCATTGACCCTGCGGACGGTGGGCGGCCTCGACACGGTGGCGATCGCGCGCGCGTTCCTCGTGCCCGAAGCAACGATCGCGCAACGGGTCGTCCGGGCCAAGCGCAAGATCCGGGACGCCGGGATCCCCTACCGCGTCCCCGATCCTGCCGAGCTGCCGGAGCGGCTGGCCGAGGTGCTCTCCGTCCTCTACCTCGTGTTCAACGAGGGGTACCTGAGCAGCTCGCAGGACGTTCCCGAGCGACGCGAGCTCGCTCGGGACGCGGAGTGGCTCACGTCTCTCGTGGCTCGCCTCATGCCGGACGAGCCGGAGGTGCTCGGCCTGCTGGCCCTCATGCGGCTCCACCTGGCCCGGGCGGAGGCCCGCTTCACGGCTGACGGAGACCTGGTGCTGCTGGCCGACCAGGACCGCGCGGCGTGGGACCATGCGGCGATCAGCGATGCGGTTGCGCTCCTCGATCGAGCCGAACGCATGGGCCGACGCGGCCCGTACCAGATCCAGGCGGGGATCGTCGCCGTCCATGCCACGGCGCCGACGTGGGGGACGACGGGCTGGGACGCGATCGTCGCGCTCTACGACCAGCTTGCGTCGCTCGAGCCGACGCCCGTGGTGCTGCTGAACCGCGCGGTGGCCGTCGGCGAGCGCGACGGGGCGCAGGCTGGGATGGCTGCTCTCGACGGCCTCGAAGCCCGGCTGGAGAGCTACCACCTGTACCACGCGGTCCGAGCCACCCTCCTCCGCCGGCTGGGACGCGAGGCCGAGGCGCGGGCGGCCGACGGTCGTGCGCTGCGGCTCACCGACAACCCGGCCGAGCGACGGCTCATCGCCTCCCGCCTCGGCTAGGGCAGGTGACGTTCCTCGGGTCCCACGTACCGGACCGCCGGCCGGATGAGAACGTTCGCCCCGGCCTGCTCGAGGCAATGGGCCGTCCACCCCGCGTGGCGGGCCAGCGCGAAGGTCGCCGGGAACAGGTCCGGCTCCAGGCCGACACCCTGGAGCACGGCGGCGGCGTAGTACTCGACGTTCGTCTTGATCGGGTACTCCGGCTTGAATTCGGCGAGGAGCCGCAGCGCGACCTCCTCGACCGCGACCGCCAGGTCGAGCCACTCGGCCATGCCGGCCATGCCCTCCGCAACCCGGCGCAGTGCCGCCGCGCGGGGATCGTAGGCCCGATACACCCGATGTCCGAATCCCATGAGCCGCTCGCCGCGAGAGAGCGCGGCCCGGATCCAGTCCTCGGCCTGGTCGACCGAGCCGATCTGATGGAGCTGGTCGACGACCTCCGATGGCGCGCCCCCGTGCCACGGCCCCTTCAGCGCGCCGACCGCACCGGCGACCGCCGACGCCATGTCCGAGTGGGTGCTCGTGATCACGCGAGCGGTGAAGGTGGAGGCGTTGAAGCCGTGCTCGGCGCCGACCACGAAGTACGCGTCCAGGGCGCGGGCGCTGGCCTCGTCCGGCCGCTCGCCGCGCAGCTGGTAGAGGAAGCCGGCGGCAAGCCCGAGCTCCGGGTCCGGGTCGATCGGGGCGCGGCCCTGTCGCAGACGCGCAAACGCGGCCAGCGCGCTCGGCGCGACCGCGGTCACGGCTCGCGCCTGGCCCACGGTGGGCGGCCAGACGCTTCCTTCGACCGCGCCCCACGCCGAGACGGCGGTCCGCAACGCGTCCATGGCGCCGGTCGTCGGAGGGAGCGCGCGCAACACGTCGAGAACCGTGTCCGGCAGCGGCGTGCAGGCGAGGTGAGCATCGTCGCGCCACTCGCCGGTCCACAGCAGCTCCGCGACCTGTGCGTAGCTCCCCCGCTCCACCAGCTCATCGATCGGATACCCGCGGTAGCGGAGCACGCCGCGCTCGCCGTCGATCATGGCCAGCGCCGTCTCACCTGCCGTCACGCCCTTGAGGCCGGGCGAATAGGCACTCGTCACATCGTTCATTGCCGACGAGTCTAGGGCAGGGCGACGTAACGTCGGACACCGACGCCGCGTCACCTGACAGCCAATCCCGCACCGAGAGCACCGAGGAATGACCAGACCGATGCGCGCGTCCGCCGCACTGCTCAGCGTGGCGATGCTCGTCGCCTGCGGCGGAGACGCGTCCAGCCCGACGTCCTCGCCAACCGATCCCGCGTCCCCGACACCCACAGCCGCGACCGACAGCCCCGCCCCGGCCTCGCCCTCGCCCGGGACTGTCGAGCCCTCGGCCTCGCCCACCGGCCCGGCCGCAGACTTCACGTGTGACCTGCCGATCGTGGACGCCGGCACGGCGCCGATCGCCAACATCGTCGACGTCCGGGTCGGGACGCACGACGGTTACGACCGCTTCGTCATCGAGTTCGAGCAGGGCACTCCCGAGCTCACCCTGGATCGCGCGGAGCCGCCCTTCGTCCAGGATGGCTCCGGGTTCCCGGTCGAGGTCGACGGCGAAAGCTTCCTGTCGCTCGTGATGCGCGGCGGATCGAAGCAGACCGACGCGGGGGGCAGCTCCTACGAGGGCTCCACCGACTTCGACACCGGCTTTCCGATGCTCGTGCATGCCCTCGAGATCGGCGACTTCGAGCGACAGAGCACCTGGATCCTGGGCCTCACCGATGAGGCCTGCGTGCGCATGCTGCTCCTCGACGGGCCACCGCGCGTCGTGATCGATATCGAGCGCTGAACTCTCGTCGGCAGTCCGCCTGCGTCAGCCGCACACGTGGCGCCAGGCGGCCGGCGCCGCCGATCGGGCCGGTCAGACGACCTGGCGACCGTCCTGGTACACCGCGGTGATCCGCTCGGCCAGGGAGCCGATGTCGAGCGGATCGCCGTCGACCACCGCGAAGTCGGCGCGCTTCCCGGGCTCGAGCGTGCCGAGCTCGTCCTCGAGGCCCATGAGCTCCGCCGCGGACCGGGTGGTGGCCTCGATGGCCTGCATCGGGGTCATCCCGCCGTCGACCATCAGCGCCAGCTCGCGAAGGTTCTCTCCGTGGGGCGTGACGCCCGAGTCGGTCCCCATTGCCACCTTCACACCCGCCTCGACGGCCTTTGCGAACGATGCTCGGTGCGTCTCCACCACTTCGCGCGCCTTCGCCACCGACGCCTCGGGGATGGACGCGCCGGCATCCGCCGCGTCGATCACGCCGCGCGGTGCAACGAGCGTCGGCACCAGCCACGTCCCGTGCAGGAGCATGAGCTCGATCGCCTCGTCGTCGAGGTAGATCCCGTGGTCAATGGACCGGATGCCGGCCCGAACCGCGTTCTTGATGCCCGGCGCGGCCTGGGCGTGCGCCATCACGAAGATGCCCGCCGCGGTCGCCTCTTCGACCAGGACCTCGAGCTCCTCGAGCCGCAGGTGGGCGTGGGTCGGCTTGTCCCGCGGTGAGAGGACCCCGCCGGAGGTCGCGACCTTGATCACGTCGGCGCCCATGCGGATCAACGTTCGGACGGTACGGCGCATCTCGTCCGGCCCGTCGACGATCGTCTCGGGCACGCCGGGATGCTTGGGAAGCAACGCCTTGATCGACGCGCCGGACGGCATCCAGCCGTCACCGTGTCCGCCGGTCTGGCTGATCATGCTCAGGCTGATGTGCATCCGCGGACCTCGGACCACGCCGTCCTCGACGGCCTGCTTGATCCCGAGGTCGGCGCCCCCGGCGTCTCGCACCGTGGTGATGCCGATGCGGAGCGTGGCCTCCAGGTTCTTCGCCGCGAGGAAGAAGCGGTAGCTGAACGGCATCTGGAGCAGCCGCATCGTGTCGATGCTGCTGACCACGACGTGGGTGTGGCAGTCGAACAGGCCGGGCAGGAGGCTCTGCCCGTCCAGATCCACCCTCTCGTCTCCGTCGAGTCCAGGCCCGATCTCGACGATGCGGCCATCCTCCACGACAAGGTCGGCGACGGCGGGATCGGCCCCGGTCCCGTCGATGATGCTGGCCCCGGCATACAGCGTGCGTGTCATGGACCCGAGGCTACCAGCGCGGACGCGCTTGGGTAGCATCCGTCACGCATCCCTCCCCCTCCGAAGGAGATTCTCATGGCCGATCATCTCGCGCCGCCATCGGGCGCGCTCGACACGTCGAAGTCCTACACCGCCACATTCAAGACTCAGAAGGGCGACATCACCGTCGAGCTGTACGCCGATCGTGCGCCGCGGACCGTCGAGAACTTCGTCAACCTGGCCCGGGCCGGGTTCTACGACGGAACCACGTTCCATCGGGTCATCGGTGGCTTCATGGCGCAGGGCGGCGATCCCACCGGAACCGGGACCGGCGGCCCGGGCTACCAATTCGACGACGAGTTCCACCCGTCGCTGCGCCACGACTCGGCAGGCATCCTGTCGATGGCGAATGCCGGCGCCGGTACGAACGGCAGCCAGTTCTTCCTCACCTACGGGCCGACCCCGCACCTGGACGACCGGCACAGCGTCTTCGGCAAGGTGACCGATGGCATGGACGTGCTGCGCTCGATCCGGGAGCGCGACCCGCAGCGCGATCGCGAGCCCGGCGATCGGATCGAGACGATCGAGATCACCGAGTCCTGAGACAGCGCGAGGCCCGGCGGACGGCAACGGTCCGCCGGCCTCGCCCCGGTCGCCGGTGTCAGGCGGCCTGCGCCGTCTCGTACAGGAGGGCGTAGGTGGTGGCCGGGTCGGGAGCGAAGGCCGTCCGGGTGTTGCAGGTGCCGCACACGAGCTCGTCGTCATCCTCGCGGACCTCGAAGACGACCTCGTCGCCGCACCACGCGCAGTCGAGCAGTACGTTCATGCCCCGATCCTGAGCTCGGCTCGTGACACGTAGCGTGTCGCGATCGTCCGCGGAGGAGTACGAATCGGCCAGCGGCACTCCGGTGGATGATGCGCTAGGCTTACTGGCGTCGGTCGCCCGGCTGGGACGCCCTGCACCGACGTCCGCCAGGGAAGGCCTGGCGGGAGTACGCGCGCTCCCGGACAAGGTCCTCGTTCTCCGTGCGCGTGCGTCCCCCCTCCCTTCCCCGTCCCACATCCCCCGCCGCTCTCACCGGTGCCGTCACGGACTGGCGCGCCTTCGGTGCGCGCCAGTACCGGGCATTCCGCGTCGTGGCCGTGGCCCAGGGCTTCATCGGCGCCCTGACCGGGCCGGCCATCGTGATCCCGCTCCTCCTTGCGCTGGGCGCTCATCCCGCTCTCGCGACGTTCCTGGCGGTTCTGCCAGCCGCCGGGACCATGGCGCAACGGTGGATGCCGGCATGGTTGGAGCGGACCGATGGGAACCTGCGTGGACTCGTCGTCCTGTTCGCGACCATCGGCGAGCCGCGGGGCTTCCTGCTCGCCGCGGTCGTCGCCCTCGCCGCCGCCGGCGTGCTCCCGGCATGGGCCACCATCGCCCTGATCGGCGCCGTGAGCGGCGTGCTGGGTGCCCTGGGCGCCATCGCGTTCGGGCTGCAGCAGTCCTGGTACCGCATCATTCTGCCGGAGGAGGAGCGCCGACTCGTCGGGCCGAAGCTCGGCGCCATCACGCTCGGCATCGGCTCGATCGTCCTGCTGCCCCTCGCGTTCACGATCGACGCGATGGCCGAGGCGATCGGCCTGTGGGCGTACGTGGTCCCGCTGGTCGTGTCGGGGATCGCCGGCCTGGGGCCCGTGATCATCCTGCGACGCCTTCCGCCACCGGGACGGATTCGCATCCCGCGCCGCACGGCATGGGCCGCGGACGCCGGCGACCGGCTGCGACGGCACGGCCATGTGATGACGCTGGCGTTGCTGTCGGCCGGCCTCTCCCCGTTCCTGTCGGTGTATGCGATGAGCGTCCTCGGCACGGGCGCCGGCTTCGCCATCGGCCTGAGTGCGATCAGCTCCGGGACGCTAGTGCTCGCCTCGCTCTACGTGAGCTCGCATCTCCGAGGAAGCTCCTCATCGGTCCTGCTGCGCCGGTCGTTCCTGCTGCGCGGCGTGGCGCTGTTCGCCGGGCTGGCCGCGCACCCCGCCAATCCCTTGGCTCCGCTCGTGCTCGTCGCGATCGCCATCCTGCTCGCCGCGGGCGACACCGCCGGCCAGCTGGCGGCCAACGAACGGCTCATGCGGCTGGCCACCGGGCCTGACGTGCTCGCCTTCCAGAGCCACTTCGTCGTGCGCAACGTCGGCGCCTACTCCGGTGGCGTGGCCACCGCGTCGGCCGTGATGATGCTTGGCGGCTTCCCCGCCTTCGCGGTGCTGTTCGTGGTGGCCGGCCTGGGCCGTTTCGCCGCGGCACGGGCCATCGAGCTCCCCCATGCGGTCAGCGAGGCGACCGGCGTGCATCGGGCCGTCGAGCAGGAGCGGTCGACGGCATAGCGGCACGTCGAGGCCGCGGGCGACGAGGGCGACGCGCCTGCCCAGGCGTCATCGCGCACCCACTGGCTTGCGTACTTGCGCAAGTCATGAGATCATTTGCCTCGATGGTCAACGAGCAGCCAACGACCGATGCCGTCCGCCTTCACGCGGCGGCGATCGCGCGCGCCCTGTCGGATCCGAAGCGCCTGTGCGTGGTGGAAAAGCTGGGCGGCGGCGAGCGCAGCGTGAGCGAGCTCTCGCGCGAGGTCGGCTGCCAGGTACCCAACATGTCGCAGCATCTCTCGGTCCTGCGCTCGGCAGGGCTGGTCGCCAGCCGACGCGAGGGCAGCACCGTGCTGTACCGCCTCGCGGACCCCCGGGTCCTCGAGGCCTACCACCTGCTGCAGCAGGTCGCCGGCTGAGGCCGATGGAATCAGACGAAAGGAATCCGAGGTCTTCGAACGGT
>DATHTR010000020.1:0-52927 GCA_035463095.1 Candidatus Angelobacter sp. | reverse complement strand
ACCGCCGAGGTTCTGCGCGCCGCGCTCAGCGGCCGTCGGATCACGGCGGCCCGCGCCCAGCCGCGGCCGGGGCTGCGACGCGTGCCGGATCTGTCGGTGCTCGTCGGGGCGGTGGTCGAGAGGGTGGAAGCGCGCGGCAAGCACCTGCTCATCGGCTTCGAGGGCGGGATGACGCTGCGATCGCACCTGCGCATGAGCGGGTCGTGGCATCGGTACCGACCGGGTGAGGCGTGGAGGCGCCCGATGCGACAGGCGAGCGCGATCCTCGAGACGGCGGAGGCGGTGGCGGTGGCCTTCAACACTCCCGTCGTGGAGCTGATGTCGGCGGCGGAGTTGCGGCGATCACGGCCGCTGAACGAGCTCGGGCCGGACCTGCTCGCCCGAGCGTTCGACGCCGAGGAGGCGGTGCGGCGGCTCCGTGATCGGGATGGGGAGGAGCTCGGCAATGCGCTGCTCGACCAGCGGGCCGTGGCCGGCATCGGCAACGTCTACAAGTCCGAGGTTGCGTTCCTGCAGCGGCTCGACCCGTGGGCCCCGGTGGCGGCCTATGACGAGGAGCAGCTGCGCGGCGTGCTGCGAACCGCGCGGCGGCAGCTCCAGGCGAACGTGCGAGGTGGCGCGCGGGGCACCACCGGCAGCGGAGCGCGGGGTGAGGGGCTGTGGGTCTACGGCCGCGGCGGACGGCCGTGCCGCCGATGTGGAACGCTCATCCGGCAGGGTCGGCAAGGGGAGCTGGCGCGCCTCACGTTCTGGTGTCCGCGGTGCCAACCGTCACACCGTCCGGCGTGATCACGGTCAGCCCGTGATCTCGCCATCTGATCTCCATGCGCGCAATAGCGTTCGAAGTGGCCCGATGAGGCGCCGAACCGAGCGCGGCTGAGCGCGGCGGCGCCTCGAACGAGCGCGCAAACGTTGCTATCGCGCGCGGACGGAGCAGATGTCGAGAGGGGGCCTCCGCTCCGGACATGTGCCCCCCAGGCGTGCAGTTGACGACGCCATCGATCGGCTCAGGCCTCGATGCGGTTGATCTGGGCGCCGAGCGCGACGAGCTTCGCCTCGATCTGCTCGTAGCCCCGGTCCACGTGCTCGATGCCGGAGACGACGCTCGTTCCGGTGGCAGCCAACGCGGCGAGGATGAGCGTGGCGCCGGCCCGCAGGTCGGCGATCCCGACCTCCGCGCCGTGGAGCGGCGTCGGGCCGGTGATGCGCGCCCGCCGCTCGTCGAGAATCTCGACGTTCGCCCCCATCCGCACCAGCTCACGGAGGTGGTCGAGACGGTCCTCGAAGATCGTCTCGTGGATGGTGGAGACGCCATCGGCCTGGGTCAGGAGCACGGAGAGCGGCGCCTGGTAGTCGGTCGCGAAGCCGGGGTACGGCTGCGTCTCGATGTCGACCGGGCGCAGCGGGTGGGCATCCCGGCATCGGACATGGAGCGTGCCGGCGGACGCATCGGCCTCGATGGGGATTCCCAGGCGATCGCAGATCTCCAGGAACGAGCCGAGGTGAGCCGGATCCACCCCCCGCAGCGTGACGTCGCCGCGCGTGATGGCGGCCCCGATGGCGAACGTCTCGGCCTCGAGCCGGTCGCCGATCACGCGGTGGTCGGCGCCACCCAGACGGTCGACTCCCTCGACCTCGATCCGGCGCTCCCCGGTGCGGGATACCCGTGCCCCCATCTTGCCGAGCAGGGCGATGAGGTCGTCGATCTCCGGCTCGAGCGCCGCGTTGTCGATCACCGTCGTGCCGTGCGCCAGGACGGCGGCCAGCATGACGTTCTCGGTGCCCATGACCGTGACCCGCGGGAACGTGACGTGTGCCGCCCGCAACCCGTCGGACGGCGCGGAGGCGAAGTAGTAGCCGTTGCGGTACGCGATGGTGGCGCCCATCTGCTCCATCGCGGCGACGTGGAAGTCGACCGGTCGACGCCCGATCCGGTCGCCGCCGGGGTTGGGCAGGATGACCCGGCCGAAGCGCGCCAGCATCGGTCCCAGCAGGATGAAGGAGGCGCGCATCTTCACCGCGGCCTCGAGCGGCACGAACGGCCACGGCGCCTCGACGGCCCGGATCTCGAGCGCGTCCCCGTTCGAGCGGCGAACGTCGAAGCCGATGTCGCTCATGAGCTCGCGCAGGATGACCACGTCGCTGATGCGCGGCACGTTCTGCAACGTGACCGGCTCATCGGTCAGGGCGGCGGCGGCCATCATCTTGAGGACGGCGTTCTTGGCGCCGGCGATGCGGACCTCCCCGGTGAGCGGCACGCCACCGGTGACGACGAACTTCTGCATGGACCGATGCAGTCTAGCGGCGCGCGTGCCAGACGCAGAGGTGGACCGGAGATGGGCGCCGCGCCATCAGGACGGCCAGGCTTCCTTCCACTCGTGCGGCCCGGTGTGATGCCCATCGCACAGGCCCACGCGCCCGCCCATGTGCCGTGACGGCAGGTAGGGCTGCATGCCGTCCTCGAACGGCGTCGGGATCCGGTTGCAGAGCATCATCTGCTGCTCGCGCATCCAGGTGTACAGATGATCGGCGGAGCAGAACCGATACGGCCGGGTGAAGTTCACGGTCTCGCCGTGAGCCGGGTCCGATGGGAGGCCGATGGGGCCGGTCTCGCGGACGACCTCGATCTTCACCGGCAGCTGCGGCATCCGCGTGCCGCACTGCTCACAGGTCAGCATGGGTCATGGTGCAGGCGCCGGAATGTATCGGGTAGATACTCCGCGGCCGACCGAGCTATCCGCGGGTCCGGCGGCGCGTGGCGATCCGCTCCCGCATGAGCGCGGTCTGAAGCGCGGCACGGACGCGGGCGAGGTCGACCGGGTCCTTCGCCTCCTCGAGCTGCGCCTCGGCCTGCTTGCGAGCCTCGGCGGCTCGGGCCTCGTCGATCTCGTCGGAATGCTCGGCCAGGTCGGCCATGACGATCACCTTGTCCGGCCGAACCTCGACGAAGCCGCCCGAGATGAGCATCGACTGCTCCGTCCCGGCCTTCTTGATGCGCAGCTCGCCGATCCCAAGCGCGCTGATGAGGCGCGTGTGGTTCGGCAGGATGCCGAGCTGACCATCGACGCCGGGCACGATGACCATGTCCACCTCGTCGGTGTAGGCCCGTCGCTCGGGCGAGACGATCTCGAGCTGCAGTGGCATCGGTCGCTACCCCATCTTCTCGGCGTTCTCGATGACGTCCTCGATCGGGCCGGCCATGAAGAAGGCCTGCTCGGGCAGCGCGTCGTGCTTGCCCTCGAGGATCTCGGCGAAGCCGCGCACGGTCTCCTTGAGGTCGACGTACTTGCCGGGGCGCCCGGTGAACTGCTCGCCCACGAAGAACGGCTGGCTCATGAAGCGCTGGAGGCGGCGTGCGCGCGTGACGGTGACCTTGTCGTCCTCCGACAGCTCGTCCATGCCGAGGATGGCGATGATGTCCTGCAGGTCCTTGTAGCGCTGCAGGGTGCGCTGCACCTCGCGGGCGACGTTGAAATGCTCCTCGCCCACGACCCGCGGCTCGAGCACGGTCGAGGTCGAGGTCAACGGGTCGACCGCCGGGTAGATGCCGAGCTCCACGATCGAGCGCTCGAGGCGGATCGTCGAGTCGAGGTGGCCGAAGGTCGTGGCCGGCGCGGGGTCGGTGTAGTCGTCGGCGGGGACGAAGATGGCCTGCAGCGAGGTGATCGAGCCCTTCTTGGTCGAGGTGATCCGCTCCTGGAGGTCGCCCATCTCGGTGGCCAGCGTCGGCTGGTAGCCGACCGCCGACGGCATCCGGCCGAGGAGCGCGGAGACCTCGGACCCGGCCTGCGTGAAGCGGAAGATGTTGTCGATGAAGAGGAGGATGTCGCGCCCCTCCTCGTCGCGGAAGTACTCGGCCATGGTCAGGGCCGTGAGCCCGACCCGCTGGCGCGCGCCCGGCGGCTCGTTCATCTGCCCGAAGACCATGACGGTCTTGTCGATGACGCCCGACTCGGTCATCTCGCCGAGGAGGTCGTTCCCCTCGCGCGACCGCTCGCCGACGCCGGCGAACACCGAGTACCCGCCGTGCTCGGCGGCGATGTTCCGGATCAGCTCCTGGATGATGACCGTCTTGCCCACGCCGGCCCCGCCGAAGACGCCGACCTTGCCGCCGCGCTTGAACGGCGCGATGAGGTCGATGACCTTGATGCCGGTCTCGAAGACCTGCGCCTCGGTCTCCATCTCGTCGAACGCCGGGGGATCGCGGTGGATCGGGTGGGTCGTCTCCGACGTCACGTCGCCCTTGCCGTCGATCGGGTGGCCGAGCACGTCGAACACGCGACCCAGCGTCGGCTCGCCGACCGGCACGCTGATCGGCGCGCCGGTGTCGACCGCGTCGAGGCCGCGGGCCAGCCCGTCGGTGCTCGACATGGCGACCGCACGGACCCAGTTGTTGCCGAGATGCTGCTGCACCTCGACCACGAGCTTCCCGCCCTCGCTCGCGCCGTCGCCATCGGCCCCCGCACCCGGCGAGTCATCGGCCTTGCGAGCCTCGGCGGGACGCTCGATCTCGAGCGCGTGGTAGATCCCGGGCAGCTCGCCCGGCGGGAACTCGACGTCGATCACGGGCCCCGTGATCTGGATCACCTTTCCGGTCGCCATCGGTCTGTATCTCTCCTTGCTGGTCAGCCGCCCAGGGCCTCGGCCCCGGAGGCGATCTCGATCATCTCGCGGGTGATGGTGGCCTGCCGGGTCTTGTTGTAGACGAGGGTCAGGTCCTCGATGAGCTCGTTCGCGTTGTCGGTCGAGTTGCGCATGGCGATCATGCGCGCGCTCTGCTCCGAGGCGTTGTTCTCGAGGACGGCGCGGTAGATGTTGATGGCCACGTAGTGCGGCAGGAGCCGGCTGAGGACCTCCTCGGGCGAGGGCTCGAAGAGGTACTCGTCGTTCGTGCGCTCCTCATCGGCCTCCATCTCGGGCTCCACCACGGGAAGGACGACCTGGATCTCCGGCTTCTGGCTCAGGGTCGTCACGAAGGTGCTGTAGGTGATCGCGATCTCGTCGTACTTCTCGGCAAGGAAGTCCTCGGTCACGAGACGCGCCAGTGGCGTGACGTCGCTGAAGCTGGGCCGATCACCGAGCCCCGGGAAGTGGGCGGCGATCGGGATCCCGGCACGGCGGAGGGCATCGCGGCCCTTGCGGCCGACGGTGATCGCCTCGACCTCGACGCTCCCAGCGTCCTCGGCCGACCCCGACTCCAGCCGTGAGCCGATCCAGCGCAGCACGGCGCGGATGGCGTTCGCGTTCAGGGAGCCGGCGAGACCGCGGTCGGTGGTGATCACGATCAGGCCGATGCGGCGGATCGGGCGCCGGGCGAGGAGCGGATCGGTCTCCTCGGTGACGCCGGCGGCGCCGGCCACGCGACGCAGGGCCGAGCGCAGCTCGTCCGAGTAGGGACGCGCGGCCAGGATGGCGTCCTGCGCGCGCTTCATGCGCGACGCGGCCACCATCTCCATCGCCCGGGTGATCTGGGCGATGTTCCGGACCGACCCGATCCGGCCGCGGATGTCCTTCAGGCTCGGCATCGGGCTACGAGGTCCCTCCGCTCATGGCCTTGACGTCGTCCTCGAGCTTCTCCTCGGCGGCGTCCTCGGCGGCCTCGGCCTTCTTCTTCGACTGCGCGCGCTCCTCGTCGGAGGGCTCGTCGCCGAAGCCGGACTGGTCGCGGTACTCCTTCGTCGCCTTCTCGAGCTGCTCGGTGAGCTCGTCGGAGAGCGTCTTCTCCTCCGCGATCTTCGGCAGCAGGTCCGAGTAGGTCGACTCCAGGAAGCGGTAGTAGCCGGTCTCGAACTCGCCGATGCGCTCCGGCTGGATGTCGTCGAGATAGCCGTTGGTGGCGGCCCAGATGATGGCCACCTGCTTCTCGACCGCCAGCGGCTGGAACTGCGGCTGCTTGAGGATCTCGGTCAGGGCGCGGCCCCGGGTCAGCTGGTCGCGGGTCGCCTTGTCCAGGTCGGAGGCGAACTGCGCGAACGCGGCCAGCTCCCGGTACTGGGCGAGGTCCAGGCGCAGCTTGCCGGCCACCTGGCGCATGGCCTTGATCTGGGCGTTGCCGCCCACCCGGCTGACGCTGATGCCGGCGTTCACCGCCGGTCGCTGGCCCTGGTTGAACAGGTCCGACTGCAGGAAGATCTGCCCGTCGGTGATGCTGATCACGTTGGTCGGGATGTAGGCCGACACGTCGCCGGCCTGGGTCTCGATGATCGGCAGCGCGGTGAGCGACCCGCCGCCGTGCTCCTCGTTCAGGCGCGCGGCGCGCTCGAGGAGGCGGGAGTGGGCGTAGAAGATGTCGCCCGGGAACGCCTCGCGGCCCGGCGGGCGGCGCATGAGCAGCGACACCTGGCGGTAGGCCCAGGCGTGCTTCGAGAGGTCGTCGTAGACGCACAGCGCGTCGCGGCCGGTGTCGAGGAACTCCTCGCCCATCGCCACGCCGGCGTACGGCGCCAGGAACTGGAGCGGCGCCGGGTCCGAGGCGCCGGCGACGACGACGATGGTGTGCTCCATCGCCCCGGCCTCCTCCAGCTGCGCCACCACCTGCGCCACCGTCGACTGCTTCTGGCCGATGGCGACGTAGATGCAGATCAGGTCGAGGCCCTTCTGGTTGATGATCGTGTCGATCGCGATCGCCGTCTTGCCGGTCTGGCGGTCGCCGATGATCAGCTCGCGCTGGCCGCGGCCGATGGGGATCATCGAGTCGATGTCCTTGATGCCGGTCTGCACCGGCGTATCGACCGGCTGGCGCACGATGACGCCGGGCGCGATGCGCTCGACCGGGCGTGTCCTGTCGGTCTCGATCGGTCCCTTGCCGTCGAGCGGCTCGCCGAGCGGGTTCACCACCCGGCCGATGAGCGCGTCGCCGACCGGCACCTCCACGATGCGGCCGGTGGTGCGGACCTGGTCGCCCTCCTTGAGGGAGGTGTAGTCACCCAGGATCAGCGCGCCGACCGTCTCCTCCTCGAGGTTGAAGGCCATGCCCATGATCCCGTTGCCGAAGTCGAGCAGCTCCTGGGCGAGGGCGCCGGACAGGCCGTAGACCTGCGCGATGCCGTCGCCGACCTCGACGATGGTCCCGACGCCACTGACGTCGGCCCCGGTGTCGAAGCCCTTGATCTCGCTTCGGATGATCGACGTGATCTCGTCGGATCGAATCGCCATCTTCGTTCGTACTCTCTCTTTCGCCTCAGACGGCGGTGAGCCGGGCCCGCAGCCGCTCGAGGCGGGTGCGCACGCTGGCGTCGTACAGCCGGTCGCCGATGCGCACGCTGATCCCCCCGATCAGCGACGCGTCGACGATCTCGTTGATCTCGATCTTGGAGTCGGTCAGCTCGCGCAGCCGCGCCACGATGGCCTCGCGCTGCTCGTCGTCGAGCGGGAGCGCGGTGCGGACCTCGGCCAGCGCGATGCCGCGCTCGCGCCGGACGAGCTCGCCGAAGCGATCGACCATCCTGTCGATCGCCCCGGGACGGCCGCGCCGGATCATGAGCAGGACGAGGTTCATCGCCTCGTCGCTCACGTCGCCGACGACCCGTCGCAGGACGCGCTCCTTGTCCGCGTAGGGCACCGCCGGGTGCTCGGCCAGGGACCGAAGCTCCTCGTCGGCGAGCACCGAGCGCAGCCGGTCGAGGTCGCGCTCCCACGCGTCGAGCGTGCGGTCGGCGCGCCCGATCTCGAAGGCCGCCTCGGCGTAGCGTCGTGCCGCGGTGTCGCGTCGTGCCATGCGGTCAGTTCCGGTTCCGCTGTGCGGCGGCCGGGTCCGCCGGGACCTCGGCCAGGAACTCCTCGACCAGGCGACGCTGGGTGGCGTCGTCCATCTCGGAGCGGACGAGCTTGCCGGCGGCGGCGAGCGCCAGGTCCGCGACCTGGGACCGCAGCTCGGCCATGGCCCGATCCTTCTCCGCGGTGATCTCCTCCCGGGCGCGCGTCGTGACCTTCTCGGCCTCGGTGCGCGCATCGGTCAGGATCTCGTTGCGGGTGTCCTCCGCGATCTTGTTGGCGCGCGCGATCATCTCGGCCGCCTCCTTGCGCGCCTCGGACACCGCCGCCTCGCGCTCGGCGCGGGCGAGCTCGCGGTCACGGGCCGCCGCCTCCGCGTCCTCCAGCCCCTTCTCGATCTTCTGGCTCCGCTCGTCCATGCGCGCCAGGAGCGGCTTGAACATGAGCCGATTCAGCAGGTAGAGGAGCAGCAGGAAGTTGAAGACCTGGAATCCCAGGCCCACCCAGTTGACGTCGAAGGCTTCGAAGAAGGCGCCCATGCCGGCGTCCTAGACGAACAGGATGAGGAGGCCGATGACGAGGGCGTAGATGCCGATCGCCTCGGTCAGCGCGATGCCGAGCACGTACGGCACGAAGATCGCGCCCGACGCCTCGGGGTTGCGGCCGAGAGCCTCCATGGCCTTGCTCACGCCGAGGCCGAGGCCGATGCCCGGGCCCAGCGCGCCGAGACCGATCGCGAGACCAGCGGCGAGGGGGGTGAGATCCACGAGTGTGATTCCTCCAGTGCGCTCTCTTCGTTGCGGGGAGAGCCTTCCCGATTGGTTGTCGTGCCCTTACGTCTGGGACTGCGCGTCCAGCGCGCCGCCGGGGGCATGGGCGTGCCCCTCGTCGGCCGGTTCGCCATGCTCGTCGTGGGCGTCGTCGTGACTGCCGTGGCCGGCCATGGCGAGCGTGATGTAGGTCATCGTCAGGAGCGCGAAGACGAGCGCCTGGACGAAGCCGAAGACCATCTCGAGACCCAGGAAGATGGCCGGCACCACCGCGAAGGTGAGCGCCAGCATGACGGCGAGGAGCACCTCGCCGGCGAAGACATTGCCGAACAGACGCATCGACAGGCTGATGAGGCGGCTCAGCTCGCTGACGATGTGAATCGGCGTCATGATCGGCGTCATGTAGGCGGGCGTGGCCACGAAGGTCTCCTTCAGGTAGCCGCGCACCCCGTTCGCGCGGATGCCCCAGGTGATGAACGCGAAGAAGGCGATGAGCGCCAGGGCCAGCGTGAAGTTCAGGTCCGCCGAGGCGGGGCGGATGATCGGGTGCACCACCGTCTCCCCGTCCGACCCGGTCCAGTTGACGCCGATGGTGCCGACGCCGGGCAGCAGCCCGACCCAGTTCGCGATCAGGACCAGCAGGAACAGGGTCAGGATCAGGGGCACGATGCTCCGCCAGCGTTCGCCACCCTGCGCCCGGACGATGCCTCCCATGAAGTCCACCGGCATCTCGATGATGCTCTGCATCCGCCCCGGCACCACGGCGTGGTTGCGCGACACGTAGATCGCGGCGGCGAGCAGGATGGCGGTGGCGATGAGGATGCCGACCATGCTGTTCGTGAAGACGAACGGGCCGATCTGCACGAGCTCCTCGGCTCGGATCGCGACGTGGACCAGGCTGTCCTCGGTTGCGAAGTGGGGCACCTGTGCTCCCTATCTCATGTGATCGCGGGCGACATCCCAGATCGTGTACATGGCCGTGGCGATGCCGAGCGCCACCCCGATCAGGGTGAAGATCGGCGACGTGCCGAGCCAGTTGTCGACCAGGAGCCCCGCTCCGATGCCGATGATGACCGACAGGCCGAGCCGCATCCCGAGGTCCAGCGCGATCCCGTACGGGGGTCGGGCGGGCTTGCCCCGGCTGCTGCCGCGGCGCTCAGGGCCGCTCAGCGGAGTCCTGCCGTTGTTGACCGCCACCGCTCCCGTTCGTGGGCGTCTCACGGGCGCCGCGCGTCTCTCCGCGCAGGCGCGCCGCGTTGCTCGTGATGAACGCGCGCAGCCACAGGATGGTGACGAGGGTGCCGATCGCCATGCCGGTCAACACGAAGAGGGGCGTCGTCCCGGAGATCCCGTCAGCGACGAGTCCCGCGACCACGCCTCCCAGCAGCGGCAGGGCCACGATGAGGGTCACCTGGGCGAGGACACGTCCCGGCCCGAAGCTCTGCCGTTGTTCTGCCATCGTTTCGAGTTCGACTCACAGCGGTCGGACGCCGCGAGTATACCGGAGGCCGTTTCCGGGCGCGAATGGGGCGGTTGGCGCGGACCGGCGCCACATCCGGCGCGCGCGTTCGGCGCACTGCTCGTCGGGCGCGCGTTGCCACGAACGCAAGCCGGCGTTCACCGCACTGCTCGCCAGGCGTGCAGTGTGCGAGGGAACCGGCGCCCCGGCGAACCGGTTGTGCACGGACCGACGGCGCCCTCTCATAACGCTCGTCGAGGGCGCACTGTGAGCAGCGCGGCTCCCCGCGGCGAGACCTCGAAGCCCTCGGCCGAAGGACGTAGGGGCGGACCGTCCGCCGGGCCGATGACCCCGGCCGCGGCGCGCGGGAGGATCGGCGCATGAAGATCACCGCATCGGCCGAGCGGCGCATCGACGCGCCGGCGAGCCGCGTCCACGAGTACATCGCCGACTTCCGCCAGCACCACCCGCACATCCTGCCCGCCGCGTTCAGCGATCTCGTCGTGGAAGAGGGCGGATACGGCGCCGGGACGATCGCGCGCTTCACCCTCACCGCCGGCGGCCGTTCGAGCACGGCCCGGATCCGGGTGGACGAGCCGGAGCCCGGCCGCGTGCTGACCGAGACGCAGATCGACGGCCAGCGGCAGATGGTCACCACCTTCCTGGTCGAGGGCGAGCCGCGCGGCACGAGCCGGGTCCGGATCCACACCGAGCTCACCTCGACCGGCCCGCGCGCCATCGCGGAGCGCCTGGTGGTGCCGCGCATGCTGCGGGGGCTCTACCGCGAGGAGCTCGAGCTGCTGGCGGCCTACGCCCGGGAGCGGTCCCGCACGGCCCCGCGAATCATGCCGAGCGTCGGCCGGGGCTTCGTCGTCGGCTAGGCCGGTCGCGTCTCCGGCAGACCGGGGACCCCGAAGCGGTCGGTGATCGCGCCGACGCGGCGCCGAACGCCCTCCTGGGCATCGGCGTCCTCGCGGGCCGCGATGCCGTCGATGATCAGCTCCCCGATCTGGCGCATCTCCGCCTCGCGCATGCCGCGCGATGTCACCGCCGGCGTTCCGACCCGGATGCCGGAGCCGATCATCGGCTTCTCGGGGTCGTACGGAATCGTGTTCTTGTTCACCGTGATCCGGACCTCGCCGAGGGCCGCATCGGCCTCCTTGCCGTTCACGCCCAGCGGACGCACGTCGACGAGCATCAGGTGGTTGTCCGTCCCGCCGGAGATGATGGTCGCGCCGCGCTCGGCCAGGGTGGCGGCCAGGACGCGGGCGTTGTCGACCGTCGCCTGCTGATCGGCCCGGAAGTCCTCGGTCGTCGCCTCGCGGAAGGCCACCGCCTTGGCGGCGATGACGTGCATCAGCGGCCCGCCCTGGATGCCGGGAAAGACGCTCTTGTCGATCGCCTTCGCATGCGCCTCGCGGCACAGGATCATGCCGCCGCGCGGCCCGCGCAGGGTCTTGTGGGTGGTGGTGGTGATCACGTCGCAATGCGGGATCGGCGAGGGGTGGATGCCGGCCGCCACGAGCCCGGCGAAGTGCGCCATGTCGCACATGAGCAGGGCCCCGACCTCGTCGGCGATCTCGCGGAAGGCTTCGAAGTCCCAGAGGCGCGGATAGGCGGTGGCACCGGTCAGGATCAGCTTCGGACGGCGCTCGCGCGCCAGGGCACGGACCTCGTCCATGTCGATCCGATGCGTCTCGCGGTCGACCCGGTACGGGACGAAGTCGTAGTACTGCCCCGAGAAGTTGACCGGCGAGCCGTGCGTCAGGTGCCCGCCCTGGTCGAGCGACAGGCCGAGGACCGTGTCGCCACGCTCGAGCAGCGCGTGGAAGACCGCCATGTTGGCCTGCGCGCCGGCGTGCGGCTGCACGTTGGCGTGGTCCGCGCCGAAGAGCTCCTTCGCGCGATCGCGAGCGAGGTTCTCGGCGACGTCGACGACCTCGCAGCCGCCGTAGTAGCGCCGCCCGGGATACCCCTCCGCGTACTTGCCGGGGAGGATGCTGCCCATCGCCTGAAGCACGGCCAGCGATGGGTAGTTCTCGCTGGCGATGAGCTCGAGGTGGGACCGGGTGCGGGCCTCCTCATTCCTGACGACCTTCCAGATCTCCGGATCGGCGGTCTCGAGCGGCTCCCAGAAGTCCATGCTCCGAGTGTAGACGGCGAGCGGGGTGGACATCGGCCCGGATAATCGGTTTCCACGACACGAACGGAGGGTGTGCCGGGTGGATCTCTATGCATCGGTGGTGTTCGTCCATGCCGCGACGATCCTGCTCTTCTTCATCGCCCACGGGACCTCGATGGCGGTGGCGTTCAAGCTGAAGGAGGAAACCGAGCCGGACCGCGTCCGGGCGTTGACCGAGCTCTCGCGCTTCAGCCTCGGGGTGCCCGCCATGATCATGGCGGGCATCGGCCTGCTCAGCGGGATCGCGGCCGGGTTCATGGGCGACTGGTGGGGCCAGCTCTGGATCTGGATCTCGCTCGTGCTCCTCGTCGCGGTCGGCGGGGCGATGACGCCGATGGCCACGCTCCGGATCGCCGCCATCCGCGAGGCTGCCGGTGGCGCGCCGGCGAAGGGGGACGCGCCCCCGACCGCGCCCGATCCGGAGCGGATGCGTCAGCTGATCGCCGCCTGGAACCCGCTGCCGGTCGCCGCGATGGGCCTGGTCGCCTTTCTCGTCATCCTGTGGCTGATGTACGCCAAGCCGTTCTGAGCGCCGCACCATCCAGGCCGACGCGCTCCAGGAGCGCCTCCCCGGCCAGCCACGCGTCCGGTGCGGTCGCCGCCAGCCGCAGCGCCTCTGCCCGCACGATCCGGGCATCCGCCCCGTAAGCCTCGACGACCTCGCGGCTGGCCCGCAGCCGCCGCATCTCGTGGTGGAGGAAGGCGGCGTACCGGGCCAGCGGTGCAGCCTCCGCGATGGCGCGCTCCGCGCCGGGCATGAAGTCGATCGGCACCATCATCCGCGCGAAGAAGGCCAGCAGCTCCGCGGCGAAGCGGTCGGCGGGCTGGCTGTGCCCTCCGCGGCGGAGGATCGGTCCCGGCGAGCGGAAGGCGAGGATCAGCGTCGACGTGTCGGGCCGCCAGCCGGACAGGGTTCCGCCGAACGAGACGAAGGCGTTCGAGATGCCGAAGCGGTCCTCGAGCTCGATGGGACCCCATGAGAACGGGCGCTCGATCGGCATCGGCGCGCCGAACGAGATCTCGGCGCGCCTGCCCATGCCGTGGTCGTCGGTGCGCCAGTAGCGCGCGAGCTCCGGGTCGAAGTGGCGTTCGGTGGGACGGGCGCGGATGGCGACGGCGAGCAGGGAGTCACGCCCGCCGGTCGGGATGTCGCGCGCCAGGTTGAATCCGAGGTCGACGACCAGGGCGGCGACGGCTGAACGATCGAGCTCCATGCGCCCACGCTGCGCGGCGGCGTGCGAGGTGTCGAGTGCGTGACGGACCGATGGGAGCGGGACCATCGGCCCGGTCCGGGGATCGGCAGCTCGCTCGTCAGGCTGACATCACGCGGGTCGGGACCCGGCGCAGGCCGCCGCGTGGACCCACGATCATCTCGACGCCGTCGGGGATGCGCGCCAGCCGGGCCGCGCTGCGCACGATCACCGGGATGCGGGTGCCGTAGAGCTCCTCGGCCACGGCCGCACCCACCGACAGGATCAGATCGGGCTCGCCCAGGACGAATGCCGCCGGCGCGGTGCCGGCTCGTGCGGCCTCGGCCAGGACGGAGGCGGAGGAGGAAGAGCCGCGCCCGGAGGGCATGATCACCACGCGGCCGGCCAGGCTGGCCCCCCGCTGCGGGTGGTGCGAGTCGATCAGCTCGCCGCTGGCCGGGTCCATGCCGCCCCACAGGCTCAGGCCCTCGTCCAGGACCAGCGTCCGGCCGCGTACCGCTGCCGGGGAGCGCCGCGCGCTCATGAGCCGCCCCATCGTGCGTCGTCGCGCACGACACGACCGGCCACCGCGCTCCGGATGCACTCCGCCGTCGATCCGAGCACGGCGCGCGCGCCGATGTTCGACGGCCCGTACCAGGCCCACTTCGCCGAGTCGGTCATGACCACGCCATCGGTCCGGGACAGGACCGGGCTGAGATAGCTGCACGTGTCGACCAGGAGCTCCGCGCCGGCCCGACGCAGGTCACCGGCCGCCCCGCGTTCCTCGGCCTGGGCCAGGACATCCCGGCCGGTGGAGATCAGCAGCTCCACGCCGGCGTGGACCCGGCGATCGCCCAGCATGGCGGCCGCACGCTCCAGCTCTGCCAGCGAGGCGTGGGGGGTCCCGAGCGCCACCGCCGACAGCCGCTCGCCGTCGGGCGTGCCAAGCTCGTCGCGCGCGCTCCGCAGTTCGGCAAGGCCGACGATCCCGACCGCCGCCGGCGGCCGGCCGCCGAGCGCCGCGTCGAGGGACGGCGCCTCCGGGGTGGATCCCACCACGTGGAACATCGCCACCGCGCCGGACGATGCCGCGGCGGCACCCAGCGCCTTGAGCCGGTCCTCGGACTGGTTCGGCGCCAGGCCGTCGATCGCGGCGACCGCCGACCCCGCGCGCCGCCCGAGGACGAGACCCAGCACCGGGAAGAGCGCGTCGTCATCGCGCAGCACCGACGGAACGTCCGCGCCCAGGCGCAAGACGAGCGTCGCGCGTCGCGCCTCGGCGCGGTGGAGGCCGGCGTCCGGCACACGGCCCGTGATCGCGGCCGCCACGTCGATGAAGTCGCCGTACCGGTTCGTCCGCGCGCCCAGCACCGAATTGCAGAACGCGATCGCGTTCGACTCCCCCCAGGCCACCTGCTCGCCGAGCCGCGGACGGGCGTCGGCGATCTGGTACGGGGCGCAGGTGTAGGTGGGGCGCGCGCCCAGCGCGCGATATCGGTCCATGAGCAGCCGTCCGCGCTCCGCGACCCGGGCATCGCCGCGGAACCGCTCGGGGTGGAGCAGGTCGAGCGCACCCACGTTGAGCGTGGTCGGCACGGCCACGTGCGCTCCGCCGTCGGCCAGGCGGGTCACGAAGTCGATCGACGCCTCGCCGTGGTACAGGCACGAGTCGACGTGGGCCCGGCTGATGTCGATGAGCCGCTCGGCCCCGACCGACTGCGCGGCGCGGACGACGAGGCGCATGGCGAAGGCCGCCCCGGCGCCGGACTCGGCGGAGAGCAGCGACCGGTCGCGGGCGCTGAGACGCAGCGTCAGCCGCGGGCCTCCTCGGCCTCGAGGCGCGCGATCTTCTCGATGCGCGGCACGTGGCGGCCCCCGCTGAACTCCCCATCCAGGAAGGCGCGGACGCAGGCGCGCGCCACCTCGGTCCCGATGATCCGGGCCCCCATGCTCAGCACGTTCGCGTCGTTGTGCTCCCGGCCCAGCCGGGCGGTCACCGGATCGGCGGCCTCGACGCAGCGGATGCCGCGCACCTTGTTCGCCACGATCGCCTCCCCGGTCCCGCTCCCGCCCAGCACGATGCCGCGCTCGAACTCACCACGCGCCACCGCCCGCGCGACGGGCGCGATCACATCGGGGTAGTCGACCGTCTCGGCGCTGTACGTCCCGAAGTCGCGGTACTCGATCCGCAGCTCGTCGAGGAGGGTGCACAGCTCCCCCTTGAGCTCGAATCCGGCGTGGTCGGAGCCGATGGCGACGCGCATGTCCCGAGTGTACGCGCCGCCATCGGGCGGGCGGCGGCCTAGTCGCTCTCGAGCAGCTCCTTGAGCGCGCCCAGGTGCTGGCGCCACATGCCCTTCGTGCGCTCCGCCGCATCGGCGTCGGGAAGGCGCTCGTGGGTGATGGTCACCGCGGTTCGGCCGTCGGCCTTCGCCACGAGATCGACCCACACGCGCGAGGGGGGATCCGTCCAGTCGTACCGTCCGCGCCGGCCGCGATAGGCGGCGTTCGGCTCGAGGCCGCCGTCGGGCAGCCACTCCGCGCGGCGTGACGAATCACGGAACGCGACCAGCACGCGCTCCTCTCCGGCGGCCATCGTCCGCGTCACGCCGACGCTGAAGCCACCGGCGGTCTGGTGCAGGACGCGCCGGCCGTGCGCGCGCTCGTGGGCGACGGTGATCGTCTGCGACCACCACCCGTCGACTCCCTGCTCGTCACGCAGCCATCGGGCGATCTGCGTGTGGGTGCGCTCCGTCGCGCCCCAGGCGTCCAGCATCGCGAACCACTCGGTCAGGGGGCGGCCGGTCCGCCCGAGCATGGCCTCCTCGCTCACGCCGGCGAGCGCCTTGGTGTCGATCGGCGCCTGCGTCGGACGGAGGAGCTGTGCCCGAGCGGCCGTATAGGACTCGCCGGTCTTCGCGGCGCGCGCGCGCACCCGGCGCTTGAGGGTCTTCTGGGTCGTCATCGTCGTGTTCCTTCGCTCGGCGCGGCAACGACGGACTCACGCTCCGGCGTCCCGCGCGAAGGCGAGACGATGCACTCGCCCGAGGAATCGGAGTTCCCCTTTGCCTCGCGAGCCGGCGGCGTGAGCGCCGGGATCGAGGTTCGGCGCAGGCGGCGCCGTTGGACCGAGGATACGCCTCGAGGTCAAGGCGCGAGCTCGATCACCGATGCGAGCTCCTCCGCCGCCAGCGGGCCGGGTCGAAGGACGCGCGCCGGCGTCACCGACAGGTCGAGCACCGTCGAGGCCCGACCGCCCGGGACCGCGCCGCCGTCGACGACCGCGGCGAGCTGATCCTGCTTCGTGGCGAACGCGATGAGCACCTCGTCGGCGCCGAGGGTGTCGGGCTGGTCGGAGATGTTGGCGCTCGTCGCGTAGATCGGTCCGGCCGCCTCGATGAGCGCCAGCGCCACGGGGTGGTCCGGCGCCCGGAAGGCCTGGGTCGTGCCGTCGGCCATCGGCAGCACCAGCGTCAGCGCTCCGGGCCAGAAGCGCTCGGCCAGGCTCCGTGCGCGGTCGTCCACCTCCCACCCTTGCTCCGTGACGTGGATCAGCGAGGCCACGAGGAGCGGGATGCGCCGATCGAGCGGCCGTTCCTTCAGGGCGAACAGCGCCTCCAGCCGATCCGGACGGGTGGCGGACACGCCGACGCCGTAGACCGTGTCGGTCGGGAAGGCGACTGGCTCGCCCGCGGCGAGCAGCTCCGCCGCCCGGTTGATCCCCTCCGGCGACGATGCCAATCGCTCGGTCACCTCACGTGCCTCACTCTTCTGCGTCGTGGGTGATCTCGAGACGGTGGTCGCCGCGCATGGCCGATTCCCTTCCTGCGGATGTCGACAGCCTATCCCACCGGGCGACCGCTTCCCGGGAGCGTGACCCGCACCACCCGGTCCAGGCCGGCGAGGTCGGGCACCACCGTCACCGATGCGCCCGTCGGCGCCAGCTCGCCGATCGTCGGCGCCTGCCCGACGCCGACTTCCAGCAGCGCGGTGGCCCCCGCCCCGGCCCGGTCCGGCAGCGAAGCCAGCAGCGCCCGCAGGAACGCCAGGCCATCGGTGCCCCCGTCCAGCGCGATCCGCGGCTCGAAGCCCAGGGAGCCGCGGCGCTCGTCAACCTCGGCGCTGGCGACATAGGGGAGATTCGCAATGACCACATCCGGCCTCGGCATCATCCCGTCGGCCGGCTGGAGGAGGTCCGCCCGGATCAGGTCGACGAGTGCTTCGACGCCGTGCGCCTCGAGGTTCTCGGCGGCGAGAGCCAGCGCGTCGGACGAGACGTCGCTTGCGACGAGCCGCAGGCGGCCTGCCTCGAGCTCCCCGCGGAAGTGCAACCCCACGGCGACGGCAACGGCCCCCGACCCGGTCGCCACCTCCCAGACCACGGGGGTTCGGTCCCCCGCAAGGCGCGCCTGGACCTCCGCGATGGCCGCCTCCGCGAGCAGCTCCGTCTCCGGGCGCGGGATGAGTGCCCGCGCATCAGTCCGTATCCGGAGGGAGCGCCACTCCTTGAAGCCGCGGATGTAGGCGACGGGCTCGCCGCTGACCCGGCGCGCGAGGGCGTCGGTCCAGGCCTCCTCGGCATCCACCGCGGCCTCGGGGTGGGCCAGCAGCCACGATCGGTCGCGCCCGAGGACGTGCGCCAGGAGCACTTCGGCGTCCAGCCGGGGGGTCGGCGATCCGGTTCGCCGAAGCGCCTCGCGGCCGTCGGCCAGCGCGCTGGCCACCGTCGGCGGCATGCGCAGCCTCAGTCGGCGCCGATGGCGGACAGCCGCTCGGCCTGGTCGGCCTCGGTGAGGGGATCGACCACTCGGTCGAGGTCGCCCTCGAGCAACCCGGGCAGGTTATGCACGGTGAGCCCGATGCGGTGGTCGGTGACGCGGTCGTCGGGGTAGTTGTAGGTCCGGATCTTCTCGCTCCGCTCACCGGAGCCGATCTGCGAGCGGCGCGCCTCGCCGCGCTCGGCGGCCTGGCGCTCCTGCTCGAGCTCGAGGAGCCGGGACCGCAGCACGCTCATCGCCTTGGCTCGGTTCTTGTGCTGGCTCTTCTCGTCCTGGATCGCGACCGCCAGCCCCGTCGGGAGGTGAGTGATCCGAACCGCGGAGTCGGTCGTGTTCACGCTCTGGCCGCCCGGGCCGCTCGAGCGGTAGACATCGACCCGCAGGTCCTTCTCGTCGATCTTCACGTCGACCTCGTCGGCCTCGGGGAGCACGGACACGGTGGCCGTGGAGGTGTGGATCCGCCCCTGCGCCTCGGTCTGGGGCACCCGCTGGACGCGATGGACCCCCGACTCGTACTTCAGCCGCGAGTAGGCACCGTCGCCGCGGATCTCCGCGATGAGCTCCTTCACCCCACCCGCCTCGGAGTCGGAGGTCGAGAGCACCTCGACCTTCCAGCGACGACGCTCCGCATAGCGGGCATACATCCGGTACAGGTCGCCGGCGAACAGCGACGCCTCCTCGCCCCCGGCGCCGGCACGGATCTCGAGGATGACGTTGCGGTCATCGTTCGGATCGCGCGGCACGAGGTGCCGTCGCAGCTCGGCCTCGAGCTGCTCGCTCCGGGCGCTGAGCCGCTCGACCTCGTCGCGCGCCATGGCGCGCATCTCCTCGTCCGGGTCGCCGGCCATCCCGCGCGCGCCGTCGAGCTCGTCGCGGACCGCCCGCCACTCGCGCAGGCCGTCCACGATCGGATCCAGGCGGGCCAGCTCGCGACCGAGGTCCGCCAGCTGGGCCGGGTCGCCGGCCACTTCGGGGGTCGAGAGCTGCCGGCTGATCTCCTCGTGGCGCGCCTCGAGCTCCGCCAACCGGTCGATCATCGCCCGGCTCAGGGCGTGATGCCGGTCGTCGGGTCGGCGACGGCCATCGGCGCCGCCGGCGGTTCGCCCTTCGCGGCCCGATCGGACGCGAGGCACGACTCCAAGCTGGCGATGCTGACCTCGAGCATCGGCCGGTCCGGCGGCCGCGTCGTGAGGGACTGCAGCCACAGCCCCGGCGCATACACGGCGCGGACGAGGGCGTTGCCGTAGTGCCTCGCCCCGAAGCGGACGAGCTCGTAGCTGAACGCGGCGATGATGGGCACCAGGACGATACGGCTCGCCATCAGCGCCCAGAGCGGCACGCCGGTGCGCGGGATGAGGGTGAAGAAGAAGATGCTGACGACGACCACGATGAGGATGAAGGTCGTGCCGCAGCGGGTATGCGCGGTCCCGAAGGCATCGACCTCGTCCGGCGTCAGCGGCCGATCGGCCTCGTAGGCACTGATCGCCTTGTGCTCGGCGCCGTGGTAGGCGAAGACGCGGCGGATGTCGGGCATGAGCCCGATGGCGGCGATGTAGGCCACGAACACCACGAGGCGAATCAGCCCCTCGACGACGTTCGCGATCACGTCCGACTCGGTGGCCGACTCCGCGAACGTCGAGAGGAACAGCGGCAGGACGAAGAAGAGGGCCACCGCGAAGCCGATGCTGAACACCATCGTCAGCGCGATCGTCCCCTTGCCGAGCTCGATGTCCTCGCCCTCGGCCGCGATCGACGCCGAGCGCATCAGCATCCTGGTGCCGATGACGAGGGTCTCGTACAGGACGAACATGCCGCGCAGGAAGGGGATCTTGATGAGCTTCCGGTCGGCGGAGAGGGCGGCCGGCAGCGGCTCCGACAGCGTGACGATCTCGCCCGAGGGTGGACGGACGCTCATGGCCACGGTCGTGCGGCCGCGCATCATGACGCCCTCGATCAGGGCCTGCCCGCCGTAGAAGAAGTCGGGCATGCGGAATCGCCGCCGGCCCTGGGCGTCGGTGAACGCACCGATGACGAGCGGGCCGGCCGCGATCAGCAGCTCGGGGATGAGGAAGAAGAGGTGGGACGCCATCGGCGCCGGCCACCGGAACGGAAGCCGGCGCATCCTCAGACGGTCCCGGGCGCGGTCAGCGGAGGGAGCGTTCCAGGCGCTTCTGGAACCGCTCGACCTGACCGGCGGTGTCGACGATGTTCTGCGTGCCGGTGAAGAACGGGTGGCACTTGTTGCAGACCTCGACGCGGATCGACTCGACGGTCGAGCCGACGGTGAACTCGTTGCCACAGACGCAGTGAACCCGCGCCTGGTGGTACTGGGGATGGACTTCGGCCTTCATGGGACTGGTGCTCCGGCGCTTCAGGCGCTCGCGGCCTCGAGGGCCTCGACGCTGACGCGCTTCTTGTTACGTGCCTGGTGAGTGAAGCGGACCTTGCCCTCGCTGGTGGCGAAGAGCGTGTAGTCCTTGCCCATCCCGACATTCGGGCCGGGATGGAACGTGCTGCCGCGCTGCCGGACGATGATCGTGCCGGCCAGGACGTGCTGCCCGTCGCCGCGCTTGACGCCGAGCCGCTTGCCGGCGCTGTCGCGGCCGTTCTTGCTGGACGAGCCAGCCTTCTTGTGTGCCATCGGTTACTCCTCGGCCTCGGCAGCCTTGGCCTTCGTCGTCCGCTTGCGCGTGGCCGGCTTCTTCTCGTCGCCGGAGGCTTCCGCCTTCGACGCGCGGGTGCGCGTGGTGGCCTTCTTGGCGACCTTCTTCTCCGCCGTCTTCGGGGCCTTCGGCGCCGCCGCCTTCTCGGATTCCGGCTGGCCGGCATCCGCCTTGGTGCTGCCGGCGCTCTTCGACGCCTTCCCGCCGGCGCTGATCCCGTCGATCCGCACGCGGGTCAGGTGCTGCCGATGGCCGTTCTTGCGACGGTAGGTCGCCTTCTGCTTGAACTTGAACACGATCAGCTTCGGTCCGAGTACCTCGCCGAGCACGGTCCCGTTCACGCTGGCCCCCTGGACCGTCGGCGTCCCGATCGTCACGTCCTCGCCGTCGCCGACGAGCAGGACGCGATCGAAGGTGATCGTGCTCCCGGCCTCGTCCGACAGGCGCTCGAGCGTGAGCTCGCTGCCGGCCTCGACGCGGTACTGCTTCCCGCCGCTGCTGACGACGGCGTACATGCTGCTCTCCTGGGTCACTGCTGCTGTTGCGCCGCGCGTGGAGCGTCGGGCACACGAAGGCGGGCCGAGTGCTCAGCCCGCGGGAGCGTGAAGTCTATCGGGCGATGGGGGGAGTGTCAACGAAGAGGAGGCGGGTCCGGACCGCCTTGGCGACCCGGAGCGGCAGGTCGAGCGCGTGCACGACGTCCTCGGGCCGGCCGGCCCCGCTGGCGTCCAGCCGGAGCACGGCCCGCAGCCGTGCCGTGTGCGCCTCGTCGTCCACCTCGAGGATCTCCACGTCCTCGATGAGCGGGCGCAGGTCGCGGTCGCCCGCGTCGCTGCGACGCTCGCTCTCGCCGCGACGCCGCTTGCCGGCCAGCTCGTCCGCCCCGAGCAGTCGCACCACGGCGCCCCGCAGGGCGTCGGAGGTCAGGGTCTCGTCTCCGCCGACCTCGACCTCGTACTCCGCGCCGCGCAGCTGCGACGCCGCCGAGGGGAAGCCGTGCCAGACCTCCTTCGCGTCGAGCAGCCCGATCCCGTCGGGGAACAGCTCGCCCGCGGCCTGGATGCGATCGAGCGGTACGAGGTCGTCGAAGTGGGCCTCGACCACCTCTCCCCGCAGCTCGATGCCGACGGGCAGGTTCGCGGCCAGCTTGATCCGCGGTCGAGGCTTCTTGGCATGGGTGTAGGCGAGCGGCAGGCCCGCATCGCGGAAGGCGCGCTCGAGCTCGTTCACGAGGTCGGCCTGGCGCATGCGGAGCGCCGGTGCGGCGCGGCTGAACAGGATCTGCCACCGCTGGCGAGGCGGGGCATCGGGGGTTCGGTTCGTCATGGAGCCCCGATCGTACCCGCGGATGCGCCGAAGGACCAGAGCGCCGGGTAGCATGCGCGCCAATGGCCGACGTGCTGGCGTCCCTGCATCGCCACCGCCAGGCGCTCTTCGCGCTGGCGATGATCACCGTCGTGGCCTGGCTGCTGTGGTCCGCACGCGGCGCGCTGCCGGCCTTCTTCATCGGCCTGGCGCTGGTCTTCGTCCTCGATCCGGGGGTCACCTTCCTGGCCCGCCGCGGGGTGCCTCGCTGGGCCGGGGTCGTGATCACCTACGTCGCGCTGGTCGCGGTGGTGTACGGGCTGGTTGCCTACGTCCTGCCGCCGATCAATCGCCAGGCGCGTGAGTTCGTGGAGCAGCTCCCGGAGCTCGGCGCCGCGGTCTTCGAGATCGAGCAGAGCATCGAGCGCTGGTACCGGGGGCTCCCGCTGCCAGCCGAGCTGCGGACGATGATCGACGAGCAGATCCGCGGCACGGGCGAGACGATCGCGGACATCCTGCGCGGCCTCGTCGCGCCCACGATCACGGCGCTCGTCGGAGCGGCGACGTTCCTGCTCGGCCTGATCGTGGTCCCGGTCTGGCTCTTCTTCGTCCTGAAGGACCGCGAGGGCTTCAGCCGATCCGTGGCCGGGGCCATGCCCCCTCCCTGGCGCGCCGACACCGAGAACCTGATCGCCCTGCTCGGGCGCGTGGGCGGCCGGTGGGTCCGCGGCCAGCTGCTCCTGGGACTGTCGATCTTCATCGCGACGGTCATCGGCCTCACCGCCCTCACCGTGGCGGGATTCACCGAGTTCGGGCAGTTCACCCTGATCCTGGCGCTCATCGCGGGAGTGCTCGAGTGGTTCCCGATCATCGGGCCGATCATCGCCGCCATCCCCGCCATCCTCATCGGCTTCACCATCGGCCTCCCCGCGGCGCTTGCCGCGGCGATCCTGTACACCGCCATCCAGCAGCTCGAGAACCACATCCTGGTGCCCAAGGTCATGGGTGACGCGGTCGAGCTGCATCCCGCGGTGCTCATCGTCTCCCTCATCGTGGGCGGCGCCCTGTTCGGCATCGGCGGCGCGATCCTGGCCGCACCCACCGTGGCCGCCGGGCGCGACCTGTACCGATACGGCTTCCAGCGCTTCGGTGGGCTGCCACCGGCCGAGGCCTTCGCGCTCGTCACTCGCTCGAAGCGATCGCCGGTCGAGCCCGAGCCGCCCGGGACGCCCGACGCATCGGAAGGGACCGGGGCTGAGGCTCCCGGCGAACCGATGTCCGAGGAGCCGCTCGCGCGCTGATCCCGGCCTACAGCGCGGGCTTGTGGCTGCGCATGCGGACCGACTGGAGGATGCCCAGGCCGAACAGCAGGCTGACCATGCTCGATCCGCCGTAGCTCACCAGCGGCAGCGGGATGCCGGTCACCGGCATGATGCCGATGGCCATGCCGATGTTCACGACCACCTGGAAGAGCAGCATCGACGCCAGCCCGACCGCGATGAGCATCCCGAAGGCGTCGCGCGCCTGCCAGCCGATGAGCAGGATGCGCCACAGCACCAAGCCGAACAGGATCAGCAGCAGGATGCCGCCCACGAACCCGAGGTCCTCGGCCAGCACCGCGAAGATGAAGTCCGAGGACTGGACCGGCAGGTAGCTGCGCAGCTCCTCGCCACCGACCGTCAGCCCGCGGCCCAGCCAGCTTCCCGATCCGACCGCGTTCAGCGACTGGACGAGCTGGTAGCACGCCCCCTGCGGGTCGGCGTACGGGTCCAGGAAGCAGAACAGCCGCTGGCGCTGGTACTCCTGGAGCAGGCCGACCGCGACCGGCGCGGCAGCGATCACGCCGCCGACCATGAGGCCGAGCCAGCCGAGGCTGGCGCCAGCCATGAACAGCATGCCCCCCAGGATGGCCACGAAGACGAGCGCGGTGCCGAGGTCGGGCTGCTCGTAGACGAGGTAGGTCGGCACGGCCATGAGGGCGCCGGCGACGAGGATCGTGGACAGGCGGCTCACGCGCTCGCGACGCCCCGCCAGGTACGCGGCAAGGACGACGATCATGAGCACCTTGCTGACCTCGCTGAACTGGAAGTCCAGGCCCGCGACCGTCACCGACATCTGGGCGCCGAACAGGCTGGTGCCGACCAGGCTGGTGAGGACGAGCAACGCGATGACCGCCGCGTACACGGGCACCACCAGCGTGCGCAGCCAGTGATAGTCGATGCTGGAGGCCACGAAGAAGAGCGTCAGCCCGATGGAGGCCCAGATCAGCGTCTTGGTGGTCTCGCGCATCCCGGCACCGGCCGGGGCGCCGAACTCGGTCGAGTAGCCCACCGCCAGCCCGACGGCGATGAGGAGCAGGACGTAGACGAGCAGCTGGACGTCGAAGTGGCGCCAGTCGCGGGCCTTGACGGACTCAACAAAGGTTGCAGTCGCGACGCCCATCTCAGTTCGCCGTCACGAGGCTGAAGTCGCGGGGATCGAGGCGCAGGTCCTGGTCGAGGTCGAAGTGCATCTGGAGGAAGTACTTGACCACCTCGGCGGAGACGTTGCCCGGCACCACCGCGGAGTAGTTGAAGGCGACCACGGCGAGCTCCGCGTCGGTGGCGCCGGCCGCGCTGGGCAGGTAGGCCACGAACCACGAGTGGAAGGGAAGGGTGCCCTCCTCGGTCAGCTCGCCGAACTCGGCTGTGCCGGTCTTGCCGGACAGGGCACCGGGCAGGTCGAGATCGCGGATGTTGTAGGCATGCCCCGAGGTGATCACCTCGCGAGCGCCGATGCGCATCGTCTGCAGCGTGTCGTCGGATGCACCGATGCGGTGCATCACCTCCGGCTGGTACTCGCGGAAGAGCGTGCCGGCGGCATCGGTCTCGCCGCGCACGATCATCGGTCGCATGAGATCACCACCGTTGGCCAGCGCGGCGTAGGAGTTCAGCACCTGGAGCGGGGTGACGGCGATCACGTTCTGGCCGATGCCGGCCTGCGCCAGCTCGCCCGTGAACACCCCTGCCCGTCCCTGCGCCCGCGCCCAGGCGGTGCTGGCGATGATGCCGGGCTCCTCGCCGGGGAGCCGGATCCCGCTCCGCATGCCATAGCCGAGCTCGTGGGCCCACTCGGCCAGCGGGTCGATGCCGGTGTGAATGGCCATCTGGTAGAAGTACGTGTCCGAGCTCTTCGCGAACGCGTCGACCATGTCGAGCGGCCCGAAGCCCTGGCGGTTCCAGTCGTACAGGCACTCGCCCTCCGGCGCCCCCGGGATCTGGTAGCAGCCGTAGGTCGGCCACTCGCGTCCCGCCGTCGTCACGCCCTCCTCGAGCGCCGCGATGCCGGTCACCAGCTTGTAGGTCGAGCCCGGCGGGTAGATGTCGCTGATCGCGTGGTTGCGCAGGGGCCGGTTCGGATCGGCCAGGTAGACGTTGAACTCGTCGGTGCTGATGCCGCGAGCGAAGCGGTTGTTGTCGTAGGCGGGCAGCGAGACCATCGCCAGCACCTCGCCGGTCTGGGGGTTCATCACCATCACCACGCCCTGGCTCACGTCCGCCACGTCCATGCCCCAGCGCAGGGCATCCTCCGCCTGGCGCTGGATCTCGGCGTCGATCGTGAGCATGAGGTTCGTGCCGGGCACCGGCTCCTCGATGGTCTCGATGACGCGCAGCTGGCGCCCGGACGCGTCGCGCTGGACGAGCTGCGCACCAAAGGTTCCGCGCAGCTCGCGCTCGAAGGCGGCCTCGACGCCGGTCTTCCCGATCACGTCGTCCCGGAGGTAGCCCTGCCCGGCCAGCTCGGTGAGCTCGGCGCGATTGACCGGTCCGGTGTAGCCCACCGCGTGCGCGAGCAGCTCGCCGGCCACGACGCCGGACTCGTCGAGGTACTGGCGAATGGCGTCGACCTCGACCACCACACCCGGCAGGCGCTGGGACTCCTCGCCGATGAGCAGGGCGGCCTCGCGGGTGACGCCGCGTTCGATCGGGACGAGGTCGTACGGGCTGCCGGAGAACGCCTCGAGGCGCTGACGAAGCGTCGTGGCGGGCGCCCCCGTGATCTCGGCCACGCGGGCGAGAACCCGGCTGCGCTGCCCCTCCCGCAGGTCCGCAGGGCGGATCTTCACCGTCCACGACGGCGAGTTCACCGCGATCGGCCGCCCGGCGCGGTCGAACACCAGGCCACGGGGCGCCGGCAGCGGAACCTCCGCGGTCCGCTCCGCCGCCGCGCGCCGCGCGTAGACATCGCCGCTCAGGACCTGGAGCTGGAACAGCCGGCCGCCGAGCACGACGAGCAGGAGGGCCATCAGGATCGCCAGCGCAAGGAACCTGGCGGGCGAGCGATGGAGGTCGACGCGACCGTCGTTCAGGTCGGCCATCAGCTCACCAGGCCGGAGCCTCGTCGGCCGCGTATCGGGCGACCAGGAGCCGCGTGGGAAGCAGCAGGACGGCGGCGATCCCCGCGTTCAGCACGGCGGCGGCCAGCACGAGGTCCGTCGGCAGCCCCAGCAGGAGCGGAGCGTCCGACACGAGCTGGCCGAGCAGGAGCGAGCCGAGGTCGGCCACCACCGATCCGGCGAACGCCGCAACGACCGGATACGCCCAGTTCATGCGGCCGAGCAGCCGGCCGCCGCCGGCGACGAGTGCGGACACCACCAGCAGGGCGAGGGGAATCGAGCCGAGCGGCTCTCCGACCAGGAGGTTGGCGCTCAGCCCGCCGACGAACGCCCACATGATGCCCGGCAGGAATCCGAGCGTGGCGGTGACCAGCACGACGGCGACGAGGACCAGGTTGGGCTTGACGCCGGCGATGACGATCACCGGCGCGAGCGCCGCGTGGACGACGCCGACCAGAAACGCGAGCAGTGGATGCAGATACCAGATGACGCCGTCCCCGGGGATCGATGGATTCGCACTCGAGTATACGGAGATCGGCACGCGTTCCACAGGGCCCGATTGCTTCACGTGAAACATCCGTTCGCGCCCTGCGGTGTGGATAACTCTCACGCGCGCCCGGGGCCGGGAACCCGTGATTGCTGGTAGAATGGGGGTGCCCATTCTGAACTCGCAGCGGAGTGCTCGTGGTTCGAGTCACGGCCTGCACGAACCAGAAGGGCGGCGTCGGCAAGACGACCACGGTGATCAACCTGGCGGCCTACCTCGCTCTCTCTGGGACACGCACCCTCGTCATCGATCTCGATCCTCAGGGGAACGCCACGAGCGGCCTCGGGGTGGATCGTCGATCCATCGAGCGCTCGGCGTACGACGCGCTCGTGGATCGCGCCCCCATCGGTGAGCTCATCGTGAGCACCACCGTCGACGGACTCGACCTCGTGCCCTCGACGCCCGCGCTGTCGGGGGCGGAGATCGAGCTGGTGGGCGTTCCGGCACGGGAGCGTCGGCTCGCGGCCAGCCTGGGCGGCCTCGAGGATCGGTACGAGCGCGTGCTGATCGACTGTCCACCGTCGCTCGGTCTGCTCACCGTGAACGCGCTGACGGCGGCGGACGGGGTACTGATCCCGATCCAGACCGAGTACTACGCCCTGGAGGGACTGAGCCAGCTGGTGAACACGATCCGACGGGTCCGCGAGGGCCTCAATCCGCGCCTCGAGCTCGAGGGCGTGCTGCTCACCATGTACGACGCCCGGACCCGGCTGTCGGCCCAGGTCGCCGACGAGGTCCGGCGTCACATGAACGGGACGGTCTACCGCACGGTGGTGCCCCGATCCGTGCGGTTGTCCGAGGCACCGAGCCACGGGCTTCCGATCGCCCTCTACGACCCCGGCTCGCGTGGGGCGTCCGCGTACCGGGAGCTCGCCGGGGAGGTGGTTGCCCGTGGCTAGCACGTCGCCGCGACATGGCGCGTTCGGCCTGGGCCGTGGCCTGGACGCCCTCATCCCGTCGACGCAGGAGGAGCGCGGCGTCCTCCAGCTGCCGCTCGACCGCGTCGAGCGCAACCCGAACCAGCCGCGGTTGGCCTTCGACGACGGCCAGCTCGGCGAGCTGGCCGCCTCGATCGCGGTGCACGGCGTGATCCAGCCGATCGTGGTCCGGGCCCTGGCCGACGGCGGCTGGCAGCTCATCGCCGGCGAGCGCCGACTGCGGGCCGCCCGCCTCGCCGGCCTCGAGACGATCCCGGCCGTCCTGCGCGACGAGGACTCCGGGGAGGCGTCCCTGGAGCTCGCGCTTATCGAGAACATCCAGCGCGAGGACCTCAATGCCATCGAGACCGCGACGGCCTACCGGGAGCTGATCGACCGATTCGGGCTGACGCACGAGGCGGTCGCCCGCCAGGTGGGCAAGAGCCGTGTCGCGATCAGCAACGCCCTGCGGCTGCTGGACCTGGCGCCGGTGACCCAGGCCGCCATCGTCGAAGGGCGCATCAGCGAGGGGCACGGCCGCGCCCTCGCCGCCATCACCGTTCCCGAGCTGCAGCGCGCCGTGCTGGCGGTCGTGCTGGAGCGCGGGCTGTCGGTGCGTCAGACCGAGGAGCTCGTGCGGCGCAAGCGTGCCGAGCAGCCAGGCCCCCGGCGATCGGCCCCGATCGGGCATGATCTGCAGGACCTGGAGGCGCAGCTGCGCGGCGTGCTCGCCACCAGGGTCGGCATTCAGCGCACCCGTCGCGGCGGGCGGCTCGTCATCGACTTCTACTCGGACGAGGAGCTCGACCGCATCTACTCGATCATCACCCGCGGCGCGGGCGGCCCGGCCGCCGGCGACGCATCGGTCCAGCCAGACCACGAGGTTGTCCCATCCGCATGACCGTTCCCGCATGACCGTCCAGGGAGCGCCCAAGGCGCGCAGCAAGGCGTCCGGCAGCTACACCGCCGCCAACATCCAGGTCCTCGAGGGCCTGCAGGCGGTTCGCAAGCGACCCGGCATGTACATCGGATCGACCGATGCCCGCGGCCTCCACCAGCTCGTCTGGGAGGTCGTCGACAACAGCATCGACGAGGCGATGGCCAACCAGGCGACACGGATCGACGTGACGATCCATGCCGACGGCCGGTGCGAGGTGGTCGACGACGGCCGCGGCATCCCGGTGGACAGGCATGCGACCGGCAAGAGCGCCCTCGAGGTCATCATGACCGTGCTGCACGCGGGCGGGAAGTTCGGCGGGGGTGGCTACAAGGTTTCGGGCGGCCTCCACGGCGTCGGCGTCTCCGTCGTCAATGCGCTGAGCTCGCAGATGCGGGTCGAGGTCCTGCGCGACAAGAAGCGCTACGTCCAGGAGTACGTGCGCGGCATCCCGCAGGGTCCGGTGAAGCCGAGTGGCGGCGCGGCCGAGGCGAATCGCGGGCTCGATGACGGCTGGAAGCGCCAGCACGGCACGCGCACCTTCTTCACGCCCGATGCGGAGATGTTCGAGACGCTCGACTTCTCCTGGGAGACGATCAGCACTCGCCTCCGCGAGTCCGCCTACCTGAACAAGGGCCTCTGGATCCGGCTGCGCGACGAGCGCGTCGATCGCGAGAAGAACTTCTTCTTCCAGGGCGGCGTGACGAGCTTCGTCCGGCACCTGAATCGCCGGCGCGACGTGCTCAACGGGCGCCCGATCTACGTCGAGCGGCTCGTGGACTCGACGAACGTCGAGGTGGCGCTCCAGTACAACGACGGCTTCGCCGAGAACGTGATCGCCTTCGCGAACAACATCCATACCGTCGACGGCGGCACGCACGTGGCCGGCTTCCGGGCCGCCCTGACCAGCTCGCTGAACACGTGGGCCCGCAAGTCGGGCACCCTCTCGGAGAAGGAGGCGAATCTCTCCGGCGACGACGTTCGCGAGGGCCTCACCGCGGTGATCAGCGTCAAGCTGACCGATCCGCAGTTCGAGGGGCAGACGAAGGCGAAGCTGGGCAATGCCGACATCAAGGGCATCGTCCAGAACGTGGTCACCGAGGGCATCGTCCAGCACCTGGAGGAGAACCCGGCCGACGGCCGACGGATCATCGAGAAGTGCCTGACCGCGGCCCGAGCGCGCGAGGCGGCCCGCAAGGCACGCGACCTCGTCATCCGCAAGGGCGCGCTCGAGGGCATGGCCCTTCCCGGCAAGCTGGCCGACTGCCAGGAGCGCGACCCGGCACGATCGGAGCTCTACATCGTGGAGGGAGACTCGGCCGGCGGATCGGCCAAGCAGGGCCGGGATCGGCGCTTCCAGGCCATCCTGCCGATGTTCGGAAAGATGCTGAACGTCGAGAAGGCGCGCCTCGACCGCGTCCTGTCCTCGGACAAGATCCGGCCCCTGGTCATCGCCCTCGGCGCCGGCATCGGCGAGACGTTCGACATCGGCAAGCTGCGCTATCACCGCATCTGCCTGCTGTCCGACGCGGATGTCGACGGCGCGCACATCAGCACCCTGCTGCTCACCTTCTTCTACCGGCACATGCCCGAGGTCATCGCCAACGGGTACCTCTACATCTGCCAGCCGCCGCTGTACCGGGTGAGCACCGGCAAGGTGACCCGCTACGCTGCCAACGAGAAGGAGCGGGAGGCCGCGGTCAAGGAGCTGTCACGCGACGGCAGGACCAAGAACGTCAGCGTCCAGCGCTTCAAGGGCCTCGGCGAGATGAACGCCGACCAGCTCTGGGAGACGACGATGAACCCCGACACGCGGACCCTGCTGCGCGTCGAGGTCAGCGACGCCGCCGAGGCCGACGAGATCTTCAGCACGCTCATGGGGGAGAAGGTGGAGCCGCGCCGCGACTTCATTCGCGGTGAGGCTCGCAAGGTCCGCAACCTGGACATCTGAGTCGGAACCGATACGAGAGAGGCTCTCAGACGATGCCGTCACGACACGCCGCCGACATCCGGCAGGTGCATCAGAAGACCGGCCGGTCCCTCGACGAGTGGTGCGAGCTGCTCGAGGCCAACGGGGTCGGCGACCGCCGCGAGGCGGTGAACATGCTGCGAGATTCGTACGCCGTCAGCCACGCCTTCGCGCTGGCCATCGCGAACCACTGCCTCCGGCGCTCGGAGGCCGACGAGTGGGGCGCGGACGAGTACGACGCCGAGGAGGGGGACAACCCCTGGTAACGATGGAGAAGCAGGTCGGCGGCATCGGCACGAACCGCGAGGTGGTCGCGGCCGACGGCCGCCGGTACGCGTTCGCCGATCACCATTGCTTCGCCTGCGGGACCACGAACCCGATCGGGATGGGGCTGCACATCGAGTTCGGTGAGGGAACGGCGCGGGCGGCCTGGACCGTCGGCGACGACTACGTCGGCTGGAGCGACAAGGCGCACGGCGGGATCATCGCCACGCTGCTGGACGAGGTGATGGCGTGGGCTCCGTCGAGCTTCGACTCCTGGGCCGTCACGGCCGAGATGACGATCCGCTACCGGTCGCCCGCGTCGCCCGGCGAGGAGCTGGTGGCCACCGGGGAGGTGGTCGAGCGCCGGCGCCGGATCTACCAGGTGCGAGGCGAGGTCCGTGCGAGCGACGGCCGCCTGGTGGCGGAGGGCAGCGGTCGCTACCTCGGCGCCACCCCGAGCCAGAAGGCCGCTCTGAAGGAGCGATACGGAGCCGCGCCCGGGACCGGTGGCGAATGAATGCGACAAACGCGACGCAGCGCGTCACGTAGCGCCGTGCCCACGCTGAGACACGAGAGGGACTGATCGATGGAGATGGAACGGGTCGGCAACGTCCGGCCGGTGGCGATCGAGGACGAGATGCGCACCGCGTACATCGACTACGCGATGAGCGTGATCGTCGCGCGCGCGCTGCCGGACGTGCGCGACGGCCTGAAGCCGGTGCATCGGCGGATCCTCTACACCATGCACGAGATGGGGCTGCGCTCGACCGCGGCCTATCGGAAGTGCGCCGGCGTCGTCGGCGAGGCGATGGCGAAGTACCACCCGCACGGCGACCTCGCGCTGTACGAGACGCTGGTGCGGCTGGCCCAGGACTTCAGCCTGCGCTATCCGCTCGTGGACGGCCAGGGCAACTTCGGGTCGGTGGACGGGGATCCGCCCGCGGCGATGCGGTACACCGAGGCTCGGATGGCCTCGATCAGCGACGAGATGCTCGCCGACATCGAGAAGGACACCGTCGACTTCGTCGACAACTACGACGGCCGGCTCCGCCAGCCGACGGTCCTCCCATCGAAGCTGCCGAACCTGCTCGTGAACGGCTCGTCGGGAATCGCGGTCGGCATGGCCACCAACATTCCGCCTCACAACCTCACCGAGGTGTGCACCGCCATCCGGGCGCTCATCGACAACCCGGAGATCAGCGTCGACGAGCTGTGCGAGATCGTCACCGGGCCGGACTTCCCGACCGGCGGGACCATCTTCCGCTTCGAGGAGCAGCGCAACTCGATCACCGGAGAGAAGGAGCGCATCGACGCGATCCGGCACATGTACGCCACCGGGCGCGGCCGGGTGGTCATCCGCGGCCAGGTCGCGTTCGAGGAGATCCGCGCGGGGCGGATGGCGGTGGTGGTGACCGAGCTCCCGTACCAGGTCAACAAGTCGACCCTCATCGAGAAGATGGCGGACCTGGTCGGCGCGAAGAAGATCACGGATGTAAGCGACATTCGCGACGAAAGCGACAGAGACGGCATGCGCATCGTCATCGAGGTGAAGCGCGACGGCTCGCCGCACACCGTCATGCAGCAGCTGTTCAAGCACACGGCCCTCCAGACCAGCTTCAGCGCCAACATGCTGTCGCTCGTCGACGGCCAGCCGCAGACGCTCGGCCTCAAGCGGATGCTCGAGCACTACATCACCTATCGGCAGGACGTCGTCCGCCGCCGAACCGAGTTCGAGCTGGCGCGGGCGCAGGAGCGGGCCCACATCCTCGAGGGGCTGAAGATCGCGCTCGACAACCTCGACGAGGTCATCGCCACGATCCGCGCCGCGGCCGACGTCGATGCCGCGCGATCGGCCCTGATGAAGAAGTTCGGCCTGACCGAGGTCCAGGCCAACGCGATCCTGGAGATGCAGCTGCGCCGCCTGGCAGCGCTCGAGCGCAAGAAGATCGAGGACGAGTATCGGGCGATCATCCAGCTCATCAGCGAGCTGGAGGACCTCCTCGCCAACCCGCGGAAGCTCCTGCAGGTCATCAAGGACGAGCTGGCGGACCTCGAGAAGCGGTACGGCGACGACCGCAAGACGCGGATCCAGGCCGACGCGAACCGAGAGCTGACCGCCGAGGACCTCGTCCAGGCCGAGGACGTGGTGGTCACGCTCAGCCAGCGGGGCTACATCAAGCGCCAGCCGATCAGCACCTTCCGCTCGCAGCGGCGCGGTGGGCGCGGCAAGCTCGCCATGCTGACCCGCGAGGAGGATGCCGTCCGCCATCTGCTCGTCGCGAACACGCACGACAACATCCTGTTCTTCACGAACCGCGGCCGGGTGTTCATCACCAAGGTGCACACCCTGCCCGATGCCTCCCGCCAGGCCAAGGGCCTGCCGATCATCAACCTGCCGGGCGTGCAGGTGGAGCAGCGGGAGTACGTCAGCGCCATCATCAGCCTGCCGCAGTTCGAGCCGGGCCATTACCTGGTCATGGCGACCCGCCGCGGGATGATCAAGAAGACCTCGCTCGAAGAGTACGCGAAGATCCGGGCCAACGGCCTGATCGCGATCAACCTCGTCGACGGTGACGAGCTCCAGTGGGTCGGCCTGTCCGACGGCCAGAACGACATCATCATCGCCACGAAGAAGGGGCAGGCGGCGCGCTTCAAGGAGGCGGAGGTCCGGCCGCTCGGCCGAGGCACCCAGGGCGTGACCGCCATCCGGCTGAAGGGCGACGACGAGGTCGTCGGCATGGAGGTCGTGCGGCACCTCGAGGAGCAGCTGCTCGTCGTGACCGAGCAGGGGTACGGAAAGCGGACCGACATCGCCGACTTCCCGGTGAAGCATCGCGCCACCGGTGGCGTGATCGCGAACTCGCTCAACGCCGAGACCGGGGACGTGGCGGCCATCCGCATCGTGGGGCGCGAGGACGAGCAGCTCATGCTCATCACCGAGCTGGGCACGATCCTTCGCACCGAGGTCGGCGGTATCAACCGCTACCGGCGCGCGTCGCGGGGCGTGACCGTCATGAAGCCGGCCGAGAGCGATCGGATCGTCTCGATCACCGTCTTCGTCGACGATCGCCCGCCCGAGGACCTGTCGGAGGCGGAGTAACGGCGGACTCGCCTCTCGACCCCACGGGCGAATCGGCCTAGCATCGGCGCCAGGCCGGCCGATGGATGACCTGGGCCGTTGACGGAGGGAACGCGCATGGACTGGCGCGACCGATTTCGAGCGGGCCTGGTGACCGGAGTCTCGCGCGCTCGCGAGCACCCCGAGCGCGGCGTGGTGATCGCCAACCACGAAGGCAATGACGAGGCGTATGCCTGGAACGCCGGCGACCGAGCGCTGCGGAAGGTCTCCGACTCGGGAACGGCGGTGCTCGAGGCGGTGATCCGGCCGGACGGTGCGTCGATCGTCTACCACCGAGACACGACCGGCTCCGAGTTCGGCCACCTGCACGAGGTCCCGTTCGGCGGCGGCCCGGCAGTCGATCTGACCCCGGCGATGGACCCGTACGTGGCCTACCTGCTCCGAGCCTCCGGGACCGTGCTGGTCGCGGCCATCGCCACCGACACCGAGCAATCCGTCCTCGGCGCCGGCCACGGGGAGCCGCTCATCATGCCGGCCGAGGGGGTGGTGCAGGAGCTGGTCCTCGCGCCGGACGGGTCGCGTGTCGCCATCGCGGAGGCGATGGATGGCCTCTACACCCGGACCATTCTGCGCTCGACAGCGGATGGGACGGAGATCGATCGGCTCGATCTCAGCACGCCGGGCGCGATCAACCGCGACCGAGTCGCCGTCGGCCTGCATCGGGGCGGCTGGCTGCGGCCGGGCATCTGGACGGCGGGTGGCGCGGTCGAGCTGATCGAGGTGGATCTTCCGGGCGACGTGCGTCCGGTCGACTGGAGCCCGGATGGGCGGCGCATGCTGCTCAGCCAGTGGTACCGAGGCACCGGTGCGCTGGCCTGGTTCGACCCTCAGTCCCAGGACCTGACGCCGCTGGCTCGCCCGGACGGGACACCGGGACAGTCCCAGTACGAGCTGCATGGCGACGCGGCCACCGTCATCTGGAGCGATGCGCACCGCCCATGGGGCGTGTGGGAGATCGGTCCGGCCTCAGCCCGACCGATTCTGAGCGTCGCGGTCCCTGACTCGTATCCGGGCGCCAGGTGGGAGAACGTCGAGCTGCGCTCCGACGACGGAACCGGGGTGCAGGCGTGGTTCCTGCGACCCGAGGGCAAGGGCCCATGGCCGGCTGTCCTCTACGGTCATGGAGGGCCCACCTACGTTGCCACTCCGGGCTTCAGCCCGATCTGCCAGGCGTGGGTCGACAGCGGCTACGCCCTCCTCTCGGTCAACTACCGCGGCTCGACCACCTTCGGCGACGACTACCGGGAGGCACTCACCCGCCACATCGGGGAGGTGGACGTGGCCGACATGATGGCCGGGCGCGAGTGGCTCGCGACCTCCGGCCTCGTCGACCCGAGCCGGATCATCGTGAACGGCTACTCGTACGGCGGATACCTGGCCCTGCAGTGCCCGGCCCTCCATCCCGGCGCGTTCGCGGCGGCGATCGCCGGCGCGCCGATCACCGACTGGCTGCTCATGGGCGAGGACCAGAACGCCATCCTCGACGCCTACGATCGCGCGCTCTTCGGCGGCGACCGGACCGAGACGGCGGAGCTGCATCGCGCGGCATCGCCGCGAACCTACGTCGACCGCTTCGACACCCCGGTCCTCATCACCACGCCATCGCAGGACACGCGCACGCCACTCCGGCCGGTGCAGGCGTTCGTCGACGACATGCGCGCTGCCGGCAAGCAGGTCCGGCTCGACCTGCTCGAGGGAGGCCACGCGGGCATCGGCAGCGACCAGGAGATTCGCATGATGGAGAGCTGGATCGAGTTCGCGAGAGACGTGACCGGGTAACGGTCGGGTAGAATCGGCCGAGCCTGACCCCAAGCGCCGCAGAGGACGACGCCGTGTACGCCGACGAGTTCAGCATCTACGCCGGCAACGCCAACCGCCCCCTGGCCGAGCGCATCTGCCGCTACATCGGCACCGAGATCGGGGCGGTCGAGGTGTTCCAGTTCGCGAACGAGAACATCTTCGTGCGGATCATCGACAACGTCCGCGAGCAGGACGTCTTCCTCGTCCAGCCGACGAGCCGCCCGGTGAACGACTCGATCATGGAGCTCCTGATCATGATCGACGCGTTCAAGCGGGCCAGCGCCGGCCGGATCACGGCGGTCATTCCGTACTACAGCTACGGACGCTCGGACAAGAAGGACCAGCCGCGCGTGCCGATCACGGCGCGACTGGTGGCCGACATGCTCACCGTCGCCGGCGCCGATCGGGTGCTGACGATGGACCTTCACCAGGGCCAGATCCAGGGCTTCTTCAGCATCCCGGTCGACGAGCTGACCGCGGTCAACGTGCTCGCCGCCTACGTCAAGGCCAAGAACCTCGAGGACCTCGTGGTCGTCACCGACCTTGGGTTCGCGAAGCGGGCACGCGCCTTCGCGGAGCTGCTGAACGCGCCACTCGCGATCGTCGAGAAGCGCCGTGTCGGCAACGTGGATCGAGCCGACGTGATGAACGTCATCGGCGAGGTCCGCGGCAAGCGCTGCATCATCGTCGACGACGAGGTGAACACCGCCGGCACGCTGATCGAGACGGTGGAGGCGCTTCAGCGCCAGGACGTGACCGAGATCTACGCCGCCGCCAGCCACGGCATCTTCTCGCCGCCGGCCCTCGAACGCATCGCGGGCAGCGCCCTGGCCGAGGTCATCGTGACCGATACGATCCCGCTGCCGGCCGCGGCGGACGACCCGCGCATCACCGTCCTGTCGGTGGCGCCGCTCTTCGGCGAGGCCATCCGCCGCATCCACCGCGGTGAGAGCGTCGGGGCGCTGTTCAGCTCCGAGAACGCCATGGTCGAGGAGCTCACCTTCTGGGACGATCCGGCCGATGACGCCGGTGACGCGGATGACGCCGATGACGCCGATGCGGCGTCCGAGCCCGCACCCTTTCGGGTGAGCGCCGGCTGAACCCCGTCGTCAGCATGCCGCGTCCGCCCGATGTGACGGATCGCACGCGAGGCGGTTGGGACGCGCGGAACGTCGACCGCAGGTGACACCAGCGAGCACGAACGTCACGCCGGCGTGCACCTCACGCTCCCAGGTCTCACCTGGGTATGACAGGACGCACGCAGGCACGGTCTCGAGTGCCGATCGTCACCTCCAGCGATCCGCGCGGCGGGACGGCTCTGCTCGCCCTGCTCGGGCCGGGCCGTGCAGCGACCGAGACGCCTACTCCCGGGCATCATCCTGAGCCCGTGCCGGCCAGGGGCCGCCCCAGGGCATGGACCCGATCGGGGCTATACTCGGCCTCCCGATGTTCAAGTTCCTGTCCCGCCTGGGGGACTCCAACGAGCGCGAGGTCCGCGCCCTCGGAGCGATCGTCGATCGCATCAACGCGCTCGAACCCGAGGTCCAGGCCCTCTCCGACGCCGAGCTCGCCGAGCAGACCGACCGCTTTCGGGCGCGGCTGCGTGACAGCATCGGCGACATCCTGACGCCGATCGAGCTGCGCGAGACCGATCCGGAGGAGGACGCCGCCGAGTCGACCCTTGCCGGCGCGGACGCCGCGCGGCTGGCCGACGAGCTCAAGCAGCAGCGCGAGCGAGAGCTCAAGCAGATCAACGCCGCCCTGGACGAGCTGCTGCCCGAGGCCTTCGCGTCGGTCCGCGAGGCAATGGTGCGTGCCCTCGGCAAGCGGCACTACGACGTGCAGCTCATGGGCGGCGTCGTGCTCCACCGAGGGCAGATCTCGGAGATGAAGACCGGCGAGGGCAAGACGTTCGTCGGTCCGCTGGCCGCCTACCTCAACGGCCTCGTCGGCCGCGGCGTCCACGTGGTCACCACCAACGACTACCTGGCCAAGCGTGACGCGCAATGGATCGGGAGCATGTTCCATCGGCTCGGGATGAGCGTCGGATCGATCCAGAACCAGGGCGCCTTCGTCTTCGACCCGACCTTCCCGGCCACCGACGAGCGGCTGCGCGACCTTCGGCCGACCACGCGGCGCGAGGCATACGCGGCCGACGTCACGTACGGGACGAACAACGAGTTCGGCTTCGACTTCCTGCGGGACAACCTGGTGGTCGACCTGGCGAACCGTGCGCAGCGCGGCCACTTCATGGGCATCGTCGACGAGGTCGACAACATCCTCATCGACGAGGCGCGGACGCCGCTCATCATCTCCGGCGCGGCGGAGGAATCGGCCGACAAGTACCAGCAGTTCTCCCGGCTCGTCCCGCGGCTCACCGCCGAAGAGGACTACGTCGTCGACGAGAAGTTCAAGCAGGTCGCGATCACCGAGGCCGGCACCGACAAGATGGAGCGCTGGCTCGGCGTCGACAACATGTTCGCCGACGACTTCAGCCTCGCCCGGCACCTCGAGCAGGCGCTGAAGGCCGAGGTCCTCTACAAGCGCGACCGCGACTATGTCATCCGCGACGGCGAGGTCGTCATCGTCGACGAGTTCACCGGGCGCCTGATGCCCGGTCGCCGATGGTCGGAGGGCCTGCACCAGGCCGTCGAGGCCAAGGAGGGCGTGGCCGTCAAGAGCGAGCAGCGAACGCTCGCCACGGTCACGTTCCAGAACTACTTCCGGATGTACGACAAGCTCGCCGGCATGACCGGTACGGCCGAGACCGAGGCGGAGGAGTTCGCGAAGATCTACGGCCTCGAGGTGGTCGTGATCCCGACCCACCGTGACATGATCCGCGGCGACTACGCCGACCTCGTCTACGCGACGCAGCAGGCGAAGTGGAATGCCGTGGTCGAGGAGATCGTCGAGGAGCACGAGCGCGGCCGGCCCGTCCTGGTCGGCACGGTCAGCGTCGAGGTCAGCGAGATGCTCGGCGACATGCTCAAGCGGCGCGGCATCAAGCACAACGTCCTGAACGCCAAGTTCCACGAGCGCGAGGCCGAGATCATCGCCCAGGCCGGTCGGTCGGGTGCGGTGACGATCGCCACCAACATGGCCGGCCGCGGCACGGACATCCTGCTCGGCGGCAACCCGGAGGTGCTCGCCGGCGAGCTGCTCCACAAGAAGGGCACGAACCTGCTCGAGGCGTCGCCGGAGGAGTACGCCGCCGCGCTCGCCGAGGCGGAGGCGATCTGCGCCGCCGACAAGGAGCGGGTCGTGGCCGCCGGCGGGCTCCACATCGTGGGCACCGAGCGGCACGAGGCGCGACGCATCGACAACCAGCTGCGCGGCCGTGCCGGCCGCCAGGGCGACCCCGGCTCGTCCCGGTTCTACCTGTCGCTCGAGGACGAGCTCATGCGCCGGTTCGCATCCGACCGCGTGCAGTCGATCATGCGGACCCTCGGCTTCACCGAGGACACCGCGCTCGAGTCGAAGATGGTGAGCAAGACCATCGAGAACGCCCAGTCCCGGGTGGAGGGCTACAACTTCGACACGCGCAAGCACGTGGTCCAGTACGACGACGTGATCAACCGCCAGCGCGAGACGATCTATCGAGAGCGCAACCGGATCCTTCGTTCGAGCGACCTGAGCCCGACCATCGTCGCGATGCTCGAGGACGAAGTCGGCGCCCTCGTCGTTGAGCACACGGCGGCCGACCACCCCGACGAGTGGAACCGCGACGGCCTGCGCGCCCAGCTGACGACGATGATGCCGGCGCTGGCCGAGGCCGAGCTCCGGTTCCTCGACGAGGTGCGCGAGCCCGCCGAGCTCACCGAGCGGCTCAGCGAGCTGGTCCGAACCCAGTACGAGCGGAAGCGGTCCGAGACCGGCGAGGAGCCGATGCGGGTGCTCGAGCGGCTCGTGCTGCTGCGCGTGATCGACACGCTGTGGGTGGAGCATCTGACCGCCATCGACGACATGCGCCGCGGCATCGGCCTGCGAGCCTACTCGCAGCGCGATCCGCTGAACGAGTTCAAGATCGAGGCGTACCGCATGTTCGACGAGCTCAAGTCGACGATTCGCCACGACGTCACGCACACGGTCTTCCGCGTGACGGTCCAGCAGACGCCCGCGCAGCCCCGGCCGGCGGCGCGGAACGTCGTCGAGGGCCGTGCGCCGGTGGCCGGTACCGGCACCTCCGCGGCCGGGGCCGCCACCGCGACGGCCGTGGCCGGCGCCGCCGCTCCGGCGCGCCAGGGACCGAAGCTCGGCCGCAACGAGCCGTGCTGGTGCGGATCGGGCAAGAAGTACAAGAAGTGCCACGGCGCATAGTCGCCAGGACTCCCGCGAGGGCCGGCAGCCGATAGATCGGGCACAACGGCACGCCGCGCATCGCCCGGTGGCTGCGCGCCAGGATGCCGGATGCATCGGGCGATCGACCAGGCGCTGCACCCGCGGGTGACGAAGCGCACCCGAGGCGGCCCGCACGTGCAGAACGTCGGCTGCGGGTGACACCGGCGCGCACGAGGGGCAGCGGGTCGGGCTGCTCGTGCTCCGACGCGTCACCCACCCACGACGGCGCGCACGCCATCCAACCGCCGCGTGCGTCTACGTCACTTCCAGCGGACCCACGCCCGATGCCGAGCGGGCACCGGCGACGGTTGTCTAGTCGGAGTCGCGGCGCTTCGGCGGGGCGAGCGGGACCGGGTCGCCACCCGGATCGTCGTCGAGGCCGGGCCGACGCCGCTTCTGCCGCCACAGGCGGATCGGGAACAGGATCACGCACGCCACGGCGATGACGCCGAGGATGAGGAAGAACGGATCGGGCATGGGACGGCCATGGTGGCACACCGGACCATCGTGCGGGGTTGCGCTCTCCGATCTTGGCGCTACGATGGAGCCCAACGATGCACGCGGGGCAGCTCGGACCTCGCGCATCTCCAGGCTCGGTGGAGGGAATCGTTGAAGCAGTTGACCGCACCCCAGAGGGTCTCCGTCCCACTCCCCGTCAGTACGGCGGCCCACCTCCCACCGGTCACTCGCTTCCGAGACCCCGACCTCCCGTACGAAGACCTCATCATGTGCGAGCGTGACTGCATGCGCTGCAGCTACGCCGTGACGTTGAACTGCGACGGGAACTGCGGGGTCTGCCCCCGGCAGAACTACTGCCCGTGCGTCAACCCGGCCAAGGTCCGGACGAAGCAGAACCGCCTGGCCGAGATGGCCGAGCTGCCGATGGTCGCCTCGGTTGGACGCAATTAGGGACGAGGCTCGCCGCCTGGCGGGCCTCGTCGACGACACGTCGGTGCGCCTTTGACCTCCCCGCGAAGGAGTCCGAGCTCGCCGAGCTGACGGAACGCTCGGCCGATCCCGACCTGTGGAACGATCCTGCGCAGGCGCAGCAGACCATGCGACGCGCCGAGGAGCTCCGCTCCGAGATCGAGAGCTGGCGATCCCTGGCTGATCGCGCAAGCGGACTGGCGGAGATGGCCGAGATGGCGGCCGCCGATCTCGAGGAGGGGGCATCCCTGTTGCCCGATCTCGAGCGTGATCTGGCCGGACTCCAGGCAGACTGGGGCCGAATGGAGCAGCAGCTCCTCCTGTCCGAGCCGTTGGACGAGCGAGGCGCCATCATCTCCGTGCACGCCGGCGCCGGTGGCACGGAGAGCCAGGACTGGGCCGAGATGCTGCTGCGGATGTACCTGCGCTGGGCCGAGCGCAACCGCTACGCGACCGAGATCCTGGAGGCGACCGAGGGCGAGGAGGCCGGCCTGAAGAGCGTGAGCTTCAGCGTCGACGGCCGCTGGGCCTATGGCCGGCTGCGGAGCGAGCGCGGCGTGCACCGTCTCGTCCGGATCAGCCCGTATGACTCCCAGAAGCGACGGCACACGAGCTTCGCGCTGGTCGAGGTCATGCCCGAGGTGCCCGAGGACGCCGAGGTCCAGATCGACGAGAAGGACCTCCGGGTCGACACGTACCGAGCGTCGGGCGCCGGCGGCCAGCACGTCAACAAGACCGACTCCGCGGTGCGCATCACGCACGAGCCGACCGGGATCGTGGTCGCCGTCCAGAGCGAGCGGAGCCAGCATCAGAACCGCGACCGCGCCATGGCCGTGCTGCGCGCGAAGCTGGTCGAGCGGCAGCAGGAGGAGCGGGATGCGGAGCTCGCGCGCCTTCGCGGTGAGCACGTCGAGGCCGGCTGGGGCAACCAGATCCGCTCGTACGTGCTCCAGCCGTACACGATGGTCAAGGACCTGCGGACCGGCGTGGAGACCTCGAACCCGACGGGGGTGCTCGACGGCGACCTCGACGCCTTCATGGAGGGCTACCTGCGCTGGCGGGTCGGTGCCGGAGACGGGGATCCCGCGCCGGCCGCATGACGTCGGCCGAGGACCGACTCGGGCTCGGCCCGGTTTCGTCGCCACATGCCCACCCCGGGAGCCTGCGGCAGGCGCGAGGCGGTCCCGCGGGGAATGCGCCGCCGGATCTGGTGCCAGATCTGCCGCTCGATGGACATCCGGCGCGCAGCGACCGACTGCAGCTCGGCTCGGGTTCTCCTGGTGGGAATCTGGATCGCTCGACGCTCGCCCCGTGCCGGCACGGGTGCATTCCGACCGCGCGGCAGGAGGCCCGCAGGGGCAGGACCGCGAGGCGGCGGCATCGCGTACCATCGGGCCCGAACCGATGACAGCCCTCCTGCGCCGACGAGCCCGGATCGACGACCCCGACGCGCCCGTCATCAGCATGGTCGACGTCGGGATGACCTACCCCAACGGGAAGGTCGCCCTGGCCGACGTCAACGTCGCGATCCCGCGCGGCGACTTCGTCTTCCTCGTCGGCCCGTCCGGTGCCGGAAAGAGCACGTTCATCCGGCTCCTCATCCGCGAGCAGCTGCCGACCCACGGGCGCGTGACGGTCGCCGGTCGAGACCTGCTGCGCATGCGCCGCGGCCAGGTGCCGTCGTTGCGACGGCGCATCGGCATCGTGTTCCAGGACTTCCGCCTGCTGCCGAACAAGACGGTGTGGGAGAACGTCGCCTTCGCGCTCGACGTCACCGGCGCCTCGGCCCGCCTCGTCCGGGAGCGTGTTCCACGGCTCCTCAGCCTGGTCGGGCTGCAGGAGCACGCTCATCATCTGCCGACCCAGCTGTCCGGTGGCGAGCAGCAGCGCACGGCGATCGCCCGTGCGCTGGTCCACGACCCGGCCATCCTCATCGCCGACGAGCCGACCGGCAACCTCGACCCGGTGACGAGCTGGGAGATCATCCAGCTCCTGATCCAGATCAACCAGCTCGGCACCACCGTGCTCATGGCCACCCACAACCAGGAGATCGTCAACGCCATGCGACGGCGGGTGCTGGCCCTCGAGAACGGGCACCTGGTTCGCGACGAGGCCGCCGCCGCCTACGAGCGCGAGTACTGACCGATGGCCTTCGCGCGCTTCATCGGCTTCAGCGTGGTGCGGGCCTGGCAGGGGTTCTGGCGGAACGCGATGATGAGCCTGGCCGCCACGGCCACCGTGATCCTGATGCTCGTCCTGCTGGCGGCCCTGGCGATCGTGATCGCCGGGCTGAACTCCGGCCTCGAATTCATCGAGGGCAAGGTGGCCGTCACCGCCAGGCTCGTGGACGACCTTCCGGCCGCCGACCGTCGTGCGCTCATCGACGAGGTGGAGGCCTATCCGGACGTCGCCTCGGTCACCTACGTGTCCCCCGACCAGGCGATGGATCGGCTCCGCGAGTCGTACCGCGAGCAGGGGCAGGAGCTCGACCTCGGTGGCGCCGACGCCAGCATCACCCTGTTCGCAAGCCTCGAGATCAGCCCGACCGATCCGAACGCGTCATCGGTGATCGCGAGCCGGCTGTCCGAGAGCCCGCACGTCGTCCGCATCCTGACCAAGCAGGCCGAGTACGACACCCTGCTCGGCATCATCAACCTGATCCGCACCATCGGCCTGGTGGCTGTCGGCCTGGTGGGGCTGACGGTCCTGTTCATGATCATCAACACCATCCGGATCGCGGTGTACAGCCGATCGAACGAGATCGAGATCATGCGCCTGGTGGGCGCATCGGACTCCTTCATTCGCTGGCCGTTCATCCTGGAGGGCATCCTGTGCGGCCTCATCGGCGCCGTCGTCACGATCGTGCTGGTGGCCGCCATCTGGGAGCCGATCCAGCCGGTGATGGTCAGCGTGTTCCAGATGCCCACCGCGGTGAGCACCCAGTTCCTGACCACGATCTCGCTGATGCTGTTCGCTGTCGGCCTGGGGGTTGGCGCGCTCGGCTCGTGGATCAGCGTGCGCTCGTACCTCGCCGCCTCCGGATAGCGAATTCTCAACCTGCCCGCTACCGGACGCCGGGCGCGGGATTGCTAGACTCGAAAGCTCCCATGATCGACACCAACCCGCCGACGCCACCGGCGCGCTCATCCACCGGGCCGGGGACGCTGGCCTGGATCGTCTCGCTCGCGCTGGCCGCGGTGGTCGGTGCCCTGCTCTTCGTCGGCGGCTACCTGGCCGCCGGCGGCGGGGGCGGCGGAACCGCGAGCTGTGCCGCGCCGGACGAGGCGTTCACGAGCTTCTGCGAGGCGTACGACAAGCTGCAGCGCGAGTACGTCGATGCCCTCGAGCCCGAGAAGCTGGCGGAGGGCGCGATCCGCGGCATGTTCGAGTACGGGGTCGAGGATCCGTACTCGGGCTACATGGCGCCCGAGCAGTACCAACGCGCGCTCGGCGACCTGTCCGGCACGTTCAGCGGAATCGGCGCCGAGATGAGCATCCGCAACGTCGACGATCCGGCGCAGTCGGGGAGCTGCGCGCAGTTCAGCGCCACCTGCCGGCTCGTGGTCGTGGCGCCGCTGTCCGGGTCCCCGGCCGAGCGCGCCGGCCTCCTGGCGGGCGACGTGGTCCTGGCCGTGGACGGCGAATCGGTGAACGGCAGCGCCATGAACGACCAGATCAGTCGCATTCGCGGCGAGTCCGGGACGGACGTCACCCTCACCATCGAGCGAGACGGCGAGGAGCCGTTCGATCTCACCATCACGCGCGCCGAGATCGAGATGCGGGAGGTGCAGACCGAGCTCATCGACGGGCACATCGGCTACATCCAGCTCAACGGCTTCTCCGCTCCGGCCGCGGACCAGTTCGAGGCCGGCCTGCGCGACCTCCTCGAGCAGGGCGCCGATCAGATCGTGTTCGACCTGCGCAACAACCCCGGCGGCTATATCGACGCCGCGCAGAAGATCGCCAGCCAGTTCCTGGACTCGGGCCTGATCTTCACCCAGGAGTCGGCGGGCGAGAACGTCCGCGAGTACCGGGCCACCGGCGACGGAGTCGCCACGGACTCGGACCTGCCGGTCGTGCTCCTCGTGAACGCCGGGTCCGCATCGGCCTCGGAGATCGTGGCGGCCGCGCTCAAGGAGGCCGGACGGGCGACCCTCATCGGCGAGCCGACCTTCGGCAAGGACACCGTCCAGGTCTGGGGTCGCCTCGAGAACGAGGGCGGCGTGCGCATCACCATCAGCCGCTGGTTCACCCCGCAGCACAACAGCGTGGCTCCCGATGGGATCGCCCCGGACATCCTCGTCGAGCGACCGGCGGAGACACCCCCCGGCGAGGACCCGGTGCTCGACGCAGCGCTCGAGTTCCTGGCGGAGCAGCCGACGGCCCGGGTCGCGCCAGCGCCACCCGTCCACGACCCCGGGGTGTCCGCGGGGCTGCCGGCGGTGGTCGGCATTGTCGGGCCTCGATCCATCTGCTAGCATCGCCGCCAACGAAAGGAGGTGGTGTGCACGTGAGTAGTTCCAAGCACGCCACCACCGAGGCGGTTCGCTAACACAGCCTCGAGTGGTGTAGCGACGGGAAGAGCCGGCCGAAGGGTCGGCTCTTTCCATGCCCGCATTCTCTGAGCCGCTGGAGCCCGATCACCGATGCCAGACGAGACGATCGCGATCAACCGTCGCGCCCGCCACGACTACGCCATCGAGGAGACCCTCGAGGCGGGCATCGCGCTGACCGGCACCGAGATCAAGTCGGTACGGGCCCACAAGGTGAACATCGCCGAGGCGTACGTGCGCATCGAGCGCGGCGAGGCGTGGCTCATCGGAGCCCACATCGCGGAGTACGCCCAGGGCAACCGGTACAACCACGCGCCGACCCGGACCCGGAAGCTCCTGCTCCACCGCGACCAGATCGCGGAGCTCGTCGGCCTGCAGGGCGCCAAGGGGCTGACGATCGTGCCGCTCAAGCTGTACCTCACGCGCGGCGTCGCGAAGCTCGAGATCGGCGTGGGACGCGGCAAGAAGGCGCACGACAAGCGCCGCACCATCGCCGAGCGGGACATGCGGCGCGAGCTGCAGCGCGAGGCCAAGAGCGCGGGTCGCATCAAGCTCTAAGAAGGCCCGGCGGCGGCCGAGACGCGGACCGCTCCAGGAGGCAGATTGCACGCAGAGGGCCGGCGGGGTGCCGGTTGTCGACGCCATGTGACGCCGAAGCGCTCGAAGTGCTCGCGGAGGTGCGAATCATGCTCTGGAACATCACCTGAAGGTGACATTGCGCGCGCAGGACAGGCCCCGCGGGACGTTCGTCACATGGAGCGATCCTGGCCGACCGAACCACGCCGCCGCATCGAACAGGTGTTCACATCGACGCATCGGTCTGCTAGAATGACCGTCGTATCGGTTCGTGGGGATGTCAGGTTTCGACAGGGCCCGTGAACCGGGAATCGCAGGCCGAGGTTGCTCGCAGGCCTCGTAAAAAAGCGGGCACGCCTGTAACTGGCAACGACAGTTACGCCCTCGCTGCTTAGGCAGTGAGCATCGACGCGGTCTCACCTCCCCGGACCGCGAAGATGTCATCAGGGGAGGTGCGGCGTCACCGACTCCGGTGAGTGGCGTCAAAGAGCCGCGAGGCACCACCGGATAGCACGCGAGGCACCCCGCCGGTCGGGGGTCCGCAACGCGAAACGCCAAGTAGGCCGGAAATGCCTGTAGGAAGTTCTCGGGGAACGTGTTCTGGACGGGGAGTTCGATTCTCCCCCATCTCCACCATTCCACCCTCCAGCCGCGGTGCCATGACCCCTGCCGATGCTGAGCCGATCACGACGACCAATCGCCTCCTGGCCGTCGTCGACGATCCGGCCGCCACCTCCGCCGTCCTCCGATCCCTGACCGATGCCGGCATCGGGTCGGATCGAACCGAGCTGCTGCAGGGGCCGAACGGCCTGGCTCGATTCGCCGCGCGATCGCGGGGAGGACCGATGCGTCGGGCGATGCGCTTCCTGTCGTTCATCGCGGTCGACCAGGCCGTCGACCTTGCCTGGTACGAGGCCGCACTGGCCGATGACCGCGCGGTCGTCGTGCTCCGGGTTCCCGAGGCCCACCTGCGACTGGCGGCGGTCGATGCGCTGCGGCGACATGGCGCGCACTTCGTGAACCACTACGGGCGCATGGCCACCGAGGATGTGGTGCCCTGGCGGGGGGCGCGCCCCGAGATGCACTGGATCCACCACCGCTGAGCCGCGCGCGCCCACCTCACGAGGCCGGATGGTTGCGCCGCTGTGCTACGGTCCCCTGCGCGGACCGGGGGTCGCAACGCTCGGACAGCGGAGGGTGTGGTCAACCAGATGGATCTCTCGAAGCTCAACCGGAACGAGCAACTGGCACTCTACGGCGCGATCGCGGTCTTCGTCGCCGGACTGGTCAGCAGCTGGGGCGGCCTGCTCATGCTCGCCATCCTCGCGGCCATCGGCATGGCGATCGTCGTGCTCCTGCCACAGCTGTCGAAGACCACCGTCCTGCCCGGATCCAAGGGCAGCTTCATGGCGGCGCTCGGGTTCGTCGCCGCGGGCGCGACCCTCATCACGCTCCTGCAGTGGATCGGCTTTCTCGGTGCCTTCGGCATGGCCTCTCTCGCCTTCATCGTGGCCCTTGGCGGGTCGCTGGTGATGGCGTGGGCCGGTTGGCAGGAGCTGCAGGCCGAGGGCGGCACGTGGCGCTTCGGCGCATCAGGCTCGGCGGCATCGACCGAGCCGGCGGCCCCCGCCGCCGAGTCCCGGCACGAAGCCGCGCACGACGCGTCCGACACGCCCGATGCGCATGACGCGCATGACGCGCATGACGCGCACGAGCCGGCGTCGATGGACCCACATCGGGAGCCAGAGGTAACCCGATCGGAGACGGCGCCGGAAGAGCGGCGAACCGAGGCCTGACCTCAGCCTCGAGCGGCCGCCGGACCGAACCCGGCTTCGGCGGCTCGCTCGCGCAGTCGGTCGAGGGGGTCGACCCCGACGTCCAGGCATCTCGCCAGTGCCGTGACCACGACGTCGGCGGCGAGCCCGTCATCGATGGCGTCCACCGCCTCGGCGAGCAGCGCGCCACGCCTCTCGTCGGGGGCGCTCGCCAACGCGTGGCGCACGAGCGCGGCGATGTCGGCATGCGTCGCCGCCAGCTCCTCCGGGGGCTCGTCGAGGCTGTCCTCGAAGTAGGCGATCACCAGGCTCAACAGGTCGTCGACCGTCGCCGGCGAGCGGTGGGCATGCGAGATGCCGGTCACGACCAGGTCGTACCGATCCTCGAGCGACGGTGCGAATCCGAGCCATGGGCCGTCGGCGCCCAGGCGCCCGACCGCGCAGGCCACGGCAGCCATCGATCACCTCCGTGTGGCCCGGCTCCCGCCGGGCCCCGGTTCAGGCCTTGGCCTGGCTGGCTGGCAGGACCACGATGCGCCGGTTCGGCTCGACGCCCACGCTCTGCGTGCGAACCTTCGGGTTCTCGAGCAGTGCCATGTGCACGATTCGGCGTTCGACCGCCGGCATCGCCTCGAGCTGGATGATCTTGCCGCTCTGGAGCACGCGCTTCGCCGCCCGGTCGGCGACGTCCCGCAGCTGCTCCTCGCGTCGGCCGCGATAGTTCTCGACGTCCACCGCGATCCGGTGGTGCTGCCCCTCGCGGCGCCCGACGATGAGGTTGACGATGTGCTGCAGGCTGGCGAGCTTCTCGCCTCGACGGCCGATCAGGGAGCCGAGGTCGTCGCCCTTCACGTTGAGTCGTGCCGTCTCTCCGCCGGAGGCGACCTCGACGGTGCCCTGCACGCCCATCAGGGAGAGCATCTCGCTCAACACGGTCCGCGCCGTCTCCAGGGTGGCGCGCTCCTCGTCCGACAGCTCCTCGATCGGCCGGCCCGAGACGAATGGTGACGGCTCCCGGCCGCCTCGGTCCCCGCGCGCCTCCCGCGGCTCGCGGGGCTCGCGCGTGGGGCGGTCGCTGCGTCCATCGCGGTCGCCGCGCCCATCGCGGTCGCGCCCGGTGCGCCCACGGCCTCCGCGCCCACGGCCGCCGCGGGTGCGACGCTCGCCGTCCTCGCGAGACGGCGCACTGCCCGAATCGAATGGCTCCGTCTCTGTCGCGACCTCCTCCTGACCGACCTCCGAAGCCTCGGTCGTGGCGGGCTCGCTCGCCTCCTCGTCGCGGGGTCGCGCCGTGCGGCCAGAGCCGCGACCGCCGCGCCCGCGGCGCGCGGGTGACTCGGTGCCGTCGGACGGATCAGCGGCTGCGACAGGCTGGGGCGCCGGTGCCTCGCGGACGGTCTCGGCTGCCTCGACCGCCGACTTCGGCGCGGCCAGGATGCGCGCCTCCTCCCCGCCGACGCCGAGGATCCCACGGCTGCCCTGGGAGAGGATCTCGATGTCGAGATCGCCAAGGTCCGCGCTGAACTCCGCCATGGCGGCGCGGATCGCCTCTTCTACGTTCTTTCCGGTGAACTCACGGAAGGTCATCGCTTACGGCCTCGCTTCTTGGCGCTCGACCGTCGGCTCGCGGGCCGCGCGGTGCCGCGGCTCCCGCCCGACGAGGGGGCGCGTTGCTTCTCGGGTTGAGGGGGCTCGTCCGGCTCCTCGCGCGACTCGGCGATCCGCTTCGGCGGCTCGGGAGTGGCCGGTGGCGGCGCCCATCCGGGCTGCCAGCCGAAGAGCGGGAAGAGGTTCCCCCATCCCATGATCAGGTACTGCTGCACCACGAGATACGCGGTGTACACGATCCAGTAGAGGATCAGACCGCTCGGGAAGATGCCGCCCCAGATGATCGTCAGCAGCGGGAACGTGTAGATCATCGTGTTCGTCATCGACGAGGTGGGGTCGTCGGCATTCGGGCGCGGGCTCGTCATCTTCACCTGCACGAACTGCAGGATGGCGGCGATGACGGCCAGGAGGGAGAGCGCGAACCCACCGAACAGCGGGAGCGCGAAGACGGTGTCGATCTGGGCCAGATCGAGGTTGAGGAGCCAACCGACCGTGGTGTCGACGTGGGTGTCGAGCTTGATCGGGTCGATGAGCTGGCAGTTCAACGGGAGGAACTGCGGAAGCTGGTTGAACTCCGGCAGGTTGCAGGCCCCGTCGACCGCGGTCCGGTACCAATCGGTCCGCCCTTCCACCGGGCTGACCAGGTTCGCCGCCTGGAGCGCCTCGAACGCCGCCCGGTTCCCGTCGTCGGGGTTGAAGCCCTGGATGATGCCCGACGCACGGATGAGGGCCTGGTAGAGCGCGAACAGGATCGGCAGCTGCAGGATGACGGGGAGGCAGCCGGCGGCCGGGTTGACCCCGTGCTCCTTGTAGAGCGCCATCGTCTCCTCGGAGATCTTCTGGCGGTTGCCCTTGTGCTTCCGCTGCACCTCGCGGATGAGCGGCTGCATCCGCTGCATCTCCTTCTGCGAGCGGATCTGCTTGATGAAGAGCGGCGCCAGGATCGTCCGAATGACGATGGTGAAGACGATGATCGCCAGCGCGAAGTCGAAGAACGGGATCTCGTAGACGGCGATCAGCAGGTTGAAGAGTGGGAGGAAGAACAGGTCCCACGGCGGGGTGAAGTGCTCGATCCCCAGGAAGCCGATGATCAGGCCCAAATTCGCTCTCTCACTTCACCGGGTCGTAGCCGCCCGGGTGGAACGGGTTGCAGCGACCGATGCGCTTCGCGCCCATCCACGAGCCGCGCAGCAGCCCGTGCTTCTCGATCGCCTGGTAGGTGTAGTCGGAGCAGGTCGGATGGTAGCGACAGCTCGGCGGCATCCACCGCGTGAGCTTCTGGTACGCGACGATCAGACCCAAACCGATTGTCTTCATCTCCCGATGTCCGACCGAGCCAGGAGTGCGTCGATCGCCTCACCCAACTCGGTCTGCGTGGCGTTCCCGGCGGAAGGCCGCGCGATGAGGAGCAGGTCCCATCCGGGACCGATTCGCCCCAGTCGCGTCCGCACCAGCTCGCGCAGGCGACGTCGCACCCGGTTGCGCTGAACGGCGCCTCCGAGCGTCCGGGGAGTCGACAGGCCGATGCGCGTCTCGGTCCGATCGGTCCGCAGCGATCGCAGGACCAGGAGCGGAGTCGAGCGCGCGGTTCCGCCACGGCCGATGGCCTCGAAGTCGGCCCGGCGCCGAAGCATCGGCAGCGCAGGCATCGGCTCGGGGGCCCGATCGACGATCAGGCGGTCAGCCGCTTGCGCCCCTTGGCTCGACGACGAGCGAGCACGCGGCGACCGCCCTTGGTGGCCATGCGGGCCATGAAGCCATGCTCGCGCTTCCGCGCGCGCTTCTTGGGCTGATACGTCCTCTTCATGGGTGCGTGCCGTTTCCTCGTTCAACGTTCGCGATTCCGGCCACCAAACACACGAACGGCTGGCGTTCCGCCAGCCTGTCACATACCAATCGGGTGGCCCGTCTCGCTCTGGTTCGCGATTCTAGCCGTGCCACGAAGCAGGGTCAAACTCCAGGGCCGGCCGGCGGCTCCGGCCAATGGTCCCGATGCGTTGCCCGGCCGTTTCGGGCGCTGCTATAGTGGCCCGACCCCCGGCCCGGACCGCCCGGTCTCGACCCGATTCGACGTCCGATTTGGGCCATGGGGTGACGGACTCAACGCCCCGGAACCGGGGCACCCGGATCGGCTCGGAGACATTCGATTGATGGATGCGAAGCAGGTGTGGCGCGCCGCCCTCGGCGAGCTGCAGGTCAGCCTCTCACCGGCGAACTTCGAGACCTGGCTGAAGGACACCGACCTCGTCGAGATCGACGACAACCGCTATCGCATCAGCGCTCCGAACGGATTCGCACGCGACTGGCTCGACAACCGCTATCGGCCGTTGATCAGCCAGACCCTCGCGCGCGTCGTCGGCGGATCGGTCCAGGTCGAGTTCGTCGTCGCGGACGCCTCGGGCCCGGTGCCCGAGCAGGTCGACGAGGAGGCGCAGGTCCAGATGCCGCCGCTCTCGGCCGGCGGCAACGCGGTCAATCTCAACAGCCGCTACACCTTCATGAACTTCATCGTCGGCTCGGCAAACCGGCTGGCCCACGCCGCCGCGCTGAGCGTCGCCGAGCGGCCCGGCCACGCGTACAACCCCCTGTTCCTGTACGGAGGGGTCGGTCTCGGCAAGACGCACCTGATGCACGCCATCGGCAACGCGGTGGCGGCGAAGTTCCCTCGCAAGCGGATCCTGTACGCGACGAGCGAGAAGTTCACCAACGACTTCATCAACTCGATCCGCGAGCAGAAGATGGAGGACTTCCGGGGCCGATACCGGCGCATCGACGTCCTTCTCATCGACGACATCCAGTTCATCGCCGAGCGGGAGCGGACGCAGGAAGAGTTCTTCCACACCTTCAACGCCATCCACGAGGCCGGCAAGCAGGTCGTGCTGAGCTCGGATCGGCCCCCGAAGGCAATCACCACCCTCGAGGAGCGGCTGCGCAGCCGATTCGAGTGGGGCCTCATCGCGGATCTCACGCCGCCCGACCTGGAGACCCGGATCGCGATCCTGCGGTCCAAGGCGGAGGACCAGCTGCACCTCATCCCCTCGGAGGTCATCGAGTTCATCGCTCGCAAGGTCGTGAGCAACGTCCGCGAGCTCGAGGGTGCGCTCAATCGGGTCGTCGCCTACGCGTCGATGAGCGGGATGCC
>DATHTR010000019.1:0-8976 GCA_035463095.1 Candidatus Angelobacter sp. | reverse complement strand
CGCGCCGTGTCGCGACCCGACCGGCACGTCTATCTCGACATGCTCGGCGTGCTGCCGGCGCATCGTCGCCGAGGCATCGCCACGGCGCTCCTCGACGCCGGGCACGCCTGGGCGGAGGGGCTCGGCCTCCCATGCGCGCTCGACACGGACCTCGATGAGAACGTCGCGTTCTACCGGCGCCGAGGGTACGAGGTCGTCGGCCGGGAGCGCCTCCCCGATGGTGACCACGACCTGGTCGCCATGCGCCGCCCGCTCGCGGGCCGAACCGGAGATTGAAGGGCAGGACGGCTGACACGGCACATACCCTGTGAAGGCACCGATCCGAGTCGGTGCCGGATGGGGAACCGCCATGGAAACCGATCTGGTGATCCGAGCCCAGCGAGGCGACCGGGACGCGTACAGCGTCCTGGCCGCCGGGATCGTCGATCGGTTCCTGGGGGTGGCGCGCCGGATCCTGCGCGACATCGATCTCGCCGAGGACGCGACCCAGCAGGCGCTGGTCGCGATCTGGCAGGACCTCCCCAAGCTCCGTGATCCCGCCCGCTTCGAGGCGTGGTCGTATCGGCTCCTCGTGCGCGCCTGCTACGCAGAGGGCCGGAAGGAGCGCCGCTGGGCACCCAACCTTCGGCTGCTGCCGACGGATGCGCCGATCGCGGCCGATGGCCTGAGCTCGGTCATCGATCGCGATCAGCTCGAATCGGCCTTTCGCAGGCTCACGCTCGAGCACCGGGCGGTGGTGGTTCTCCATCACTACCTGGACCTGCCGCTCGATCGGGTCGCCGAGTTGATCGGCATCCCGACCGGGACGGTCTACTCGCGACTGCACTACGCGATGCGCGGTCTGCGCGCGGCACGCGATTCCGACGCACGCTCGACCGCGTGGGAGTCGACCCCGTGACCACCGATCGTGACATCGCGCCCCTCATCCGGTCGTGGCTGCACGACGAGCCAGACGAGCCAGGCGGGCACGTGCTCGACCGGGCGCTGGCCGTCGTCGACGTGACCGAACAGCGACCGGCCGCTCGGTGGCCGGCGCGGAGACCCGACATGAACCTCATCGTTCGATTCGGCATCGCCGCTGCGGTGCTTGCCATGGCCGTGGCCCTCGGCTACGGCATCCTCCAGAACGTGGGAACCCAGGAACCTCTCCCGAACCCCACGGATCGGTCGTCCCCCGCGGATCAATCGTCGCCGGGACCGGACACCAGTCCGGCGTCTGGGGCCCTCGACGACGAGCTGCAGCACATCTTCATCGGCGCGACCCGTGATGTGCCCGGGATCGAGGTGGATGATCGCCTCGTCCTGGATCTCACCGCGCGCGTCCTCCGTGTGTGGACCGGCATCGACCAGGCGGCGCTCATCTCAGCGGCCAGCGTCGTCGAGTCCGGCGTGCTGCGCCTCGAGACCGTGACCGATACCACTGAGTGCGCCGAAGGTGACGTCGGGAACTATCCCTACTCGCTCTCGCCGGGTGGAACGGTGCTGACCATCGTCTCCGGCGACGATGACTGCGCGTCCCGGGCCGAGGCCCTCGTTGGCGAATGGCGCCGGAGCGCATGCCGGAACACGGGGAACTGGTGTCTCGGCGATCTCGAAGCCGGGATGCAATCCTCGCTGTTCTTCGACCCGTACGTCACAGAGCTCGGGCAGCAGATCAGCCGCCACGGAGCGTTGACGTACGAGGTCCCCGACGGCTGGGCGAATGCCGACGATCGCCGGCATTTCTACACGTTGATGCGCGCCAACGCCTACGACGAGGACGGCAGTCTCAGCTGCATCGACTGCCCGGATAGCATCTGGCTGAGCGCGAATCCGCGGGCCGCCCGCATGGACTGCAGCGAGGAGGTCGCGGACGAGACCATCGGCTCGTCGGCCGGGGCGCTCGCGGAGTGGGTCCGAGCCCATCCGGGCCTTGAGCTCGTGGGCGAACACGTCAACCAGGGCAGACCTGGGTCGGGCATCACCACGACGTACACGCTCGACGTGGTGGCATCGGAGTCGTACGCGGACGCCTGCGTCGATCCCGAGCTCGACAGGGCCTTCGTCCCGCTGTTCACCCATCCCGGCTACAGCTTCGGGATCGGAACCGGCGATCGACACCGGCTCATTCTCGTCGAGATCGACGCGGACACGGCGATGCTCATCGGGATCGACACGCTCGACCCGACCGACATCGAGGCATTCGCAGAGGAGGTCCAGCCGATCCTTGACAGCATCACGCTGACGGCTCCCTGATCATCGGTCACCGACCCACGGAGGCCCGGGCCGCGAGCCCGGGCCTCAGCTCGTCCGGGCGGCAGCCCGCAGGATCGCGTCGACGGTGCGGTCCGCATCGGCTTCGGTGGTGGACCAGTTCGAAACGCTGATCCGCATGGCCGCGCGGCCCTGCCAGGTCGTGCCTCCCATCCAGGCGGTGCCATCGGCCTGGACCGCGCCGATGACCGCGCGGGTGTGTTCGTCGGAGTCGCCGAATCGGACGAGGACCTGGTTGAGCACCACGTCGTTGAGCACCTCGACGCCGTCGGTCTCGCGCAGCCGATCCGCCATGCGCCGGGCGAGGGCGCAGCAGCGCTCGACGAGCACGCGGACTCCCTCGCGGCCGAGCGACCGGATGGCGGCGTACAGGACGAAGCCGCGCGCCCGACGCGAGGAGTCGAGCGTCCACTCCCAGTTCTCACGCTCCTCGCTGCGCATGAGGTACGACGCCGAGGTCGCCATGGCCGCGCGGTGGGCATCGCGGTCCCGCACGGCCACGAAGCCGCAGTCGTATCCCACGTTCAGCCACTTGTGCGCATCGGTCGACCAGGAGTCGGCCCGGTCCACGCCCGAGACCAGGTGCGACAGCTCCGGGGAGACGGCCGCCCACAGGCCGAAGGCGCCGTCGACGTGGATCCAGGCGTTCCGATGCGCGGCGAGCGCGTCCGCGACGTCGGCCACCGGGTCGAAGGCGCCGGAGTTCACGTTGCCGGCCTGGAGGACGGCGAGGATCGGACCGTCGCCGATGCGGGTGATCGCCTCGCGAGCGGCATCGGCGGCCATGCGGCCCTGGTCGTCGGCGGCCACCCGGACGACCCGGTCACGTCCCAGGCCGAGGTACTGGAGCGCGGTCAGGACGGTCGCGTGCGCCTCGTCGCCGACGAGGACGGTGATCTCCGGCGCCCCGTACAGCCCACGGGCCTCCACGTCCCAGCCGGCTCGTTCGAGGAGCGCGTGGCGTCCGGCCGCCATCCCGATCGCGTTCCCGAGGCCCGCGCCGGTCGGGAGGCCGATGGATGCGCCCGCGGGGAGTCCGAGCAGCTCCAGCATCCATCGACCGGCCACCTCCTCGGTGGCGGCCGCCGCCGGCGAGAGGGCATGGAGCGCGGCGTTCTGGCCCCAGGCGGTGGTCAGCCAATCGGCCCCGGCCGCCGCCGGCAGCTGGCCGCCGATGACGAAGCCGAAGTAGCGCGGGCCCAACGAGGCGACGATGCCGGGATCGACGTCGGCGGCGAGCTCCTCGATCACCCGCACGGGATCGGTCCCGGCGTCGGGCACAGGCCCGCCGATACGCTCGGCGATGGCGGAGGCGTCCGTCCGCGGCCCGACGTGTCGACCATCCAGGCCGGCCAGGTAGTCGAGGCCGATCTCGGCCGCGCGGCGCAGGGCCGCCTCCCGTTCGTCCATCGCCGGAGATTACACCCCGGCGATCAGCCCTCCGTCGACGGCCACCAGCTGGCCGGTGACGTACGAGGCGCGCTCCGAGGCGAGGAAGGCGACGAGCGCCCCGAGCTCCTCCGGGCGGCCGTACCGGCCTGCCGGAATCGTGGCGAGGTGCGCCGCCCGGACCCGCTCCTCGGTCGTGTGCTCCAGCTCCGCCCGGCCCGAGTCGAGCTGCTGGATGCGGGGCGTGGCGATGCGCCCGGGCAGCACGCCGTTGATCGTCACGCCTTCGGCCGCCACCACGCGGGCCGTCGTCTTCAGCCAGGCTGCGAGGGCCGAGCGTCCGGCGTTCGAGTACACGAGGTCGGTGATCGGCTGGCGGACGCCGCTCGACAGGATGCTGATGACGCGACCCCATCCGCGCTCGCGCATGCCGGGCAGCAGCCGTGTCGCGAGCTCGATCGGCGTCGCGGCCAGGAGCTGGAAGGCTCGATGCCATGCCTCGGGGTCGGTCGCGGTCGGGTCGGAGGTTGGCGGGCCTCCCGCGTTCGAGACGAGGATGTCGACCGTGCCGAAGGCCTCGGCCGCCTCGGCGACCGCACGAGCGGCGGACGGGTCGGTGGCATCGGCGGCGACGTGCTCCACGCGCACCCCGTGGCGTTCGGCCAGGTCACGCGAGGTCGTGGCCAGGGCATCGGCGCTTCGTGACCAGAGGAGGAGATCACAGCCTTCCGCGGCCAGCGCCTCGGCCGACGCGCGCCCCAACCCCGACGTGCCACCGCCCACGACCGCGGTGCGTCCGCGGAGCCCCAGATCCATCGGCCTAGGATGCCATGCCGTCAGTCGTGCTGGAGCTCCAGGGGACGCAGCGTGCCGAGGCTCTCGGCCACGACCACCGCGTCGTCTCCCTCGCGCAGCCGGAAGTCGGCCGGAGGGTTCGTCAGGGAGTGCCCGTCGCGGGTCACGGCCAGCAGCGTGGCCCGGTGCTCTCCCCGGAGCGTGGCCGACAGCTCGTCGATCGACAGCCCCACGTACTCGGCCGGCAGCTGCACCCGGTACAGCTCGGAGCCCTCGCCCCCCGAGACGATGTCGGTCACCAGCTCCGACAGGCCGGGGTAGAGGGCCGAGCGGGCCAGCAGGTGGGAGGCGAGCCTCGAGGTCACCAGGATCTCGTCGGCGTTCGCTCGCCGGAAGTGGTCGACGTGCATCGGGTGGTTCGCCTCGACCACGGTCCGGACCTGCGGCGCGATCGACTCGATCGCCATCACCGCCAGGATCGAGCGCATGTCGGCCTCGTTGGATCGGTCTGCCGGGAAGACGATCGCCGCGTGCGCCTCGCGGATGCCGCAGCGCTCCAGGTCCTCCGTGCTGGTGATGTCGCCGCGGACGAAGTACACGCCGTCCCCGGCCGGGTTGCGGTCGACGTCGTGGAGCACGACGACCCGGGTCGTGAACTCGTCTCCCTTGAGCTCGGTGACGAGGTCGCGAGCGGTCGAGTTCCAGCCGCAGACGACGATGTGATCGCGGAAGCCCGCGGCGCCCATGCCCTGACCCTCCTTGAGCAGGAAATCGATGACGAAGCCGACCACCGCGCCGGTCATGGCCGCGACGATCGCCACCCCGAAGAACGCCAGCACCCAGCCGACGAGGAAGCCGCCGGCCGAGTTCACGTAGCTCGGGTCGCCGGACCCGATGACGGTCGTGACGGCCCAGTAGAAGCTGCTCCCGAGGCCGCCGATCGTGCGTTTCTCGTCCTCGATGAGCGTCACGGCCACGGCCGCGATCACCACGAAGGCGACGATGCCGGTCAGGAGCGAGCTGAAGAAGTGCCGGTCCATCTGGCCGCCGATGCGCCTGGCATGGAAGCCGATGCGCCGCAGCAGCGGCGCGGCGAGGAGCGACCGGAGCGGGTTCGGCACGGGGTCCTCCGTCGATGGCAGCTCGGCCTGCGCTCGGTGCGAGGGCCGCGCGCATTCTGCCATCTTCGTCGTGGACGCGAGCCCCGAGGTTCCGCGTGGTGGGGGCGGGTGGAATCGCTCGCCTGACGAGCAATCTGCCCGACGAGGGCCCGACTGGCAGACCCGCTCGCCTGGCTGACGTCCCGGCGCGAGCGACTCACGGGTGCCGGCGCGTGATCCGTCCCCGGATCGACGGCGTACGGTTCGGGTGACGATTGGCACTGGGCACCGGATGCGCGTGCGGCGAGCATGACTGCCATGTGCGGATGGAGTGAGGACCGATGAACGACGACCGAGGCCTGGGACGGCTCCGCATCTACAACGCCGCGATGGGCGCGCTCCACGCGGTGCAGGGCGTCGCGGTCCTGCTCCTGTCCAACGACTTCGCCCTGCCGGTGACGGCCGCCTTCATGGAGGGCCCGCCGGGGACGCCGGCGTCGACCGAGGAGCTGTTCACGCTGCCGCTCGGCCCGGCCGTGGCCGCCTTCCTGTTCCTGTCCGCCGTCGCGCACTTCGTCGTGGCCGGACCTGGATGGGGCAAGTACGGACGGGATCTCGCGGCCAATCGCAACGAGCAGCGCTGGATCGAGTACTCGCTCAGCTCGTCGCTGATGATCGTGCTCATCGCGATGATCACCGGCATCGCCGACATCGCCGCGCTCGTCGCCCTCTTCGGCGTGAACGCCGCCATGATCCTGTTCGGCTGGCTCCAGGAGCGGTACGAGGAACCCGGCAGAGGAGGCTGGTGGCCCTTCGTCTTCGGCTGCATCGCCGGGATCGTGCCGTGGGTGGCCATCGGCATCTACCTGATCGGCCCGTCCGCCGACGTGCCCGGGTTCGTGTACGCGATCTTCGTGTCGCTCTTCGTGTTCTACAACTCGTTCGCGCTGAACCAGCTGCTCCAGTACCGGCAGGTCGGCCCGTGGCGGAACTACCTGTTCGGCGAGGCCGTGTATGTGGGACTGAGCCTGGTCGCCAAGTCGGCGCTGGCCTGGCAGGTGTTCGCCAACACCCTCGTCCCGTCCTGACGGGACCGCCGCGGGCCTTGGGTCGCGTGTGGGAGGAACGGCCACGCAGCGTCCGAAATTGCATCGCCGCTGGGACGAACAGCCAGCAGGGTCCGGCCAGCTGCCCGATCGTGGTCTCCGCTCGGGACGATCGGGCACTGGCTGGCTGATACGCCCAGGGCTGATCCAACGGCGTCGGTTCGCCGACGGCGCAAAAGCGTCAGGACAACGGCGCGGAGAGCTGCCCTTCGACCAGCGGCTCACCGATGATCGCCGCCAGCCGCTCACCGAGGGCCCACCAGTCGAAGTCGGCGGTGACCTGGCTGGCCGGCACGGTGAGGCATCGGTCCGCTTGGAGGTACGCGGGCAGGATGCGGTCCAGGATGGACTCGATCTCGTCGCGGAAGGCATCGGACGTGGAGCGGACGCCATCGGCCAGGAGGCCGACGTCGGGGAGCAGCCGCACCGAGAGATCGTAGGTGCCCGCCCAGCGGCGGATGAGCGGCTCGACCCCGAACGGATCCTCGCCGCCGGTGACGCGCAGGTAGTAGGCGAAGTTGTCGACCACGGACCGATCGGTGACGAGGATGTCGGCGCGTCGTGCCAGCTCGAGCTCCTGCTGAACCTGGGCCATCAGCACCCATAGTTGGGCCTCGGGCGTGGCGCCTTCGTTCAGGCCGAGCGGGTTGAACCGCACGACCTCGCGCCCGACCTCCACGCTGCGGCCCGCGCGTCCGACCGTGGACGCGAATGCGTGCACCGCGTTCGACTTGCGGACCGAGTGGGAGCCGATGAAGGCGATCTTGGCGGAACGGCTCCAGGGCATCGCGGGCAGCCTACAGGCAGGCGCCGGTGTCGACCGGCTGCGTCGAGCCGATGAACGGGCCGAGCCGCTCCGCAGCCTGGTCCGGCCCGATGGCGTAGCCGACCTCCGGCGAGAGGCGCGATCCGCCGAAGATCACGCCGCCGACGACGCCCGGCTCGACGACGAGCGGCCCGCCGCTGTTGCCCTGCCGGATCTCCGCCCGCAGCTCCACGACGGAGCGATCGTGGGCGCCCTCACCGTAGACGTCGGGGCCGCTGATCCGATGCGATGCGGTGACCGCGGCCGAGGTGACGGTGAGGTCGCCGCCGCCCGGATAGCCGAGTGCCACGCCGGTGGAGCCTCGTCCGGGGATGCCCGGCGCCAGCCGCAGGGCCTGGGCCGACGCGCCCGGGACGTGGAGCAGGGCCAGGTCGGCGGTCGGGTCGTAGGCGACCACGGTCGCCTCGGAGCCCTGGCCGCCGAGGGTGACGGTGACCGACTCGCCGCCGGCGACGACGTGGGCGTTCGTCACCGCGTGGCTCGGCGAGACGAAGAATCCGCTCCCCACCGAGAGGCCGAGCCCGCAGCCGCTGCTCGCGATGCGGGCGGTGCTGGCCAGCGCCGACTCGGCCAGGGCGCGGGCCTCGGCGTCATCGGGGAGGTCGACCGGCTCGGCCGGCAGCGGCTCGATGCCGCCGAACAGCGGTGGCAGGTCGGTGGTGTCGAGCAGGGCCAGGAGCCGCCCGGCGATCGAGAGCGGCGGCGGGAGCCGATCGGTGACCAGCGTGACCGCGACCGACTCGCGCGCCACCGGCCCGAGGCCCGGCGCCATGCCCGCCGCCAGCGCGCCGCCGAGCAGCCAGACGAGCAGGACCACGTGCAGCGCCCCGACGACCGCTCCGCCGACCGCGTCGAACGGCGCCAGCAGGCTGCGCCGGATGCCGAGGCTCATCTGCGCACCGAGCGCGGCCCCGAGCGCCTCGCCGGTGAGCACCAGCGCCCCGACGCCGAGGAGCGCGACGAGCGCCCTTGTCGGCTGCTCGATGGCGGTGAGCTGCTCGCGGAGCACGCCGGCCAGCAGGAGGGCGAGGCCGAAGCCGGCGATCGCGCCGGCCAGGCCCAGCACCGGGCTGAGGAAGCCGGCGCGCGCGCCGGACAGCAGCCCGAGCAGGAGCAGCACGAGCACGATGATGTCGAGCGGGTTCATGGGTGCCGCTCAGCCTAGCCGTTGCGCGAGATCGTCATCGGCTCGGGTGTAGAGTATCGGCTTCCAACCAGACATCACCGTGAGCCGGCAAGGCTCGTCGGGCTTGTTCCAGGAGGGTCGACAGGGCATGGCACGAACCGTCCGCGCGGCGCTGCTCCAGGCGGAGTGGACCGGCGACAAGGAGTCGATGATCGAGAAGCACATCAAGTACGCGCGCGAGGCCGCGGCCCAGGGCGCGAAGGTCATGTGCTTCCAGGAGCTCTTCTACGGCCCCTACTTCTGCCAGGTCCAGGACCCGCAGTACTTCAGCTACACCGAGCACATCCCGAACGGCCCGACCACGAAGCGGATGCAGGAGCT
>DATHTR010000018.1:0-1755 GCA_035463095.1 Candidatus Angelobacter sp. | reverse complement strand
CAGGGCAGCGGGCAGGTCGCATACGGGCTGAAGACACAGGGCGGGGTGTACGCACGGTTGAAGTCGAGGATCACGCGCCCGTCCGCGTCCGGTGGCTCGGTGTAGACGAACCGGCCCCCGGCGTACGTCTGCGAGCCGTTCGTCTCGTCGCCGAACACGAGCCACAGCGATCCGTCCGGCCCCCCCGGCAGCGCCTGGAGCCGATGCTCCGTCCCGCCCAGGGCGAACACGATGTCGCCCGGCGAGGTCTCGTCGTAGCCCGGCCCGAGGACGTCCGGCACGTGAAGCGTCCGACCCGGCGTCGGCGCGAGGCGAGCCTCCAGGCGCCAGCCGGCATCCACCGGCCAGTGGTCGATGCCCGTGAAGTCGCGTCGCTGTCGGGCGTCGAGGTCCCAGGTCCGCAGCGCCAGCCGATCGCCGCGCCGAATGACGATCATCTGGAGCCGATCGAGCTCGAGCAGGGTCGGCTCTGCCTGCGGAGCGTGGTCATCGCGCAGCGGCAGCTCGCGAACGGGGGCGCCCTCGTGCGTGAAGTGACCGTGCGCGGTGACGCCCTCATCGGCAACCGTGAGCGTTCCGGCGTGCGGCGGCCCGCCGGGCAGCACGATGTCGTTGTCCGGCGCCGCTCCCACGCGGTTCACGCCTCGCCGCAGCCAGCTCAGCCCGGCGAGCGTCAGCCAGCTCCGGTCCCGCAGGAGGACCTCGTACCGCCCGTGTCGCCAGTGATCGACATCGGCCGCGTGGGTTCCCGCGTCGATCATCGGGCGGGCAGGAAGATCAGCCAGGGCGCCGTGCCGGGGCCGAGACGCACGTACGTGGCAGGACCGGCGGTGACCGGGTTCGTCAGCGCGCGCCTGCCGGCGGCGGTGGTGCCGTCGAGTGCCAGCGCGATCGGGCCCTCGCCTCGTGCCGTGAGGCAGTCCTGGGCGTAGCCGCCCTCCGCGGCCGGCGTCAGGAGCACCAGCTCGCCACGGCCGAGCGTCATCCGCCGGCAGCTGCCGCCCAGGACGGCATCGTCGCCGGCGTCGTGCCAGGCGGAGCCGATGGCCGGCTCCAGGTCCGTGATGGCGCGATCGAGATCGGCGGTGACCAGCACCAGGCCGCGGGGCGCCTCGGTCCAGTCGTCGATGGCACGCGGAAAGAGGCCGAATCGCGCGTCGTCCGGGCCGGGGACGTCGAGCATCTGGACCGGCGCCGATCGCACGCCCCACCACAGGATGCGCGGCTCGTCGTCCGGCTCGGCGTACAGCCACTGCGGAAACAGCTGGGCGCCGCCCTCGCGCAGGATCCGGTTGAGGATCCCCTGCTCCGGCACGCCGATCCGGACGTGGCTGATCTCAGGCATCGGGCTGAGTCTAGCGCTCGTCGCCGTCATCCCTTCGTCGGGTGACTCGCCCCACGAGCCGCCCGTCGCAGCTCGGGGTCGCTTGGGTCGGCTCGGGGTTTCGTGCTCCGCGTGCAGGCTCGGGCGCGGCGGTGCACCATCGGGCCATGGATCACCTCTTCTTCCCCGATCTCGCGGCCGAGGCCACCCCGGTGGGCCGCGGCATCCACAGCCAGACCATCTCGAAGGGTGACGGCGTCGAAGTCGTCCTGTTCTCCCTCGCCGCCGGTGAGGAGCTGAGCGAGCACACTTCGGCCCGACCGGTGATCGTCCACGTCCTGCGCGGCAGCGGCCGGCTGAGCGTGGCCGAGGACCGATGGGAGGTCGCGCCGGGCGCGTGGCTGCGCATGCCGGCTCGCACGCCACACTCG
>DATHTR010000017.1:0-10237 GCA_035463095.1 Candidatus Angelobacter sp. | reverse complement strand
TACCGCAGCGAGGATCCTGCCCGACGATCGGTCCTGATCGCCACCGCCATCGATGCCGACGCCATCAAGGAGGAGCTGCTCACCCGCCTGGCGCGCGCGGTCAGCGCGCCGCACAGCTGAGAACGGGATAGGAGGAGGAGGGCCGCACCGTGATCACGCGCTGGTTGGCCGCGCTGGTCGGATTCATCGTGGTGGCCGGCATCGGGCTGGTCGTCGGCAACTTCAGCGAGGAGCAGGCCGGGAACTCGTGGGCGCTGATCGCCGCGATCGCGCTGGCCGTGGGTTTCGTCGCCTATGCGGCGGTGGAGTACGCCCAGACCGGCGGCTTTGCCTCCATCAGCGCGCAGTTCGGGATGCGCACCCTGGCGCTGATGCCGGTGGCGATCGCGATCAACATCATCCTCGGCGCCGCGGTCGCCAACGCGCTCAAGGTGCCGATCTATCTCGACAGCATCGGCACCATCCTGGTCGGCGCCCTGGCCGGACCGATTCCGGGCGCGCTGACCGGCTTCGTCGCCAACATCCTGTGGCAGTACATCATCCCGCCGCCGTTCCAGGGAGCGGTGGCCGCGCCGTTCGCCATCGTGGCCGCGGTCATCGGGCTGCTGGCCGGCCTGTTCGCCCGCTACGGCGCCCTCCGTCCGCGGCCGGATCGGCCGATGGGTCAGCTCATCGGCGGTGCCGTGGTCACCATCGCGGTGATCGCGGGAGTCAGCTGGCTGGCGTTCCTCGGCTACGAGCAGATCATCGGCCCGGCGGGCTTCGAGGTGGCGAGCGACGAGACGCTGTTCGTCATCCTCGGCTGGCTGGCGCTGGCGATGGTGGCGGCCACGGTGGTCGGCCTGATCGTCCTGCTGTTCGTGCGCCGCGACCTGACAGCCGCCTACGTCGTGGTCGCCGGGCTGATCACCGGCGTCGTGGCCGCGCTCATCAGCGCGCCGATCAGCGCCAACCTGTTCGGCGGCGTGACCGGCGCCGGGACCGACTTCCTGGTGGCCGCGTTCCGCCAGGCCGGTGCCGACATCGGTGCCGCGACGCTCGGCCAAGGGCTGATCAGCGATCCGGTCGACAAGATCACCACCTTCTTCGTCGTGTACCTGGTGCTGAGCGCGATGGCGACCCGGACGAAGGCGCGCTTCCCGCAGGGCGAACAGCTCATCGAGGGAGGTGAGGAGGTCGCCGAGGAGGGCGGCGAGTGGCGAGGAGCGTCGACCTGACGGAGGGCCGCTCCCTTCCGGCGTCGATCGGCCGCCCCGGCCCGAGCGCCGTCCATCGGCTCAACCCGCTCACGAAGGCCACCCTGGCCACCACGACCTCGGTCGCGGCGGTGGTGCTGGGTGGCCTCCTCGGGCCCCTCTTCCTCGTCGCGTTGGCGGTCGTTCTGCCGGCGATCGCCGCCGGCGTCATCGGTCGGCTGACGAGAATGGCGCTCCTGCTCGCGTTCCCGATCGCCCTCTCGGCGTTCCTGGTCAACGTCTTCTTCTTCCCGGGAGCGGAGACGGTGCTGTTCCGCATCGGCCCCATCGCCGCCACCGCCGAAGGGCTCGGGTTCGCCTTCGAGATCATGGCGCGGATCATGGCGATCAGCGGGGCCGTGACGCTGTTCTACCTCACGACTCGCCCAGCCGACCTCGTTCTGGACCTCGAGCGGCGCGGCGTGAGCCCGCGCGTGGCCTTCGTGGCCAACGCGTCCGTCCAGACGGTGCCCGCCATGGTCGAGCGCGCGGCGCAGATCACCGCGGCCCAGCGAGCGCGAGGGCTCGACACCGAGGGGTCGCCGTGGCGCCGCGTCCGTGGGATCGTGCCGATCGTCGGGCCGGTGATCCTGGGCTCGATCGCCGAGGTCGAGGAACGTACGATGGCCCTCGAGGCCCGCGCTTTCACCCGCCCCGGGCGGCGCACGCTGCTCTGGGCGCCCCCCGACAGCCGCCCCGAGTCGCTGATCCGGTGGGGGCTCCTGATCGGCCTCGTGGCCCTCGTCGCCCTGCGCATCGGCGGAGTGTTCGCGTGACGCTGACGCTGCGCGGCATAGGCTACCGCCACGCCGGGGCGAGCCGGCCGGCGCTGCTCGACATCGACCTCGACCTGGCCGACGGCACCGTCGTCGGCCTGGCCGGTGCCTCGGAGGCGGGCAAGACCACCCTGTGCCTCGTCGCCAGCGGCCTCGCCCCGCGGACGGTCGGCGGCCGGATTCGCGGGACGCTGCATCTCGACGGCGAGGACGTCGATCGCTGGCCGATGCATCGGCTGGCGGAGCGGATCGGCATCGGCTTCCAGAACCCGTCCACCCAGCTGTCGCAGGTGGCCGGCACCGTCTTCGAGGAGACCGCCTTCGGGCCGATGAACCTCGGGATCGATCGCGCCGAGGTCATCGACCGGACCTGGGAGGCGCTCGCCGCGATGCGCATCGAAGGGCTCGCCGAGCGCGACCCCCAGCGGCTGTCCGGCGGGCAGCAGCAGCTGCTGGCGATGGCCGGGCTGCTCGCGATGCGTCCCGAGCACCTGGTCCTCGACGAGCCGACCGCCCAGCTGGACCCGGCCGGGACGGCGCTGGTGGCCGAGGCCATCGGCCGCCTGGCGCGCTCCGGGACGAGCATCCTCATCGCGGAGCAGAAGACCGATCTGCTGGCGGCGGTGGCCGGCGAGATGGTCGTCCTCGCCGAGGGCCGCATCGCGCTCCGGGGGCCCACGGCCGACGTCCTGTCGAACCCTCGCCTCGAGGACATGGGCGTCGCGCCGCCCTCGACCGTGCGGCTGGGGCGCGCGGTGGCGGCCGCCGGCCTCGACCCGGCGTTGGTGGCGGAGGATGCCGCATGACGGACCTGGCGGTCGAGGGGCTCGCGCACGTCTACGCCGCCAGCGGGGTGCGCGCGCTGGACGGGATCGACCTGCGCATCCGCGCCGGGGAGCGGGTGGCCCTCATCGGCCAGAACGGGAGCGGCAAGACGACGCTCGTCCGCCACCTCAACGGACTGCTGCGACCGACCGAGGGCCGGGTGCTGGTGGGCGACGCCGATGCGCGGACGCTGACCGTGGCGCAGCTCGCGAGCCGGGTCGGGCTCGTCTTCCAGGACCCGGATCGGCAGGTCTTCTCCGGTTCCGTGCGGGCGGAGGTGGAGTTCGGGCCGCGCAATCTCGGACGTCGGGGGGAGGCGCTGCGGACCGCGGTGGCGTCGGCGCTGGCCGCGACCGACCTCGGCGCCGAGGAGCGGACGAACCCCTACGACCTCGGGCAGTCACGCCGCAAGCTGCTGGCGCTGGCATCGGTCCTGGCCATGGAGACCGGCGTGCTCGTTCTCGACGAGCCGACCACGGGGCAGGACGCGCGGGGGGTGGAGCGGGTGCGCAGCGTGATCGAGTCGGTCCTCGCGGAGGGCCGGACGGTGATCGCCATCAGCCACGACATGCGGTTCGTGGCCGAGACCTTCGAGCGCGTGGTGGTCATGCGCGACGGCCGGATCGTGCTGGATGGGACGCCTGACGAGGCCTTCGCCGAGCGTGCGTGGGATGCCCTCCGATCCACCTACCTCGAGCCGCCGCTCGCGGCACGGGTGGGCCAGCGGATGGGCCTCGGCAGCACCCCGACCGACGCGGTCCTCGTCGAGCGCCTGGCGCGCCGCGAACGCGCGGGCTACGACGGTTCGGGATAGAAGCCCGGCGGGGGCGGCAACGGGGCGCCCTGCGAGTCGCGACGTTCCTCGGCGGGCAGCTCGTCTCGGTGCGGCCGGCCGACCGGACCCGGGATCGGCAGGGCCATGACCGAGGCCGGCACCTCGTCGAGCCGATCCCCGATGCCCCGCAGGCCGAGGCGGCGCAGGCCGGGCGCGTAGCGCTCGGCCACGTCGCGGTTGCGGAGCAGGCTGAAGGCGAGTGACGAGTGCGCCCGATTGAGGAGCTCGAAGGCGCGGGCGGTCTCCGCCGCGTTCACCTGGTTGAGGCCGAGCTGGTTCTCGAGCGCGTCGAGGGCGCGGTTCGCCTCCTTGCGCGTCGCCGATGCGAAATGCGGGGTACGGTTGGCCAGGACGCGCGTCCGGTAGATCACATCGCGGATGCGGGCGTCCCGGTTGAGGTTGGCCTGGGTCATGAGCGGCATCTTACGCGCTGAAGGCGAGTGGCAGCAGGCCGTCGCCGATGCGCTCGAGCGCACTCCTCGGCCGATCGGCTACGACGAACGACTGCTGCCCCGCATGCCCGACGGCTCGATCCGACCACGTCGTCCACCGCCCGCCGACGCGGCCTCGCACGCCCGGGCCGCCGCCACGCTCCTGGCCATCTATCCGGGGGCCGGCGGCGAACTCGTCGTCCCGCTGACCGTTCGACGGCAGGATCTGCCATCGCACGCGGGGGAGATCTCGCTCCCCGGCGGCGCCGTCGACCCGGACGACGCCGACGAGGTGGCCGCCGCGCTCCGCGAGGCCTGGGAGGAGATCGGCCTGGAGCCCGACGAGGTTCGGGTCGCCGGCACGCTCGACGAGGTGTGGATCCCGGTCAGCAACTTCCTCCTGCGCCCGGTGGTCGGCACCGTCACCCGACGCCCGACGCTCGTGCCGCACGATGCCGAGGTGGCCGCGGTCGTCGAGATGCCGCTGGCCACCCTCTTCGACCCCTCCATCGTGGGGATGGAGGAGTTCCGCAGCGCAACCGGCGGGTGGAGCGTCCGGGCTGGAGCCTACCGCTGGAGCGGACTCCGCGTCTGGGGCGCCACGGCCCTCACGCTCGGCATGCTGGCCCGGGTCCTCGGCGAGCCGTCCGGACGCGAACGCTAGCGGCGGGTCTGGACCCGCGTGCGCAGCGAGCGGAGCAGCTCGAGGATCGCGCCGTGCTGGGCGGCCGGCGCGGCGATCACGCTCGTGCGCGGACCCCGGAGCTTCGGATTCCACCACGCGCCGCCGGTCACATCGGTGACGACCGCCCCCGCCCGTTCGGCGATGAGGCCGGCCGCGGCCACGTCCCACGGCGAGAGGCCGCCGTTCTGGACGAAGGCGTCGAAGCGCCCGTTCGCCGCGTAGGCGAGGGACAGGGCCGCGGAGCCCATGCGGCGATGGATCCGGATGAGCGGTGCGATCCGCCGCTCGCGCGCCAACCCGCCGCGCCCGATGACCGCCAGGCTGACGACGTAGTCGGACAGCGCCTCCTTGGTCGAGGCGCTGATCGGCTCTCCGTCCAGGCAGGCCGGACCGTCCGCGGTGGCGGTGTAGAGGTCGTCGCGGGCCGGATCGAGCACGACCCCCACGACCGGTCGGTCATCGACCACGAGGCCGATGCTGACGCAGTAGTACGGGATGCCGTTCGCGTAGTTCACCGTGCCGTCGAGCGGATCGATGACCCACTGTCGCCCGTTGTGCGAGCCGTCGTCCCGGAGCACGCCGGCGTGCTCGCCGGACTCCTCGGCCAGGATCCCGTCGTCGGGATACCGCTCGCGGATCGCCCCGATCACGAGCCGCTCCGAGGCGTAATCCGCATCGGTCACCACATCGCGCTTGCTCTTGTAGTCGATGTGCTCGAGGCGCTCGTAGCTGTCAACCAGGATCTTGCCCGCCCGCCGCGCGGCGTCGACGGCAAAGGCGAGCTCTTCGGCCCAGCGGCTGATTGTCACCGCCCGATGCTAGCCGCTCCGCCGATCATGCGGCCGGACCGTCGTCGGCGTTGACGGCGGGACCCTCGTCGTCGGAGCCATCGCGCTTGATGAAGCTGATCTTTCCCTGCGTCTCGAGAATGGCCCAGGCCACCTCGCCCACGCGGCCGATGCCGGCGAGTCGCATCTCGGCCTCGATCTCGGCCCGGGTCAGCCGGTTGCGTCGCAGGTTGGCGGTCAGGATCTCGCCGTCCCGCACGATCACACGGGGCTCACCCTCGAGCAGGCGCTCGGCCCACGGCCACAGGTAGGTGGCCCAGCTCATCGCGAGAGCGAGGAATGCGAACGTCGAGATGGCGATGATCGCCCCGGTCAGGCTGAAGTCGTTCTGGGTGACGCCCTGCTGGATCAGATCGCCGATCACGATGAGCACGATCAGCTCGAACGGGGTCATCTGACCGAGCTCACGCTTGCCCATGAGCCGCACGAGCAGGTAGAGCGCGATGAAGATGACCGTCGCACGCAGCACGATGTCCATGGCGGCCTCCCTACGGCAGCACGAAGATCGACAGGTCGGCGGAGACGAGCTCCTCCTCGCCGTCGTACACGGTCACGGTCCCATCGTTGCCGGCCACGATGTCGGGATTCACCTGGAGGTCCACCTTCCAGAGGAACTCGACACCGCCATCGATCGGGCCGAACGTGAAGCGCAGCTCGCCGTCTTCGCTCGACTCATCGGTCGCGGCGGGGATCATCGTGTTCACGGTGAGGTCCTCCCACAGCGATGCCTGGACCCCGATGCTCGGTTCGGTGATCGGTTCCTCCGAGACGAGGCGCAGCCGGAGCTCCATGAACTCTCCGTTGCGAATGACCTGGGACGCGTGGATCGTCATCTCGACGTCACCGTTGCGGGCATGCCAGTCGCGCTCGTGACCCAGGAGGCCGGACAGCCCGAGGGCGACCACCACGCCGAACGCGACCAGCGAGAAGGGGCTCGCGTGCCGGCGCCATCCGGCGATCGGGCGCTCGTGATCTTCGCGGATGCCGTCAGGCGCGATCTCGTCCCAGGTCGTCATGGCTCGATCGGTCCTTGAGCAAGCAGCGGGCCAGCTTTTCGAACGCGATGAGCGCGCGGCACGTGGTCCGCAAGGAGCGCTGTTCGTGTGTTCAAGACTTGAGCCCACGCAGCGAACTTCCGGACAGCACGGGCGGGACGCCTCGCGCCCACGATCGCCGATCGGGAAGGCTGCGGCGCTGCGTCAATGGCTGGGCTAGGCTACGCCCCATGCCACAGATCCACCTCCGCGCCGAGGACGGTGACTACGCCCCGCTCGTCCTTCTCCCCGGCGATCCGCACCGGGCACGCCGCATCGCCGACCGCTTTGATCCCGGCAGCGCTCGCGTCGTCAACGAGCATCGCGGGCTGCTCGGCGTCACCGGCACCTATGGCGGCGTGCCGGTCAGCGTCCAGACCAGTGGGATGGGCACTCCGAGCCTGTCGATCGTCGTGGAGGAGCTCCTGCGACTCGGTGCGCGCCGGCTGATCCGGGCCGGCACCTGCGGCGGCATCGGGATGGGGATCGGCACCGGTGACCTGCTGATCGCCACCGGGGCGTGCCCGGCCGACGGGGCCACCCGGACCTATCTCCACGGCGAGGCGTATGCCCCGGTTGCGGACTTCGACCTGACGCGGGCGCTCGTGGATGCCGCGGCAGAGGCCGGTGTCGAGGCGCAGACCGGGCTCGTCGCGTCGGTCGACGTGTTCTACAACCCCGACGACGACTACGCGAAGCGGTGGCGCGAGCGTGGCGTCCTTGCGTTCGAGATGGAGGCCTCGGCCCTGTTCTACCTGGCCGCGCGGGCCGGTGTGCAGGCGGCGTGCGCGCTCACGGTCAGCGACGTCCTGTCCGAGGAGGTCACGCCGGAAGAGAGCTACCTGCCCCTCGACGAGCTCGAGAAGGCGATCGACCGCATGATCGACGTCGCCCTCGCAGCCGGTACCGGGGGTCGAGCCGAGGCCTGAGGCGGCATCGGTCCTGCGGTATCCTCCCCTCCGCTGAAGGGAGGCCAGGGACGACCGATGACCGACACGATCACCCGCGGCGCCGCCAACCAGGCGGGCGCGATCATCAACCCCAACGCCGCCGACGAGGCTCAGGACTTCCTGCCGCTCAAGGGCATCGACCACGTCGAGTTCTGGGTCGGCAACGCGAAGCAGGCCGCGCACTACTACCGCGCCCTGTGGGGCTTCACCCCGGTCGCCTACGCCGGGCTGGAGACGGGCGTCCGTGATCGGTCCAGCTTCGTCATGGTCCAGAACGACATCCGATTCGTCTTCACCGCGCCGCTCTCTCCCGAGGGCGAGATCGCCGAGCACGTCGCGAAGCACGGCGACGGGGTGAAGGACATCGCCTTCGCCGTCGACGACGCCACCAGCGCGTGGGAGGAGACGACGAAGCGCGGCGCGGTCTCGGCCCTGGATCCGACGGAGATCGAGGGACAGAAGGGAACGCTGCGGAAGTCGTCGATCCGTGCCTACGGCGACGTGGTCCACTCGTTCGTCGACCGCCGCGACTACCACGGCACGTTCGCCCCGGGCTATCACCGCGTCCGCAATCCCGCGCCGGCGGCGACCGGGCAGAACCTGCTCGAGGTCGACCACTGCGTCGGCAACGTCGCGCTCGGTGACATGAATCGGTTCGTCGACTACTACCGCGACATCCTGGGCTTCAGCCAGCTCATCCACTACGACGACAAGGTGATCCACACCGACTACTCGGCGCTGATGAGCAAGGTCATGACGAACGGGAACGGGCGCATCAAGTTCCCGATCAACGAGCCGGCGGCCGGCAAGAAGAAGAGCCAGATCCAGGAGTTCCTCGACTACTACCTCGACGCCGGGACGCAGCACATCGCGCTGCGCACCGAGGACATCGTCGGCACGGTTCGGGCGCTGCGCGAGCGCGGCGTCGAGTTCCTCGGCATGCCGCACGCGTACTACGAGTCGCTGCCCGAGCGCGTGGGCGACGTCGGTGTGCCGATCGAGACGCTCGAGGCACTCGGGATCGAGGCCGATCGAGACGAGGAGGGCTACCTGCTCCAGATCTTCACGCGCCCGGTGCAGGATCGGCCGACGTTCTTCTTCGAGATCATCGAGCGCCACGGCTCCCGGGGCTTCGGGGTGGGCAACTTCAAGGCCCTCTTCGAGGCGATCGAGCTCGAACAGGCCCGCCGCGGCAACCTCTGACCGCGGAGGCGCTTGAGCGACTCCGTACACTTCCGGCATGGGGAACCGGCCGCGTCGACGCCGTGAGGGTGTCATGCGCTTTCTGACGGACGCATTCTCAGTGGGCGGCATGGCCCGGGGCGTGAGCCACGGCGGCCACGGCAGCGCGCCGCCCGACCAGCTGGCGGCGCGGGCCGCCGCGCAGGAGCACCTGCGGCGCCGACCGGACGATGCCGAGCCGGACGAGGAGCCGGAGCGACTCATCGATCGGATCCCGGGGGCCGTCCTGCTGCTGTTTGTCGCTGTGCTGGTGGTCACCATCTACCTGGTCGGCCGATAGCGTGTGACGCACGAGGCCGAGCAACTCGAGCGGCGGGGCTGGGAGGCGCTGTCCGGCCCCGATGGCGCGGCGTTCTACGACAACCTCATGGCCGCTGACGGCCTGATGGTCTTCGCCGGCCTCACCCTGGGCAAGGCGGAGACGATCCGCGCGATCGCCGGCGAGCGTCCCTGGTCGGCGGTCCGACTCGATGACGTCCGGGTCGTCGAAGCCGGCGACTGCGCCGTCGTCGCATACCACGCCACCGCGCAACGCGGCGATGAGGGCGAGTACCGAGCACGAATGTCGAGCGTCTATGCCCGGATCGACGGCCGATGGCGGCTCCTGCTCCATCAGCAGTCGCCGGATCCTGTCGGCTGAGCTGCGTCCGACGAGCCGAGCGGCGGACCCGAGCCCGACGGTCCGCGGCACGCCGCGGCCCGTCATCGGGTCCATCGTGCGCATCGAGTAGCATCGGGCTCTCATGAGCACGAACAAGCTGCCCTCGCCGGTCGAGGACTTCCCCGCCTGGTACGTCGAGGTCGTGAAGCGGGCCGAGCTGGCCGAGCACGGCCCGGCGAAGGGCTCGATGATCATCAAGCCCCACGGCTACGCCATGTGGGAGCTCATGCAGCGCGCGCTCGACGACCGGTTCAAGGCCACCGGCCACGAGAACCTCTACTTCCCGCTGCTCATCCCGATGAGCCTGCTCGAGAAGGAGGCCGATCACGTCGAGGGCTTCGCCCCGCAGGTCGCGGTCGTCACCCACGGCGGCGGCGAGAAGCTGGAGGAGCCGCTCGCCATCCGGCCGACGTCGGAGACGATCATCTGGAACACGTACAAGCGCTGGATCCAGAGCTACCGGGACCTGCCGCTGCTCTACAACCAGTGGGGCAACGTCCTGCGCTGGGAGATGCGCACCCGGCTCTTCCTGCGCACCTCGGAGTTCTTGTGGCAGGAGGGCCACACCGCCCACGCCACCGCCGACGAGGCGATCGCCGAGGCGCGCCGGATGCTCGATGTCTACCGCGAGGTCGCCGAGGATGTGCTCGCCATCCCGGTCTTCACCGGGCGCAAGTCGCCCGGCGAGCGCTTCCCCGGCGCGGTCGACACGCTG
>DATHTR010000016.1:0-2832 GCA_035463095.1 Candidatus Angelobacter sp. | reverse complement strand
GGGCCGGCCCGGTTGGTTGCCGTTCATCTTCGGCTGCATCGCCGGGGCGGTGCCGTGGATCGGCATCGGTCTCTACCTGTGGGCACCCGGCTCGACCGCCGAGCCGCCGACGTTCGTGTACGTGATCTTCGTGTCGCTCTTCCTCTTCTTCAACTCGTTCGCGATCAACATGGTGCTGCAGTACCGGCAGATCGGTCCATGGCGCAGCTACCTCTTCGGCGAGTACGTGTACGTGGCGCTCAGCCTCGTCGCGAAGTCGGCGCTGGCCTGGCAGGTCTTCGCGAACACGCTCGTCCCGGACTGAATCCGGCGGCGGGCAGGGCCGGCGGTGCGCTCAGCCGCGCGCCGTCCGACGACGCCGCAGCCACCGGACAGGCGCCGTGACCGTCCCGAACGCCATGCTGAACGCGGCGCTGTTGCGCACGTTCCGGAAGTACCGCCACTGGCGGTGGCGGTCAACGCATACCTTCTGCGACGAGACGACCGGCTCGTCGACGCCGAGCGATCGGGCCAGGTTGGCGAGGGTCTCCTCCCAGAACCGGTCGTTGGCGCGGTTGGCCCCCAAGAGGTACGTCAGTTCGATGATGGGGTCGGCCGTCCGCTCGAGGGCCTGCGCCTGCACGACGGTGACATCGCCGTCACGCGACGCGGAGAACGTGAGCCACGCCGAGAGGGCATGCCCCTCGGGGGTCATGAACGTGAACGACTCGCGGTCCGCGTAGATGACCAGCACGCCCGTCGACATCCGGATCGGCCCCGGCATCGGCGCAACCTCGAGTAGCGCCACCTCGCCTGGCTGGATCCCGGACAGCGGTGCGTAGAACCGCGCGCCGCGGGGCCAGAACGACGGGAACTGCTCCTTCCAGTGGCGGATGACCGTCTCCGGCTCGGTATCGACGCCCTCGAGGCGCACCGTGAACGTCTTCTGCCACATCTGGCCGAAGCCCTGAACAGGTCCCGCGACGCGTTTGCCGGTCACGGTGTCGAGCGATGCGCCGCTGGCCGTCGTCGACAGCCGGTCGACGGGCCGCGCCCAGGCGTCGGCGTCGCGCGGAGGGGTGGGGGCGCTGGCAGTCATCGAGGACCTCCTGTTCAGGATGAGGCGGCGGCGAGCGCGGCCGGCTCGTCGTCGTGGATGCCGATCGCCTCGTCGAGCCGCGTGAGGGCGAGGATCTGGCGGTAGTGCTCTGAGAGGCCGATGGCGAGGAGGCGCTGCCGGGCCCGCTGCGCGCGCACGAGGAGCGTGACCAGCAGGCCGATGCCACCGCTGTTCATGTACTCGAGGTCGGAGAAGTCGAGGACGATCGACCGCGTGCCGGGCGCTGCCGCGCCGTACGCCTCCATGAGCTCCGCCTCGCTTCCGCCGGTGATCTCGCCGTGGATGCGCAGGATCGTCGCGCTGGCGGCGGGAACCACGTCGATCGTCGTGCCGGTCATCGGAGCCTCCTCAGGCTGGGCCGGCCGCGGGCGACGCGTCGGCAATGGTCAGGTAGTCCGACAGGCGCGTGATCCGGAAGATCTCGCGGTAGTGGTCGCTGAGGCCGGTCGCGACGACCTCCCGGTGGTCACGGCGTGCCTCGGCAAGCAGGCGGACGATCAGCGCGATGCCGGTCGAATTGATGTAGCCGACGCTGCCGAAGTCGAGCACGACCCGGGCCGCGCCGTCGCTCGCTGCGCGGGCGTAGGCGTCGGCGAGCGCCGTGTCGGCGGCGAGGTCGATGTCGCCACGCATCCGGATGGTGTGCTCCGCAGGAGCCGAGGCGATGACCTCGGCGTCGAACCGTGCATCGTTCATGGGGTTCTCCGTCGTCATCGCCCGTCCCGGGCGACGGTGAGGGTGACGGTCTGCAGGCCGTCGTCCGCGGACACGTCCATGGCATCCACCATGTGCCGGATCAGGAAGAGGCCCCAGCCGCGGGGCCGCTGCCGGCCCTCGAGCTTGGCGTCGAGGTCGGGCGGCTCAACGTCCGGCACCGGGCCGGACAGGGCGCGGTCGGTGACCCGCACGCGGACCGCGGCGTCGTCGGCGTCGACCCACACGTCCACGGGCACGTCCGGGTTTCCCTGCGACCCGTACTCGATCGCGTTCATCACGGTCTCGGCGACGGCAGTCTTGAGGCGCTCGAGTCGCGATGGCTCGAGGCCGAGCGGCCCGACCGCCTCCGCGACCCGGGTCATCGCCTCGCGCTCATTGCCGATGGCACCCTGGATCGTGAAGGCGAGGAGGGGCTCGGCCTCAGTCGAGGGCGCGCGTACGGCTTCGTGCGTCACCGGTACCTCAGCGCGGCTCGCACTCCGGCCGTCGCCGCTCACACCAGCCGAGCGCCGGAGCGCGACAAGCGTGATGTCATCCTCCTGCTCCCACGCACCGCCCGTGAAGGCGCGCAGGCCGTTGAGCAGGCGGTCAAGGAGGTCTGTGCTGCCCTCGTCCACCGTCATGGCGTCGCGCAACCGAGGAAAGCCGTACATCTCGCGGTCGGGGCCGTGGGCTTCGACCAGGCCGTCGGAGTAGAGGAGCATCGACTCGCCCTTGCCGACCGTTGCATCGACCTCCTCGTACACGATCCCCGGCAGGAGGCCGAGCGGAAGCCCGGTGGCGCGGAGCTCCTCCACGCCGGTCGCGGTGCGGACGTACGGCAGGTTGTGGCCGGCGTTCGCGAACACGAACCGGCCGGACTCGGGCTCGAGCACGCCGTACAGGCAGGTGACGAACATCTTGGCCGGCATCTCGGGCACCAGCAGCTCGTTGGCCCGGGCGAGGACCGCGGCGGGCGACACGAGCCGCGGCGCCTCCGCCCGCAGGATCGAGTGCGTCCGGGCCATGACCAGCGC
>DATHTR010000015.1:0-1662 GCA_035463095.1 Candidatus Angelobacter sp. | reverse complement strand
GGGTGGGGTTGAGCCGGATCGGGTCGTGCGTGGCGAAGAGCGGGCTGGCTATGGCGACCAGCAGCATGAGGCCGAGCAGGACCAGCCCGGCCAGGATGAGGGGGTGGCGCCTCAGCCACCGCCCGCGGGCGCCGAGCCGCTCGCTCCAGCTTGGCCGCGGCGCGGCGGTCGCGGCTGCGCGTGCCATCCGAACCTCCCTGATGCGCGGGTGGGTTGGTTCTCTCCTCGCGGCGCCTCGTGCCGGCGCTCAGTAGCGAATCCTCGGATCGAGCACCGTGTAGATGATGTCAATGAGCAGATTGATCAGGACGTACACGGCCGAGAACATCAGGATCACGCCCTGGATCACCGGGTAGTCGCGCCGCAGGATGGCGTCGACCGTGAGCCGCCCCAGCCCCGGAATGGCGAACACGCTCTCGGTCACGACGACGCCACCGATCAGGAGCGCGATGCCGATGCCGATGGTGGTGACGATCGGCACCGAGGCGTTCTTGAGCGCGTGGCGGAAGAGGATCGAGCCGATCGGCGTGCCCTTGGCGTAGGCGGTGCGGATGTAGTCCTGGTTGATCGCCTCCAGCATGCTGGCGCGGGTGATGCGCGCGATCAGGGCGATGTAGGTCGCCCCGAGCGCGAGCGTCGGCATGGCGATGGAGCGGAAGAAGCCGCCGACGTCCTGGAAGATCGAGACGTAGCCCATGACCGGCAGCAGCTGCAGGTTCGCCGCGAAGATCCAGATCAGGATGTAGGCGAGGACGAACACCGGCATCGAGAACCCGAGCACGGCGAAGCCCATGACCATCCGGTCCAGGACCGACCCGGCCTTCCAGGCGGCGAGGATGCCGAGCGGCACGGCGACGCAGACCGAGAAGACGATCGTCGTGACGGTCAGCGCCACGGTCGGCTCGATCCGCTGCCGGATCAGCTCCGCCACCGGCAGGTCGGAGAAGATCGACCGCCCGAGGTCGCCCGTCAGGATGCCCGAGATCCAGACCCAGAACTGCTGGTAGATGGGGAGGTTGAGGCCGAGCTGCTCCCGAATCCGCTCGACGTCCTCCCTGGTCGCGAGGTCGCCGGCGATGATCGCGGCGGGATCGCCCGGGCTGAAGTGGAGCATGCCGAACACGAACAGCGCCACCACGCCCATCACGATGAAGGTCGCGAGGATACGTCTCAGGATAAGCGCAGCCATCCCGCCAACCGCCGAACTGTGGACCGCGTGACCCGGGGTCCCGGAAAGCCGCCGGCCAGTCTATCCCAGGCGCCGGCACCGTGGATAGGACAGATGGCTGGCGGACGGCGCGTGCCTTCCGCTCCGCGGGCAGGGGGACGGGCACACCGTCCCGGTCTCGTCGGGCGGCGATCCCCGCTACCGGCCCCGGGACGCCCCGGCGATCGCCCGCCAGACGCGCTCGGGCGTGGCCGGCATGTCGAGCTGCCGCACCCCGAGCGGGCCGAGCGCATCGAGCAACGCGCTCATGATCGCGGGGCAGGAGCCGGAGACGCCGGCCTCGCCCGCACCCTTGGCGCCGAGCGGGTTGGTGGTCGCCGGGACCGGGTGGAAGCCGAGGTCGATCATCGGCACGAGGTCGGCGCGCGGCATGGCGTAGTCCATGAACGAGCCCGTGAGGAGCTGGCCGTCCTCGCCGTAGACCGTATGCTCGT
>DATHTR010000014.1:0-4619 GCA_035463095.1 Candidatus Angelobacter sp. | reverse complement strand
ACAACGGGTTCACCGCCACCGTGAGCCGTACCGTGCGCTCTGCCAGCGGGGCCATCCTGCATGCGGACGTCTGGCACAGCTTCTACCGCGTCGTGAACGGCAGCACCGAGGTCGGCCCCGCTGCCTGAGGGCACGGCCCATCAGGCCACAACTTCATCGGGCTAGACTCGGGCGCGTGATCCCCCCGGAGCGCATCCGCAACTTCAGCATCGTCGCGCACATCGACCACGGCAAGTCGACGCTCGCCGACCGCCTGCTGGAGGCGACGCACACCATCGACAAGCGCCTCATGCAGTCCCAGGTGCTCGACTCGATGGACCTCGAACGCGAGAAGGGGATCACCATCAAGGCGCGGGCCGTCCGCCTCCACTACGACGCCGCCGACGGGCAGACCTACGCGCTCAACCTGATCGACACGCCCGGCCACGTCGACTTCACCTACGAGGTGAGCCGCTCACTCCAGGCATGCGAGGGCGCGATCCTCGTCGTGGACGCGAGCCAGGGAATCGAGGCCCAGACACTGGCCAACGTCCACCTGGCCATGGCGCAGAACCTGGTCATCATCCCGGTCATCAACAAGATCGACCTGCCATCGGCCGACCCGGAGATGGTGATGGGGGAGCTCGAGGAGACGCTCGCGATCCCGCGCGAGGAGGTCATCCTGGCCAGCGCCAAGGATGGCACGGGCATCCCCGAGATTCTCGAGGCGATCGTGGCGCGCGTGCCGCAGCCGAAGGCCGAAGCGTCCCAGCCGCTTCGCGCGCTGGTCTTCGATAGCCATTACGACCAGTACAAGGGCGTCGTGGCGTACGTCCGACTCGCGGCGGGGATCCTGCACGACCACGACCGCATCCGGTTCATGGCCACCGGCGCGGAGTCCGAGATCCTCGAGCTCGGCTGGTTTCGGCCACAGCCGGTTCCGTCCAGCCGCCTCCTCGCCGGCGAGGTGGGGTACGTGGCCACCGGCCTGAAGAGCATCCGCGACGCCCAGGTGGGCGACACCCTCACCTCGGCCGATCGTCCGGCTCCCGAGCAGCTACCCGGCTACCAGGAGCCGTTGCCGCTCGTCTTCGCCGGCATCTATCCGCTGTCGGGAGACGACTACCCCGAGCTGCGCGAGGCGCTCGACAAGCTGCACCTCAACGACGCGGGATTCGTCTACGAGCCGGAGTCGAGCGCGGCCCTCGGCTTCGGCTTTCGCTGCGGGTTCCTGGGCCTCCTCCACATGGAGATCGTGCAGGAGCGTCTCGAGCGGGAGTTCGACCTCGATCTGATCGCCTCGGCGCCGAGCGTCGAGTACCGGGTGAAGCTGCAGCATCGGAGTGACGAGCTCGTGATCGACAATCCGGCACAGATGCCGGGCGTGGGCGAGATCGAGCAGATCAGCGAGCCGTGGGTGGCGGCGCAGGTGATCACGCCGACCGAGTACATCGGGCCGCTCATGGAGCTCGCCACCGGGCGCCGCGGTGAGTTCCAGAACATGGAGTACCTTGACCCGAACCGGGTCAACCTCCACTTCGAGATGCCGCTCGGCGAGCTGATCATCGACTTCTACGACCAGCTGAAGAGCCGATCGTCGGGGTACGCGAGCCTGGACTACACATACATCGGCTACCGGCCCGGCGACCTGGTGAAGCTCGACGTCCTTGTCAACGGCGAGCCGGTGGATGCGCTGAGCCTGATCGTGCATCGGTCGAACTCGTATCGCCAGGGCAAGCTGCTGGTCGAGAAGCTCAAGGAGCTGATCCCGCGCCAGATGTTCGAAGTCCCGATCCAGGCCGCCATCGGCTCGCATATCATCAGCCGCGAGACGGTTCGCGCCATGCGCAAGAACGTGCTCGCCAAGTGCTACGGCGGCGACGTGACGCGCAAGCGCAAGCTCCTGGAGAAGCAGAAGGAAGGGAAGCAGCGCATGAAGCGGGTCGGCTCGGTCGAGATTCCGCAGGAGGCGTTCCTGGCGGTGCTGCGCATGAACGAGAACGCGTAGGTGGAGCTGAGCTTCGTCGATTCCCTGCGCCTGGCGATCGTCGTCGGACTGACGATCTTCATGGTCCTGCTCCGCTTCGACGCGGAGCGGATCACGCGATCGGACTACTTCCGGTACCGCACGCCGTGGATGGGGCCGGTCAGCTACTACATCCTCGTCATCGGGTTCGCGATCGGCATCACCGTCATCCTGCCGTCCGGCCGCGAACAGCTGTTCCTGACCGGTGGACGCGCGGATGACATGCCGCCGATCATGTTCCTGTTCGTGGGCGTGGCGCTGCTCAACGCCCTGGCCCTGGCGTTCCTGCGCTTCGGCAGCATCCTGCCGCTTCCGCTCGAGCTCCTCCCGTCGCGCGTCCTCGGTGCGGCCGCCAACGCGGTCAGTGAAGAGCTCCAGTTCCGATCCATCGTGCTCGGCATGCTCCTCTTCGCCGGCGTCCCGGTCGGCTGGGCGATCGCGGTCCAGGCGCTGGTCTACGGGCTGGCACATCGTCGCCTGTGGCGCGACCGCGACTGGTACTTCCTCCTCGGGTCGGTCCTGCTCGGCTGGGCCGCCGGGGTGGTGACCGTGGAGACCGGCTCGGTCATCCCGGCCATCGTCGGCCACTTCGCGGTGACGATGGCGCTGTTCGCATTCGCCGGAGGGCGCCTGCGCCAGCGTCCGATCTAGGACCGATACCTACGGGGTGGCGGCTACCGGCACGACGGCCGCAGCTGCCGCGCGGCCCTGCGCCGCACGCGGCCCAACCAGGGCCGCCTCCGGTCCGGATCGGTCGATGGCGACCGGCTCACCTGGTTGCTCTGACGCCGGCGTACGCCGCGGGCACGCAGCCGCTCTGTGGGTGGCGCCAGCGGCACGACGGCCGGCCCCTCTGGCCACGGGGTGGGGAGTACCGGCCAGTCAGTGGCCGAATTGGCGCGCAGGCGGGAAGAACAGGCAGCGGGAGGGGCCGTGGATGGCCGATCGTGGTCGCCTCCCGGGACGGACGGGCACTGCCTGGCCGATAGTCCCGCGGCCGGACAAATGCTTCGCGGCTTCCAGGCGTGCGCAGGCGCAGCGGAGCTTGCTGGCTAGACTCGTATCCCGATGACCGAGCCGTCACACCACCTGTACGTTCATGTGCCGTTCTGCCGGCTTGTGTGCGCGTACTGCGACTTCGTGACGGTCGGCGGGAGAGGCCGCGACATCGAACGCTACGTCGGCGCGCTCATCAGCGAAGTGAGCCTGCGCCCGGCACCGGGGACGCTGCGCACGGTCTATTTTGGGGGCGGCACGCCCTCGCTGCTGAACGCCGGGCAGGTCGATCGTCTGCTCGCCGCGGCACAGGCCCAATGGACGAACGCGGTCCTGGATGAGGTCACCCTCGAGGCGAACCCCAGCGAGCGGGAGCGGCCCGACTGGTCCGCCCTCCGCGCGGCGGGCGTGACGCGCGTCAGCCTCGGCGTGCAGTCGCTCGATGACCGCGATCTTCGCGCCCTGGCCCGTGGACACGAGGCGCGCGAGGCCCGGGAGGCGTACGACGAGGTGCGTCGGGCGGGGTTCGAGAACGTGAGCATCGACCTCATCTACGGCATCCCGGGGCAGGACCGCAGCCGATGGGCGCAGGTCCTGCGCTGGGCGATCGAGCTGGCACCCGATCACCTGAGCCTCTACGCGCTGCAGCTCGCCCTCGCGCCCGACGAGTGGGCCGCGCCGCCGCGGCGCGGCGCCCTCCGGTGGCGCCGCCGCATCGCCGACGAACAGGACGACGGGCTGGCGGCCGAGCAGTACCGGCTCGCGGAGGACGTCCTCGGGGCGGCCGGCTTCGAGCACTACGAGCTGTCCTCGTGGGCCCGCCCGGACCGCGAGTCGCGGCATAACGGCGCGTATTGGGCTCGGCGTGCGTACACCGGTATCGGCGCCGGGGCGCATTCCTACGACGGTGCCCGCGAGCGATCCTGGAACACCCGCGACCTCGACGACTACCTGGCGCGGGCCGAATCCGGGGAGCGGCCGCTCGACGACCGCGAGGAGCTCGACGAGTCGACGCGCGCCTTCGAGGCGCTCGCGCTCGGGATGCGTCGCGTGGCCGGCGTGCGGCGCGGCGACTTCGCCGCCGAGTTCGGGGCCGACCCAATCGAGCGCTTCGCGGGCGCCGTGCAGACGGGCATCGAGCGCGGACTGCTCGAGGTCACCGACGAGGTCCTGCGGCTGACGCGGTCAGGCCGGCTCTTCGCGAACGATGCGCTCGAGCCCTTCGCGCCATAGGCCCGCGCGACCGCTCACCGGCGCCGAGCCAGGACGGTGGCGTAGGCAGCCGAGCCGGCAGCGCCGGCCAGCAGGTCGTTGACGGTGTCCCAGGTGCCGCGCACGTTGCGGAGGTCGAACAGCACATCCGAGTAGTACTCCTGCGCCTCGAGCAGGATGTGGCCGATCTGGGCCACGCCGACGGCGGAGAGCGGCGGCACGTCGAGCAGCTCCGCGATCGCGACCGTGAACGCGCCCGTCCCGTGGGCGTGCGGGATCGCGTCGAAGTAGCGATACCTGTCGTACAGGTCGAAGTGATTGCCCGCGAGATCGAGCGCGAAGATCGACAGGTAGAGGCTGTCGGTCGCGAGCGGGTATCGACGTCCGCGTCGCCCGGGAAGCAGCT
>DATHTR010000013.1:0-10176 GCA_035463095.1 Candidatus Angelobacter sp. | reverse complement strand
CGTGGCACCGCACCCCGTTCCCGGGCGTGGCCCTCATCCACATGACCCGCATCCCGAACGTCGACGCCACCGATCCGCAGCAGCTCACCCGCGCCGAGGTCGCCGGACGCCGCCAGGTGCGCGAGTACGCCCGATTCCTCCGCGACCGCGTGCCGGGGTTCGAGGCGTCCGTCGTGGTGGCCACCTCGCCGGCGATCGGGGTGCGCGAGTCCCGGCGCGTGCACGGGACGTACGTGCTGACGCGCGACGACGTGCTGTCCGGCCGCCGCTGCGACGACGAGATCGCCCTGTGCGGCGCCCCGATCGAGGACCACCATGCCGGCGGCGACACCGACTGGCAGTACGTCGGCGAGGGCGGCGTCTACGGCATCCCGTACCGCTGCCTGCTGCCCGCGACCCTGGACCGACTGCTGGTGGCGGGCCGATGCTTCTCCGCCACGCACGACGCGCACGCCTCGGCCCGCTCGATGGCGACCTGCATGGCCATGGGCCAGGCGGCCGGCACCGCGGCCGTCATGGCGGTCCGGTCCGGCGTCACGCCGCGCGACATCGAACCTGGCGCGCTCCGCGAGCACCTCACCGCTGATGGTGCACTGCTCGAGCCGCTACCGGCCCCGGTGGCCGCGCCGTGAGCGTCGACGGCCTGCGCGGCGGCACGGTGGCAGACGTGATCCGGCGTCACCGGCTGATTGCGGTGCTGCGACGGGTGGAGCCACGCACGGCGCTGCTGGCCCTCGTCGGGGAGCTGGCGGATGCCGGAGTCCGCTGCTTCGAGATCACGATGGATGCGCCGTCCGCGACAGAGGATCTCGGGGCGGTCCGCGCCACGCTGCGTGCGCGAGGTGACGACGAGCCGAGCGTCGTCGGCGCCGGCACGGTGCTGACGGAGGGGCAGCTCGACGCCGGCGTGGACGCGGGCGCCGACTTCGCGGTCTCGCCGATCCTCGACGCGGAGCTCGTCGCGAACGCCGTGGGCCGCGGCATCCCGATCCTCCCCGGCGCCATGACCCCGACCGAGGTCCGCGCGGCCTGGGAGGCAGGCGCAACCTTCGTGAAGCTGTTCCCTGCCTCCGCGGTGGGCCCGGCCATGGTCCGAGAGCTGCGCGGTCCGCTGCCGGCGATCGAGCTGGTCCCGACCGGCGGCGTGGACGCCTCGAACGCCCGTGCCTTCCTCGACGCCGGAGCGTCGGCCGTCGGCATCGGCGGCGCGCTGATCGGCGCATCGGCGGACGAGCGGCGCGCGATCGTGGGCGCCGTCATCGGCCGGGAGGAGCGCACATGAGCCGGTTCGCCGGTCGCTCGGTGCTCGTCGCCGGCTCGACCGGGATGGGCGCATCGGCGGCCAGGGCCATCGTTGCCGAGGGTGGGCGGGTGCTGGTCGTCTCGCGCACGGCCGACCATGTCGACGCGCTCGTGTCCGAGATCGGCGACGGCGCGGTCGGGTTCACGGGCGACGTTGCCACCGAGGCCGGCGCCAACGCGGCGGTCGCCGCGGCCTCGGAGAGCTTCGGACGACTCGACGCCGCCTACGTCGTGGCCGGCATCAGCGGCCGCCGATTCGGCGACGGCCCGCTCCACGAAGCGACGCTCGACGGCTGGCGCACGGTGATCGACACGAACCTGACCGGAACGTTCCTGCTGGCGCGCGCAGCCGTGCGCCGCATGCTGGTGCAGGAACCGGACGCGGATGGGCAGCGCGGGGCCGTGCTCGCCATGTCGAGCGCGCTCGCCACGCGTCCCGCGCCAGGCCACTTCGCGACCCACGCCTACGCGGCCAGCAAGGGCGGGATCGAGTCCCTCGTGCGCGGGGCGGCGGCCTTCTACGCGCCGCGGGGGATCCGGATCAACGCCATCGCCCCCGCCCTGGTCGCGACGCCGATGAGCGAGCGCGCCCAGTCCGACCCGGCCATCCTCGAATACCTCAGGGCCCGGCAGCCGCTGGCCGGTGGGCCGATCGACGCCGACGCGGTCACCGCGGTCGCCCTCCACCTGCTGAGTCGCGAGGCCCGGATGGTGACCGGGCAGGTCGTGGAGGTGGACGCGGGCTGGGGCGTCAGTGAGGGACCGCCGGCCTGAGCGTCGCGGGAGGAGCCTCCTCGACGTCGAAGCGGACGTCAATGGCGTAGCGGTCTGCCGGGTACCGCGTCTCGGTGGCCTCGATCGGCCGGCCCTGGCCGTCGACGATCGTCCGGCGCTCGACGAGCATCGGAACGCCGGGTGCCACGTCGAGCAGTCGCGCGTCTTCGGAGGTCGCGGCCGCGGCGCCCACGGTCGCCGTCCCACGCCGCAGCGCGTACCCGGCCGAGGCGAGGACCGCGTGCAGCGACTCGCTGCGCAGATCGGCGGCCATCACGGCGCGCGATGTCGGGCCGATGAGGTGCGTGGTCTCCAGCGCGATGGGCTGTCCGTCGGCGCAGCGGACCCGGCGCAGGAACACGACCACGTCCCCCTCCCGCATGCGCAGCTCGGTGGCGGTGGCGCGCGGAGCCGGACGAATCTCGCGGTCGACGATGATCGAGCTCGGCACGCGTCCGCGACGCGTCATCTCCGAGCTGAAGCTCATCAGCCGGTCCGCGCGCCGGTGGGCGGGCGGCTCGGCCACGAAGCTGCCACGACCGGGCAGCCGCAGGACGAGCCCCTCCTCGGCGAGCCGGTGCATGGCCGTCCGCGCCGTCATGCGGCTCACGCCGAACTCCTGGCACAGGTCGGCGTCGCTCGGCAGGGCATCGCCCGGACGGAGCTGGTCGATGCGCTCGCGCAGCGCCTGCTCGATCGTGCGGTAGCGCGGCGGGTACGGCGGAGCAGCCATCAGGCCGGCGTCTCCACGGCCGCGCGGGCCATGGCCTCCGCGCCGTGCACGCCGGCACCCATCGCTCCGGCCCATGTGCCGAGCTCGGCCGTCACGATCTCCACACGGTCGAGATCGGTCACGTGAACCCGGCGCCGGACCTCGTCCCTGATGGGCTCGAGCAGCAGCTCCCCGGCGCCGGCCACGCCGCCGCCGAGCACCACCCGGTCGGGGGTCAGCAGGACGACCAGGTTCGCGATGCCGATGCCGAGCCAGGCGGCGGTGTGCCGGAGCCCGTCCAGCGCGCGCGCATCACCCGCCCGAGCCGCCGCGACGGCCTCCTCGACCGTGGTGGTCCCGCACGCCTCGGCGATGACATCGGCCCTGGCGAAGGCCTCGAGGCAGCCCCGGTTGCCGCAGGTGCAGGGCGGCCCATCAGGCTGCAGCGTCTGGTGCCCTGCCTCGCCGGCCGTTCCGTCGTGACCGACGTGGACTCGCCCGCCCACCACGATCACCCCGCCGACCCCGCTGCCCAGCGTCAGTCCGACCATCGTGTCGCAGCCGCGGCCCGCGCCGAGCCGCAGCTCCGCGAGGCCGAAGGCCCGCGCATCGTTGATGAGCGTGACCGGGATGCCGAGCGCCTCCCGCAACGGCGCGCCCAGCGGCTGCCCCTCCCAGTCCGCCCCGAGATTGGGCAGGAAGGTGGTGACGCCGTCGGCGGCGCGATACAGGCCCGGGACGCCGACGCCGAGCGTCCGCACCCCTGGCCATCGGTCGCAGGCTGCGCTCGCGGCATCCGCCATGCGCCGGATGACCCTCTCCGCACCGTCGGGCGCGCCGGTCGGTACCTGTCCACGATCCAGCGTGCGCCATCTCCCGTCATCGTCCTCCAGCACGACCCACTTCAGGTTGGTGGCCCCGAGATCGAGCCCGAGGTGCCGAGACGGATCGCTGCCGCCCATCGGTCAATTCCCCTCGGTGATCCGGGTGTACGCCGCGGCGACGGCCAGGATGATGGCGCCGAACAGGATCTGCCGGACGGCCTCGGGGGCCTGCATGACGTTGAGGAAGGTCACCAGCACGGTCAGGATCACGGCGCCCACGATGCTGCCGGCGTACCCGCCACGGCCTCCGAAGATCGAGGTGCCGCCGATGACCGCCGCCGCGACCGAGGGAAGCAGGTAGGGGTCGACCAGCCGGCCGGTGGCGCTGCCGATCACGCCGGCGTAGATGAGCCCCGCGACGCCGGCCAGGATGCCGGAGATGAGGTAGAGCACCAGGAGCACCCAGCCAACCCGCACGCCGGCCAGCCGCGATGCCACCTCGTTGTCCCCGACCGCGTAGAGGAGCCGACCGTATCCCGAGCGCCGCAGCGCCAGCAGGATGATGACCGCCAGCGGCACGAAGATCAGCAGGCTGTTCGGCAGGAACCCCAGCAGCGACTGCCCGCCGAGGCCGGTGATCTCGGGCGGGACGCGCGTGCCACCGGTGATGCTCGATCGGGCGTACACGTTCACCGCCCCCGAGACCACCAGGCTCATGCTGATGGTCATGATCAGCGGGTGGACGCGGAACAGGCCGACGCCGATGCCGTTGATCAGGCCGACCACCGCCGCCGGCACGAGCGCGAGGACCGATGCGGCGAGCCAGCCGATCTCGCTGTTGGTGGTGGCCATCACGTAGGCCGACATCGACGCCACCACCGCCACCGACAGGTCGATGCCGCCGGTCAGCATGGTGAGCGTCTGGCACGCCGCCAGAATCGCCAGCGGGATCGCGAACCGCATCGTGCTCGCCATCCAGTTCGCGCTGACGATGCCGGGCTGGACGATCTCGAGCAGTCCCACGAGCGCCGCCAGCAGGATGAGGAGCGGCACGAGCGGCCGGTCGCGCAGCCAGAAGCGGGCGACGCGGACCCAGCCCTCGCGCGGCTCTGCCACGGGTGGTGCCTCGGCGGTCACGCCGTTCGCCTCCGCAGGGTGAGGTACGCGCCGACCATGACCACGATGACCATGATCACGCCCTGGATGACGGTGGAGAAGGCCGGTTCCATGCCGATGAACGTCAGGTCGGCCCGGATGATGCCCAGGATGTAGATGCCGACGATCGGCCCCAGCAGCCCGCCACGTCCGCCGGCCAGGCTCACCCCGCCCAGGACGATGGCCGCCACACTGAGCAGCAGGTACGGGCCCGGGATCGGCGTGCCGATGCCCGTGCTGGCCGTCAGCGCCAGTCCGCCGAGCGACGCGAAGAAGCCGGTCAGGGCGTAGGCCGCGATCTTCGTGCCCGACACGTTCACTCCGCTGCGGAACGCGGCCAGCCGGTTGCTGCCGACGGCGTAGATCGACAGGCCGAGTCGCGAACGACGGAGCGGGAGCCAGACGACGAACACGATGACGAGCAGCAGCACCAGCGCCCGTGGGATGAGCTCGATGCCCAGCCGCCCGGACGTGACCTCGCGCAACCACGGCGTCGACGACCCGCCGGGCGTGCCCATGACCAGCAGCGCGACGCCGGCCCACACGAACAGCATCGCCAGCGTGACGACGATGTCGGGGACGCGGCTGATCACCACCAGCGTGCCGTTGATGGCGCCGATGACGAGGCCGATCAGGAGCACCGCGATGACGATCGGCACCGAGAGCTCGGGGTAGGCCGCCAGCAGGCTGGCGGCGACGACGTTGGTGAGGGCCATCACCGAGCCGATCGAGAGGTCGATCCCGCCGGAGATGACCGCGATGGCCTGTCCGGCGGCCGCGAAGGCGACCGGCAGCGACGCGATCGCCAGCGCGTCGAGCCCGTAGGCCGGACGCAGGATCTTCGTGAAGATGAAGAGCGCCACGAAGATCACGATCAGGCCGACGGTCCACGAGTCGCCCCGTGCCCATCGGGCGAGGCCGTCTCGCGCGGCCACGAGCTGCGTCATGACGGACCCTGCCCGGCGGCGACGGCGGCCGCCGCCTCGAGGCCATGGGCGGAGCGAAGGAGCGTCGGCTCGTCGGCCGCCTCGGCCGGCATCTCATCCACCACCGTTCCTCCGAAGATCACGATGGCGCGGTCGCAGACCCGTCGGATCTCCTCGAGCTCGGACGTCAGGAGCAGGACCGCCGCGCCGGCCTCGGCCAGCTCGCGGACCAGGCCGTAGATCTCGGCTTTGGTGCGGATGTCGATGCCGCGGGTCGGGTCGTAGAACAGGAAGGTGCGGACCCCCGAGCCCAGCCAGCGAGCGATCGTCACCTTCTGCTGATTGCCACCCGACAGGCGCTGCACCTCCGATTGCGCCCGGGTGTCGATCTGGAGCCGCTCGATGGCGGAGCCGACCCGTTCGCGCTCCTGGCCCATCCGGATCGGCCCCCACGCTCCGAAGCGGGCCAGCCGCGGAAGCGCGACGTTCTCGCGCACCGAGCGCTGCATGAGAAGCGCCGAGGACCGATCGGCGGGGACGAGGACGATGCCGGATCCGATCGCATCCGAGGGGTGGGCGAATCGCACCGGGCTGCCGTCCACGAGCACCTCGCCGGCCGATGGCCGAACCTGGCCGGAGAGAGCGTCGAACAGCTCGTCCTGGCCCTGGCCCTCGAGCGCGACCAGGCCGAGGACCTCGCCCGCGTGGATGTCGAGCGAGACGTCGACCAGGTTCCGCCCGGCGGCCAGGTTTCGGGCGGAGAGGCGGGGGACGGCGTCGGATGATGGTGCGGCCGGCCTCGGCGTCGGGGCGGCCCCCGCGCCGCGCTCCTCGCCTTCGCGGGCCGGACCGAGCATGAGGTCGACGATCTCGTGCTCCGCGCCGGGCGCCACGTCGACGACGCCGACCGTCGAGCCGTCGCGCAGGACCGTGGCGCGATCGCACAGGCCCGCGACCTCCAGCATGCGATGGGAGATGAAGATGACCGAGCGGCTGGTGCCACGCTGCTTGGCGATCGCCTCGAGCACCCCGGCCGTGAGATCGGCGGGGAGGGCGGCGGTCATCTCGTCGAGCAGGAGCACGTCCGGCTCGATGGCCAGGGCCCGCGCCAGGTCGATGACCCGCAGCGTGGCGAGCGGAAGGGTTCGCGCATGGGAGCGCAGGTCGAGGTCATGGATTCCGAGCGCCTCGAGCTGCTCGCGGAACGGCTCGACCGGTGTCTCGGTCAGGACGAGGTTCTCGAGGACCGTGAGGTCCGGGAGGATGGCCGGCTCCTGGTAGACGGACACCATGCCCGTCCGCCGAGCCTCGGCCGGAGAGTGCGCCTCGCGGCGCTGGCCGCGGAGGATGATCGTGCCCGCATCGGGGCGGACGGCGCCGGTGAGGACCTTGACGAACGTACTCTTCCCGGCGCCGTTCGCCCCCATCAGCGCGTGGATCTCTCCGGGACGGATCATGAGCGAGGCGTCGCGCAGGGCCGTCACCGACCCGTACCGCTTCACCACGCCACTCGCCTCGAGCAGCTGCTCCGTCATGTCAGGCGCACCCGTGCTGCGGTGACCGTTGCGTGCGGGATGCCGGCGCGGACGCCGGCACCCCGATCAATGGCTCGTCTGTCGGACCGTACTGCTACGGGCCGTCGCAGGCGAGGATCTGCTCCTTGGTATAGGTGGTCCAGTCGGGGATGCTGATGCCGAGCGGCCAGGTCGGATCGATGTCCGGATCGTTGGCCTCCTCGAGCGACGCCATGCCCTCGTCGGTGTTGTTCGCCCACAGCTGCGGCTCCATGAGAACCGCCTTGTCATCGGGCTCGTCGCCGTTGAGGAGCTGGAGCGCCAGCGTGACGCCGGCACCACCCACCGAGGCGGGATTCGTGACGGCCGCGCCGACCAGGCCCTCGACCTCGATCAGCTGCTGGACGAAGCCGGCGTTGTCGGCCCCGACGATCGGGACGAGCTCCGCATCGGCCTCGATCAGCGCGTCGACGATGACGTTGTCGATGCCCGAGGTCCAGATGCCGTCGAAGTTCGTGCCGGTGGCCAGGAAGTCCGTGATCTGCTGGACACCCGTCGCCTGATCCCACCCGGTGTGGACCTCGTGGACGACGGTGATGCCCGGGAACTCGTCGAGAGCACGCTGGAACCCGACGTCGCGATCGTCGTCGGCCGGATGGCCGGCGAAGCCACGCATGTAGACCACGTCACCCTCGCCGTCGAGCGTCTCGAACAGCCACTTGGCCCCGAGGTAGGCGTACTCCTCCTGGTTGTTGCTGATCAGGTACGCATCCGGGTCGGTCACGGCCTGGTCGACCGAGATGACCGGGATGTCAGCCTCGGCAGCCTCGGCGAGCGCGGCGTTGACGGCGTCCGGGCTCACCGGGTTGACGATGATCGCGTCGACGCCGGCGGCGATGAGGTTGCGAAGATCCTCGAGCTGACCGGCGGCATCGGTGTCGCGATGGTTGACCGTGAGCTCGTCGACCTCGCCCGAGACGAGCGCCTGCGCGTTGATCGAGCAGATCATCTCCTCGCGCCAGCCGTTGTTGGTCAGGGTGTTGGAGACGCCGATGTGATAGCTGCCATCGCCGTCGCCGTTGCCTCCGTCTCCTCCGTCACCGGTGCATCCGGCGAGGGCGAACACCGCGACGAATCCCGCCGCGAGCACCCGGTTCTTCCTGAATGGGTTCATACCGTTTCGACTCCTTCACTCCGATGGTCCGGCATCGCCTGCGGTCGGCGGCCGGCGTGAGTCCGTGAGACGCTCCGTCTCGGTCGTGGTTTCGTCACTCACCTCCTGGCTGCTGGTCGATCGCACGGGCGATACGCCGGGCATGCTCTCGATAGGCCTGGTCGAACAGCTCGCGCGAGCGCTCCTCGCCCACCACCGACGAGCGGGTGATGACGGGAGGCATGGCGCCGCGCTCCGTGAGGAGCTCGGCGACGCGCACCTTGATGGCGTTCACGATCGCGACGGCGGTCACCGTCGAGCCCGGACCGACCGGGGTCTCGAGGCCAGCGACGTTGCAGAGGGCGTCGGCGTGGGGGGTGCACAGGTCGATGACCAGGTCGGCCTCGTCGAGCAGCCGCGTTCCGAGCTCCTCCGACGACGTCCCGGACATGGACTGCTCGACCGAGGTCACGGCGATGACCTTCAATCCACGGGCACGGGCACCGCGGGCCATCTCGATCGGCACCGCCGTCAGGCCAGAGGCCGAGAACACCATCATCACGTCGTCCGGACCGAACGAGAAGTTGTCGAGAATCACCTCGGCGAGGCCGTGGGTGCGCTCGATGAACATCGCCTGTCGCTGCCCATTGGCGCCCACCACCTGGGTGTGGAACGTCATCGACAGCTCGACGATGGGGTTGAAGCCCGGATACGAGCCGTAGCGCGGGAACCTCTCCTCGACGGGGATGCGCGAGTGCCCGGTCCCGAACAGGTGGACGAGTCCGCCGGCCTCGATCGCATCGGCGCACCATTGGCTGGCCTGCTCGATCGCTTCGGCCTGGGTCGACGCCAGCCGCTCGAGGAGGACGGATGCCTCGCTCACCCAGCGCAGCGTCGATGCGGTCGTCATGGTCACCTCAGTACCCGCCCTCGTCGGCGGATGTGTCGGCTGGCGTGGCACCCGCGCGGCGAGCCCGGAAGTCGTCGAGGATCGGCTTCGTCTGGGTCGCACCGATGCGGGTCACCCCGAGGTTCATGACCCGCAGCAGGTCGTCGAGGGTGCGCACGCCCCCGGCGGCCTTGATCCGCACATGCGGCGAGGTCACGCGCCGCATGAGCGCCAGGTCCTCGTCGGTGGCGCCGGACGGCGCGTCGCCGGTCGAGGTCTTCACGAAGTCGGCGCCGGCGGCCTCGGCCAGGCGGCTGCCCCGCTCCTTCTCGTCATCGGTCAGGTAGGCGTTCTCGAGGATGACCTTGACGATGGCGCCGGCCTCGTGGGCCACGGCCACCACGGCGGCGATGTCGTCGCGCACGTCCTGGTCGCGCCCCGACCGCAGGGCGCCGATCGGGATCACCATGTCGAGCTCCGTGGCGCCGTTCGCCAGGGCATCCCGCGCCTCGAACACCTTGGTGGCGGTGGTCGAGGAGCCATGCGGGAATCCGATGACGGTCCCGACCGCCACATCGGTTCCGTCCAGGATCGCCTTCGCGCGCTTCACGTCGGCAGGGCGGACGCAGACCGATGCGACGTCGTACTCGGCAGCCAGCCGGCAGCCGGCCTCGATGAACGCGTCGTCGAGCTCGGGCTTCAGCAGGGAGTGGTCGATCGTCTTGGCGAGCTGCCGCTCGGTGACGGTCTCGATGGTGTGGGTCGAAATGGTGGTCGTCATCGGGCTCACTTGATGTAGGGACGCAGCACGTCGCGGGCGATGAGGAAGCCGCGCTTGACCAGCTCGTCGGTCTTCTCGAAGTCGCGATCCTCGTGCTCGATGATCACGTCCCCGTCGTACCCGGCGCGCCACAGGGCGGCGAAGAT
>DATHTR010000012.1:0-4223 GCA_035463095.1 Candidatus Angelobacter sp. | reverse complement strand
GCCCACGCCGACGCGCACACCGACTCCTTCGGCGCCGACCTTCTCGGACATCGCGAATTCGAAGTTCCGGGCGGACATCGAGTGGCTCGCGGCGATCGGCATCACCTCCGGCTGCGGCGACGGGAAGTTCTGTCCCGATGGCCTCGTGACACGGGCGCAGATGGCGTCGTTCCTGTCACGGGCGGTTGGTTTGCCGCCCGCCGATCGGGACTACTTCACCGACGACGCCGGCAACCGGCACGAGTCGAACATCAATCGGCTGGCGCAGGCTGGCATCACCAGTGGCTGCGGGCCGAGTCGGTTCTGCCCGTCCGGTCTCGTGACTCGCGAGCAGATGGCCTCGTTCCTGGTCCGGGCGTTCGAGCTGCCGGCGACGTCGCGCGACTTCTTCACCGACGACGCCGACTCAAGGCACCAGTCCAACATCAACCGCCTGGCCGCGTCCGGCATCACCTCGGGCTGCAGTGCCGACCGCTACTGCCCCTCCGGCCTCGTCACCCGCGGCCAGATGGCGGCATTCCTCCACCGGGCCTTCTCACGGTGACGGCCGGGGCCGGCGGCTGACGTTGCGCAGCAGAAGTGCGGAGAGAGATTCATGGGCAAGTTCGTGTGCAGCGTCACGATCGAGCGTCCGGTGGAGGAGGTGTTCGCCGTCCTGACCGACCCGACGCGGTCGCCGGAATGGTCGAAGCACTCCGTCCGCGGCGAGCTGCTGACCGATGGGCCGCCACGGGTCGGCAGCCGTCGTCGAACCGTGGTCAAGGGCTTCGGAGGCATCGGCACCATGGAGAGCGTGTTCGAAGTCACCGAGATCGATCCGTTGCGCGCGGTGGGGCTGAAGCAGGTCAGCGGGACGTGGGGCGGGACGGGCGCGACGCGCTACACGTTCACGCCGGTCCACGGCGGCACGTGCGTCGAGTGGACGTGGGAACTCAGCGCCGGAGGACCGTTGAAGTTCCTGATCGAGCCGCTGATGCCCCTCACCCGTCGGATGTTCCAATCGGACCTCGAGAACCTGAAGGCGCTCATGGAGTCCGGCCGCATCGGTGCCTAGGCGAGCGCACCCAGCGTCGTGTGGGCCGTCTAACGGTCTGTCGTCTCGAGCTCGGAACGAGCCGTCGCCGTCATTGATGTATGGCTCGCATACCACCCTACATATGGTACGATGGGTGGCATGGAGAAGACGACGGTCTACCTGTCCGATGACCTGAAGCGCGCGTTGCGGCGAACCGCGCGGGCGACCGGGCGCAGCGAGGCCGAGCTCATCCGCGAGGGGATCGGCGTCGTGACCGGCGCGCACCGGATCGCGGAGCCGCGGCTGCCGCTGTTCGAGAGCGGACAGCCCGATCTCGCCGAGCGCGTCGACGAGGCACTCCACGGCTTCGGCGAACGGTGATCCTGCTCGACACGAGCGGGCTGCTGGCCGCGATCGATCGCAGCCAGCGACAGCACGACGCGGCGCGCCGCGCCCTCGAGGCGGCCGCACCTCCCTGGTGCCTCTCGCCGTTCGTCCTCGCCGAGCTCGACTACCTGCTCGCGACGCGGGTGGGCCAGGAGGCGGAGCGTGCGCTGCTCGCCGAGGTTGGGCGCGGCGTCTACCGGCTGGAGGCGTTCGACGCCGACGAGATCGCGGCTGCCGAGCGGCTCATCGGTCGCTATCGGGATCTCGAGATCGGCCTGGCCGATGCGTCGATCGTCGTCCTCGCCAACCGGTACGGCGTGCGCGACCTCCTCACCCTCGACGAGCGCCACTTCCGGACGCTGCGCGCCGGAGGCGGACGTCCGTTCCGCCTGCTCCCTGCCGACCTGGCGTAGCTCCTGGCCCCACGGACTACGGGATCACGGCGGCCGCGGGACGCGGCCCCTGTAGGATCGAGCGATGAAGCTCACGGTGCTGGGGGCCAGCGGTCGCATCGGCCGTCACGTGGTCGAGCAGGCGCTCGAGCGGGGTCACGAGGTGACGGTGCTGGTCCGCGATCCAGGGCGGCTGACCGTGGATCCCACCGCGGTGCGTGTCGTCGTGGGCACGGTGCAGGAGGGCGACGCGATCGAGCGCGCCATCGACGGCGCCGATGCGGTCGTGAGCGCCATCGGTCCCGACGGCAACACGCCCGACCAGGTCGAGCGGCTGCGGGCCGGCATGGAGCGAACGATCGCCGCGATGCAGCGCCACGGCGTGCGGCGCATCGTCAACCTTTCGGGTGCGGGTATCTCCGCGCCACGGGAGGAGAAGCCTCGCTTCGACCGGATCGCGACGCGCATCGTCCGGCTCTTCAGTCGCCACGTGGTGGCCGCCAAGCAGGCCGAGTACGACGAGCTGGCACGATCAGAGCTCGAATGGGTCGCCATCCGGCCGGCGCTCGTGACCGATGGGCCGCTGACGGGCCACTATGCCGCGGGGCCGAAGGAGCTGCGTCCGGGCGCGCGCATCAGTCGCCACGACATCGCGCACCTGATGCTCGGCGAGGCGGAGCGACCGACGCACGCCGGCCATCCCGGCATCTTCGTTCGCGCGACGTAGCGGCCGCTCGTCGCTACTTGACAGGGGCCGCAGATCGCGTACTTTGTGAGCAATTGCTCACATTGCGAGGACGCGGATGGCAGTGGTCACCACCACCGAGCTGACACGGCGCTTCGGCGAGATCACGGCGCTCGACGCCGTGACGTTGGAGCTACCGCCGGGCGGTGTCATCGGCCTGGTCGGCCCGAACGGTTCCGGGAAGTCGACGCTCATCCGGACGCTGCTGGGGCTGCTGCGTCCCACCAGTGGGGAGGCGACGGTGCTCGGGCACCCGATCTCGAACCCGAAAGCGTATGCGTCGGGGGTGGGCGTCATGATCGAGGGCCCGGCCTTCATCGCCGGGCTCTCCGCGCGTGCCAACCTCGCCTCCCTTGCCCGGCTCCACGGCACGCCCCTCGGCCGGGTCGACGAGGTCGTCCGGCAGGTCGGGCTGGCCGGCCGGGATCGGGAGCCGGTGCGCCGGTTCTCGCTCGGCATGAAGCAGCGGCTCGGGATCGCGGCCGCGCTCCTCACCGACCCGGAGCTCCTGATCCTGGACGAGCCGACGAACGGGCTCGATCCGGCGGGGATCGTGGAGATCCGCGAGCTGCTGCGGGACGTGGCGCGCGGAGGGAGGACGGTGATCGTGTCGTCGCACCTGCTCTCCGAGCTCGAGGCGATCTGTGACCATCTCGTGATCATCCGCTACGGCGAGGTGCTGTTCTCCGGACCGATGCGCGACATGCTCGCCCGCACGCGCGCCCACATCGACATCGCGCCGGAGCACGAGGCCGATACCGAGCGACTGGCGTCCCACCTGGCTGCCGGAGGCTGGCAGGTCAGCGCCCTGGCCGATGGGCTACGGGTGGTCGCCGCTGCCGATCGGGCCGCGGAGCTGAACCGCGCCGCGGCCGGTGCCGGGATCACGCTGCGACAGCTCGTCGTCGCGCAGGACTCGCTCGAGGAGCTCTTCCTCGAGATGACCGCGAAGGTGGCGTGATGCTCCACGTGATCGCGAGCGAGCTGACCCGGCTGGTGCAGCTGCGCCTCCTGCTCGTGTGGTTCGGCCTGATGGCCGCCTTCGTCCTGATGGTCAATGCGGTCATGGCCACGGTGGTCACGAGCGCAGGCCCGACGGACCTGCCGAGCCCGGGGGTGACCTTCCCGACCCTCGCCGAGCTCGAGTCGCCGTCGGGCCTGGTGGCGGGGCTGTCGGCCGCCTCGAGCATGTTCGGGATCGTGACGCTCTCGGCGTGGGCCTTCTTCACGGCGCAGGACCACTCGAGCGGCCTGATCCGCCTGCTGGTGGCGGCGGAGCCTCGCCGCTGGCGCCTGCTCGCCGGCAAGGCCGTCGCACTGAGCCTGGCCACTGCCGTGGCGGTGAGCGTGGCGACGCTCGCCAACCTGATGGCCGCGCCGATCGTCGGCGCGAGCGGAATCTCGACCGAGGCGTGGGGGACCGACATCGGCTCCGTCCTCGCCGGTGGCTGGCTCAACCTGTTCCTGTCGCAGCTGGTGTGGGGCGTGCTCGGCCTGGTGATCGCCACGCTTGCGAGGTCGGCGATGGTCGCCGTCTCGATCGGCGTCGGATACGTCCTCGTCGTCGAATCGCTGATCCAGAGGATCGACGGAGCACCCACCGACCAGCTGCTCGCGGCGATCCTGACCGCCCTGGCCAAGGGCGGGACCGATGCGGTCTCGGACCCGGCCGCCCTGGCGCTCG
>DATHTR010000011.1:0-14762 GCA_035463095.1 Candidatus Angelobacter sp. | reverse complement strand
CAATCCCATCCGATGGCCGCGCCAGCTCAGGCGCATCGATTCCGATGAGGCGCACCCGCTCCACGGCCCCGTCCAACCGTACGACCAGGGTATCGCCGTCCACCACCCGCTCCACCGCCGCGAGTTCCAGCGCGGAGCCCGGACCGGCCGCAACGTCGCCCCCGGGCCTTGGCGTGGACCAGCTGGCGACCAGCGCGATGCCGAGCCCCACGAGCAGGAGCACCACCAGGATGCCGAGCAGGCGCGCGGGGGCGCGATGCCGATCGACCCTCACCTCCTGGTGGCGTGTCCGCGCACGTACGCCTCCTGCGCCGCGGTCTCGACCGCCTCGGGGTGCCGCACCCGCCGCACCGCCGCGATCGCCTCCTCGGCCGCCCACCCGGCATCCACCAGCGAGCAGGCGGCGATGGTGCCGGTTCGACCCACACCTCCCATGCACGCCACCGCCACATCACCGGCCTGCCGTGCATCACGAAGCCACGCCAGCGCGGACAGGCCTTCCTCGACCGTGGACGGCGGCGAGCCGTCGGGGATCGGCCGCCGCTCGATCGTGATGCCGTGGGCGGCCGCCCGCTCCACGATGTTCGTGTCCCCCCACCGGGCCAGCTCGCCATCCTCGACGAGCAGGAGGAGCTGTCGCACGCCCATCTCGGCGAGCGTCGCCAGATCCGCGTCGAGGTCGCGCCGATAGACCGTCCCCGGATACCGGTCCGACGCGCCACGCTTGCCCGGGAGATGCGTGAGCCCAAGGCGGCCCGGCCGGCCGTCGGCGAACGCGGCGGCCGCGATCCAATCGACGCGAAGCGGCGGATCGAGCGGGCCGCCGGCCACCGTCAGTTCAGGTGGCCGTTCCCGCGCGGGCAGAAGTGCCCCTGCGGGTCGAGAGGCTGCCCGCAGAATGGGCAGGCAGGCCGGCCGCTGGTGACGAGGGCCTCCGCGCGGCGCACGAAGCCGCGGGCTCGTGCCGGGCCGATCCGGACGCGGAGCAGGTCGGGGCCATCCTCGGCCTCGTCCGGCAGCTCGGCGTACTCGCCGTCCTCGGTGGGCGTCTGGGCCTCGATGACCACCGCCTCCGACGAGGGATCCCACGCCAGTGCCATGGCGCCGACCCGAAACAGCTCGACGACCGGTTCCTCGAGCCCGGCGTCGTCGGCCGGCGCGGACTCGTCGGGTGCCTCGACGGCATCCAGCAGGTCGTCCAGTCGCTGCGCGAGTGCGGCGACCTGCACCTTCTCGAGGCCGACGCTCACGATCGCTCCGCCCTTGCGCGCCTGGAGGTAGAACGTCCGGTCGCCGGGCTCGCCGACCGTGCCGGCGATGAACCGGTCGGGATCGTCGAAAATGAAGAGGCGACGTGTCATTGGATCCATCCTACCCGCTCGTCGGACGGCTAGAGTTGGCGGTGCCGATGAGCACCATCGTCCGTCCGCGAGAGCCCTGATCCGATGCGTCAGCGCCTCCGCCCCATGCGCCCGCGGAGCATGGCCCGACGTCCGGACGGCGAACGGCGCATCGAGCTCTCCCCGCGAAGCCGGCTGATCGCCGGGTGGGTCGCCGCCCTCGTCATCATCGGCAGCATCGCCCTCGCCGTGCGGCTCCTCGGGGGGAATGCCGACGGCGCCGCGGTGGTGCCCACCGATGACGCCACGCCGAGCCCCGGACAGGCGGCCGAGGTCCGGTTCGGCACGGCCCTCGATCCGACGACCGGCGAAGTGGCGGCCGATGCCGCCACGAATCGCTTCGTGGAGTCGGATCGGTTCGTGTACTCCTATCGACCTGCGGAGCCTCCGCCGCCGACGGTGTGGGTCGAGGTCCGGCATGGATCGGACGGGAGCGGGGAGGCGGTCCAGGCGCCGGCACTCCATCGTCTCGCCGCCGATGCCCTGGTCATCGCGTTCGACGTTCCCGCATCGGCGCTGTTCGACGACTTCGGGCCGGGGCCGTTCCAGATGCGGATCTACCTCCGCGAGGATGCTGAGCCAGCGGCGATCGGCTCCTTCGAGCTGGTCACCGCCCAGCCGTCACCGACCCCCTGACGGATCCCCGAACACGCAGAAGGGATCGGAGACGTGCCCCATCTCCGATCCCTCTTGGGCAAGTCGGCGTGCCCATCCGACTCGTCTTTGCGCAGCGTACGGTTGCCGACCGCACCTGTCAACACTTAATTGACCGTCAGCGCCTCGCTGCTGAGCTCATAAGCCCCGCGGTGATCGCCCGCATCAGCGCGCAGGTCCGCCCACTCGCGCAGGACCTCCTTCAGGCGCTGCGGGACCCGGCTGGCTCGCGCCAGCGATGCGGCCTCGGCGAAGCGCGCTTCGGCCTCCGGATCGCGGCCCGCCCGACGCAGCGCGCGAGCCTCCGTGATCATCGAGGCCAGGCGCATCGAATCGGTCCCCTCTCGCTCGGCCGTGGTGCGCGCCATGGCCGTCAGCCGCAGCGCATCGTCCACCTGGCCGCCGGCGAGCGCGATCTGCGCTTCCGTGTCGAGCACGGCAGCCAGCCAGCGCTCGTCTCCCGTCTCCTCGATCTTCCGCCGAGCGTCGTCAGCGAGATCGCGCGCACGATCGACCTGCCCGCTGGCGAGGTAGGCCAGCGCGAGGTCGTTCTCGATGCGAGCCGATTCGAAGACGGCGCCGGCTGCGCGGTAGAGGGCCATCCCCTGGGTGCCGGCTCGGATCGCGGCTTCGAAGTCGCCGACCTCCCGGTAGCCGACCGCGAGGTTGAACAGGAACGCCGCCCGGCGGCGATCGTCGAGGTCCGCCGCCAGCCCCCGAGCCTCCTCGAGGTACGTCAGCGCCCGGCTCGCCTGCCCGGTATGCGACTCCACCGCCGCCAGCGAGGTCAGCAGCCGCATCTCGAAATCCGGCTCCACCTGGAGGCCGCTCCGAACCTGCTCGAGGAGCGCGGTCAGCACGCTGCGCGCGTCTGGCTCGTTGTCCGACTGGTACAGCCCGTACGCCATCCAGTAGCGAGCCAGCGCGGCATCGGCCTCGCGTCCGGCCGCCGAGTAGAGGCGCGCTGACTCCGATGCGGCCGTGATCGCTTCCTTGCCACGATCGAGCCTCGACAGCGCCTCGGCCTGCCCGCGCAGGAGCTCCGCGCGCACACTGTCGTCCGGGCCGTCGTCGAGGAGTGCGCGGTACCCGTCGGCGGCCGCCTGCCACTCGCCTGCGGCGAGGTGCATGTCGACCTCGAGCCGCGTCCACGCCGGATGCGTCTCGTCGATGAAGTGGCTGGCCGGCAGGCCGAGCCGCTCCGAGAGGAAGCTGAGCGCCACCATCGACGGGCGGGCAATCCCCGTCTCGAGTGCGCTCACATAGGCCTTGGTGTAGCGCTCCCCGGCGAGCTGCTGCTGGGTGAGCCCCGCTCGCAGGCGTGCCTCGCGAATGCGATGGCCGATCCGGCGCGCGAGCTCACGGTCCTTCTCGGTGGCGCGGGCACTGCTCCTGGTCCGTGGCATGCGGCGAGTCTACACCCGATGGCAAGCGGAACTTGACCGACCGAGCGACGGAAGTACGCCCCCGGGCGCGCCGAACAGTACCGACGGGTCATTGCCTGCTCGCGCCACCCCCGCGACGGTGAGGGTCGCGGCCGATCCGGCCGCCATTTCATGGAGGCTCACCGATGCGCACGAAGCGAATTCTTCGCTCCCTGATGATCGCCGGAAGCGGCGCGATGCTGACGATCCTCAGCATCGCCTCGACCGTGATCGCGGCGTCGGGCGGTGCGGACTTCCCCCGCCTGAAGTAAGCCCCGATCCGCCCTTCGGCGGACCTGAGCTCGCGTCCTACCCCTGGTGCCCGTGCTGGTAGTAGGGGTTGGCGCCTGCCTGGTGATCGGTCACGTCGACGATCGCCGAGATCTCCGGGACCGCGGTTCGCAGGGCCGTCTCCACTCCCTGCTTGAGCGTCACGTCGACGGCGGCACAGCCCTGACAGCCCCCGCCGAAGCGCAGGTACGCGGTCCCATCACGCACCTCGACCAGCGAGACCATCCCTCCATGGGAGCCCACGCCGGGGTTGATCTGGCCGTCGAGGACCTCCTGGACGCGACGCGCGACCGGGTCCTGCCAGCCTTCGTTCGGATTGTCGATCCGCAGGCCGCCACCGGTGATCTCGGGGTCGAGGTCGATGGTGGCGCCCGACAGATCGGCGGCGCTGCGCGGATCGACCACGAGCGTGAGCCCATCGGTCTCGATCGCGAGGTCGCCATCGGCTCGCTCCTGCGGGTCCTCCAGGGCAATCTCGTAGAGGAAGCGCGGGCCTTCCTTGCCGGCGACGCGCACGCGCAGCACGGCATCCGGGAAGTCGTTGAACGTTCGGACACCATCGATCTTCTCGCGGGCGGCCGGGGTCACGGTGAGCAGAGAATGGATCATCGCTGGCATGGTAGCCCAGCCGTGGGATGGCGTCTCTCAGCCGAGCGGCGGCAGATCCTGTTCATCCGACAGAACCGCGGCGAACGGGTCCCCTCGTTCGGCGATGCGCGCGGGCACATCGCGGATCGTCCATCGGTCAGGCCGGAGCTGCGGGTCGTCGAGCTCGTCCCACTCGATCGGGACGCTGACCGGGGCGCCGGCCGCCGGGCGTGGGCTGTACGGAGCGACGAGGGTCTTGTTGATGGCGTTCTGGGTGAAGTCCAGGCGGGCGCGGCCCTTCCGCGCCCGCTTGACCCACTCCCAGCTGATGAGATCCGGCACCGTGGAGCCGATCGCGCGGGACAGGCCCTCGACCCAGTCGCGCGTATCGTCGAAGGAGGGGCCGGGGCGGATGCCGATCCAGATCTGGACGCCGCGCTTGCCGGTGACCTTCGGGCGGCCGCGGACACCGAGGTGCTCGAGCGCCGTCCGATACAGGCGCGCCAGCACGAGCAGCTCGTCCCAGGTCGTCTCCGGCCCGGGGTCGATGTCGATCAGCGCATACGTGGGTCGGTCGGGCGCGTCGATTCGACTCGTCCACGGGTGCAGCTCGACCGCGGCCTCCTGCCCGAGCCAGGCGAGGGTCGCGGCGCTGTCGACCACCGGATAGTCCTTCGGCCCCTCCTCCCGGTGGTGGTAGGTCCAACGCCGCACCCAGTCCGGGGCATGGCTCGGCAGGTCCTTCTGCCAGAATCCCTTCTGCCCGATGCCGTTCGGGTAGCGCTGGACCGTCAGCCCACGGCCGTCCAGGTACGGAACGAGCACGGGCGCGACGCTCACGAGGTAGCGCAGCAGGTCGCGCTTCGTGACCTCGGGACCACCGTCACGGCCCGGGAAGAGCACCTTGTCGAGGTTCGTGACGCGGAGCTCCCGACCGCCCACCATCCAGGTCCCCTCGCGCTCCACCAGGTCGAGCGTGGCCAGTGCGTCGTCGCGCGGAGGTGACTCCGACGCGGTCGGTTCGACCGCTGCCTCGGCGGCGGCCGTGGCGGTCGCGGTGCGGATGGCGCGCTCCCTCCGAACCGAGCGCGGATCACGCCCGATCTCGACGCCCTTGAACGCGGCCTGGCGCAGCAGGTCGTCGGCGGTCCATTCCGCGAACTCGACCCGCACCACGATCCGGGGCTCGACCCACCGGGCACCCCTCAGCTTCGGCACCGGGTCGAGCGGCGAGCTGTCCCGCTCGATCTCGTCCAGCCGGGCGCGCAGCTCTCGTCGGGTCCTGGCGTCGATCCCGCTCCCGACCTGCCCGGCGTGGACCCAGCGGGCTCCCGATCGCACCGCCAGGATCAGCGATCCGAGGTCCCTGTGGCTGCCCTGGCCGGGCAGCCAGCCCGCGACGACCGCCTCCTGCTCGCGGCGCAGCTTCAGCTTGAGCCACGAACGGCTGCGGCGTCCCGGCTCGTAGGTCGAGCGGCGCAGCTTCGCCACCACGCCCTCCAGCTCCTGCCGTCGCGCCGCCTCGACGAACGCCTCGCCGTCGCGCTCCACGTGACCGGCGTAGCGGACCAGCGGATGGTCGCGCAGCCGGCTGCGCAGGACGCGCTTGCGCTCCTCCAGCGGGACGGCAAGCAGGGAACGACCGTCGATGTGAAGCAGGTCGAAGGCCTGGTACACGATCGGGGCCGGCTCACCCGGACGGCGACTGCCGGCGGCGCGCCCGGTCCGGATGCCGGTCCGATCCTGCAGGAGGCTGAAGCGTGGCCGCCCCTCGTCGTCGAGCGCGACGACCTCGCCGTCGACGATCGCCTCGCGCGCATCGATCCAGGCGGGGTCGCGCGCCAGGTCCGGGAAGTAGCGAGCCGCGTCCTGGCGATTCCGGGTCCACAGCCGAATCGAGCCGTCCCGCACCACGGCCTCGACCCGGTAGCCGTCCCACTTCACCTCGAACAGCCAGTCGGGGTCGCTGAACGGACGGTCGGCGAGCGTCGCCCGCATCGGCTCGATGAAGTCGGGCATCGGCGCTTCGTCCGCCGCGGAGAGGTCGAGCTCGGCCACCGCGGCCGGCGGTTCGCCAATGAAGCGCGGCGCCTCGCCGGCGAGGACCTCGTCGTTCGTGCGCCCGGTCTTCACCGAGCGCGGATGGTCCTCGGCGTCCCAGCCGTCCACGGCAGCCCCATCCCGCTTGTGGATGAGGAGCCACTGCTCCCGGTCGTCATCCGATCCCTGCCGCCCGCGGCGCCCACCGCGGTCGGTGCGAACGATGGTGAACCGGCCGCGAACCTTCTCTCCGTGGAGGACGAACTTGATCTCGCCGTCACGGAGCGCCGCCGCAGGGTCCGGCGTTTCGGACTCGGGCTCGAACACGCCCCAGTCCCACACGATCACGTCTCCGGCACCGTATTGCCGCGCCGGGATGACGCCCTCGAAGTCGAGGTACTCGATCGGGTGATCCTCGGTCCGCATCGCCAGCCGGCGCTGCGATGGATCGAGCGTCGGGCCCTTCGGGACGGCCCACGACACGAGCACCCCGTCGATCTCGAGGCGCACGTCGTAGTGGAGAGCAGTGGCCCGATGACGTTGGACCGTGAAGCGGCCGCTGCGCTCGACGAGGTCGCCGGGCGCCGGTTCCGGGGTGGCGGCGAAATCGCGCTTGCGCCGATAGTCCTCGAGCGGCATCGGGTCAGTCGGCGAGCGGAAGGTCGTCGAGCGTCTCGATGACGATCGTGGCGCCGGACCGGCGCAGCTCGTCCGCGTCGACTGCGGCTCCGGCAAGCACTCCGACGGCCGTCATCCCGGCGGCGACCGCCGCACGCATGTCCCACGTCGAATCGCCGACGTACCACGTGCGCCCCGGTGAGACGGAGAGCTCCTGCGCCGCGAGGAGCAGCAGGTCGGGCGCCGGCTTGGCGCGCTCGACGCGCTTGCCGTCGATGATCATCGGCTCGCGCGCAAGGTCGAGGGACGCGAGCGAGGCCGTCATCTGCTCCGGCCGGGACGAGGTCGCGATCGCCCACGTGATCCCGGCTCCATCCAGCCGGCGGAGGACGCCCGCGGCGCCCGGAAGGGGTCGCGGGTCGCGGTTCGCCTCGTCGAACAGCTCACCGGCGCGGGCGTCGATGCGCTCCGTTCCGTCATCGTCCAGCGGCGTTCCCGCCGCGGTGGCGACGTCGGCCGCGAGCCGCCGACCATCGATCCCGATGAGGGGCGCCAGCTGTGCGCGGGTGGCCGGGATGCCGGCTTCGGCGAAGACCGCGTCCCAGGCGTGGATCCGTGCCGGGACGGTGTCCACCAGCGTGCCGTCGAGATCGAAGATCACCGCATCGGGGCGGGATGGGGTGGGCATCACCGTGCGAGGATAGCCCGCGGACCCGACGGCGCGGAGCGGCGGCACCAGCAGCGCGGCCAGCAGGGGGCCCGCACCGACGAGGAGCAGCGCCGTCGTGAAGCCCGGGAGCCCCGCCGAACCGACCAGCGGCAGGTCCACGCCGGCCTGGACGATGGCCGAGGAGACCGACGCGCCGATGGCGCCGCCGAGGAAGAAGCACAGGTTGTAGACCCCCACCGCGACCGGCTGGCGCGGCCCGCCGATGGCGTGCGTCAGGCGCGCGAGGAGTGGTGCATTCAAGATCCCGAAGCCGGCGCCGAGCGCGGCCAGCCCCAGCCCGAGGACGGCCGGACCACCGGGCACGGCGGCGAGGGCCATGAAGATCGGGGCTCCGCCGAGCAGGGCGAGCGCCAGCCGCGTGGTGGTGCGCGGGCCGAGCCGCGCCTGCACGCGCGCGTTGTTCGGTGAGCTCACGGCAGCCGCTACCGCCATCGGCAGGAGGAGGAGGCCGAGGGCGATCCCGTCGAGGCCGTAGGCGCGCGCTCCCAGGATCGGCACCAGGACGATGGTCCCGATGTACGCGCTCAGCCCGAGCGCCCCGAGCGGAACCACCTGGCGGAACACCGGGTTGGCCAGGACATCGGCCGGGACGAACGCGTCCGCGTGCGTCGCCGCGCGACGCAGGGTGGCCAGGACGGCGACGAGCGCGACGGCTCCGATGGCCACGATGGTTGGCGTGACCCCGAGCGGTCCGCGGTTGAGCACGAAGGTGAGCCCGAGCGCGACGGTTCCGACCAGGAACGCCCCGGTCCAGTCGATGCGCCGCTCCCCCACCGTGCTGGCTCGGCCGCGCTGGGACCGCGCGAGGACGATGACCGCGGGGATGGCGACCGCCCCGATCGACACCGCCGGTCGCCAACCCCCGACCTCGAGCAGCACACCGCCGAGGAGTGGCCCGAGGGCCTGGCCCCCGCCCACGGCGGCGATGATCACGCCGAGGGCGCGGGCCCGATCGGCCCCGTCGAACCGCCCGGCGATGAGCGCCGTGGCCAGTGTCGGGATCGCGCCCGAGCCGAGGCCCTGGACCAGGCGCGAGCCGATGACGAGCTCGAGGGACGGCGCGACAGCCGCCGCCGCGCTCCCGACCCCGAGCAGGCTGACGCCGGCGACGAGCGCCGGGATGATTCCGGTGCGTGCCGCGATGCCGCCCCACAGCGCCGTGCCCAGCGCGAACGTGGCGCTGTACCCGAAGACGACCCAGGCCGTGTCGGCCGGGCCCGCGTCGAAGGCCGCGCCGATCTGCGGCTGCGCCAGCGAGGCGGTCGTGTTCGTGGCGACGGTGATGGCGACCAGGGTGGCAAGTACGGCCAGCAGGGCCGCGCGGCCATCGGTCTGCACCGGCTCATCCTAGCGCCGCTAGCATGCGCGCCATGCCGCTCGAGCCGGACGACCTGCACCCCGACCCGATGCAGGTGCTCGCCAGCTGGCTGGAGGACGCCCGAGCGGCCGGCGCACCGCTCCCCGAGGCGATGGCGCTGGCCACCGCCGACTCCGACGGCATGCCCTCGGTGCGCCAGGTCCTCGTTCGCGGCATCGACGCCGAGGGCCTGCGCTGGTTCACGAGCCGTGCCAGCCGCAAGGGCCGCGACGTCGCGGTCAATCCGTGGGCTGCGGTGGCGTTCTGGTGGCCCGCCACGGACCGCCAGGCGCGGGTCGCTGGGTCGGTCCGGTCCCTGTCCGAGGAGGCGTCGCTCGCGTACTGGCGCACGCGGCCACGCGGCAGCCAGCTGTCGGCCTTGGCATCGGCCCAGGGCCAGGAGGTGGGATCGCGCGCCGAGCTCGAGGCGCAGGTCCGGGAACTGGCCGCCCGACATCCCGACGAAGTTCCCCTGCCGCCCGCCTGGGGTGGGTACCTGTTGGTCCCCCGGCTCGCGGAGTTCTGGGAGAGCCGGGCCGACCGGCTGCACGACCGCGTGGAGTACCGACGGCGCCCTGACGGCAGCTGGCACCGGCGACGCCTGCAGCCCTAGTCGAGCTCCTCGCCGCTCTCCGGGAGCTCCACCACGACCGCGGCATGGCGCGGCGAGCGGTTGTACGACGCTGCCAGCAGCGCCCCGATCAATCCGCCCACCAGGCCGGTGATGGCCGCCACGGCAAGCGCGGCGAGCGGGACGACGAAGAGCGGGTTCAGTGCCAGCCAGCGCAGGATCGCCACCTGGTCTCCGAGGGGCAGGAGCCCGCGGGCCACGCCGAGGGTGAAGGCGAGATCGCGTTGCCAGTCGAGCACCGTGCCCGCGAACCAGGCGAGGAGCGCGCCGAGCACGGCTCCGAGCACGAGGCCGATCATGCCGCCGACCCACACGCCGGCCCCGAAGGAGGCGCGGACCGACACGGCCGCCAGGCGACCACGAACCAGCCTCATCGGCGGCTCCGCGCCACGGAGCGCCCGCCACGCCGGGTAAGGACCCCGAGGGAGACGCCCATGGTGCCCGTCGCGAACGCCAGTCCGTAGGCCAGATACCCGGCCAGCGCCCACTCCCCGACCATGCGTGGCGGCGGGACTCGCGGGCGGGCCAGCTCGGGCTCGATCGCGAGCTCGGATCCCTCGCCGGCCGGCCCGTCGAACGCCTCGCGCGCCAGCTCGCCGGCGGGCCGCAGGCTGCCGTCGGGCCGGATCAGGCCGAAGTCCTCGACCACGATGCCACGGATCTGCGTGGAGAAGTCGAGCAGGGTCCACCACGTCGCGCCGCTCACGAATCCGCCGGGCCGGTCCGCGCGAGCGGACTCCAGGGCGGCGTAGGTCTCCGCGAAGATCACGGCCTGGCGCTCCTCGTCCGACGGCTGGTCGGCCCATCGGCCGAACTCGAGGATCATGATCGGCTTGTCGGGATGCGTCTCGTGTGCCTGGCGAAGCGCCCGGCGCGCGTCCGGTCCGGGATCGTCGCCGTAGAACACCCCGTGGTAGAAGGTGAATCCCGCCACGTCGAGCGGTGCGTGCGTCGGATCGTCCGGCATCCAGCCGTACGCTGCCTGGCCGGTCAGGCGCGTCCCGTCGATCTCGCGGTCGACCGCGTGCAGCTCGGCCAGCGCATCGGTCCGCTCTTCGATCCCGGTCGACTCGTTCGCGAAGCCGTGGAACAGGACGGACGGATGGTTCATGTCGCGCAGGGCCATCTCCCGGAGCATCTGCTGCGGGATGCCGCGTTCGAGGGTGCGCTCGAAGATCGCCGGGGTGGCGTGATAGAGCGGAATCTCCTCCCAGACCGCGAAGCCGAGCCGATCGGCGAGCATGAGGACCGTGGGATCGGCGGGCTCGTGGCCGGTGCGCAGCAGATCGGCTCCGACCTCCGCGGCGCGTCGCAGCTCCACGAGCACCTCCGAGGGGGGCTGGTGTGGCGTCCCGGACTGCAGTTCGCCGTCCGCCCCGAAGACGATCGACTCGGCGTGCAGGCCGACGCCCCGGAAGAACGTGGGTTCACCGTTCAGCAGCACGCGCGGCCGCAGGGGGTCGACGCCCACGTGACGGATGCCGAACGTCGTCCAGTAGCCATCGGTCAGGGCTGCGCCATCGGCCACGACCTCGAGCTGGAGGGCGTACAGCGCCGGACGCGCCGGCGTCCACAGGTCGGCCTCACCGAATTGGACGGAGAGCACCACCTCCCGCACCTCCCCGGGGCCGGGCAGGTCGGTCGGTTGCTCGAGCGTGACCAGTGGCTCCGCATCGGCCGGGACGAGCTGCCGGGGATCCGGGTCGAGCAGGTTGACCTCCGTCACCGTCGCGGGCAGGAGGCGCGCGACGAGCGACCCCTCTCCGGGCAGGTCGGGCGCGTCCGGATCCTCGTCCTCGCCGGCGGCGTCGGCCGCGGCGAGCAGCTCGGGGCGTGCCAGCAGAACGCGGACGTCGACCGCGTCGAGGTGCGGAACGACATCGGCGCGGACCACGTGCGTCGCGGACGCCGCCTCAAGCCAGACCGGCCCGGTCAGGCCGCCGTAGTTCCACCAGTCGACGAGGCCCCACGGGAGCACGTCGGCGCGGGTGCCCAACGGCACCGTATGGACCCGAACGGCAACCGTGTTCGTCTCCCCGGGCCGGACGGCCTGCGCGACGTCGAAGGCGAACGGCGTCCGACCGCCCTCGTGGTACCCGAGCCACGATCCGTTGAGCCACACGTCGACCACGTAGTTGGCCGATGCGAACCGAAGCGTCACCGCTCGGCCGTCCCAGTCGCTCGGGACGTCGACCGTCCGCCGGTACCACGCCCCACCTTCCTCGCCATCCGGTGGCGGGTTGATCGTCCCGGGCACCGCGACGCGCTCCCAGCCGGCGTCGTCGTGCTCCGGCAGATGGCGGCCTTCTCCCTCGTCCTCGATCGCCGGGAGGGTCGCATCACGATCCCCCATGGTCAGCTCCACGTCGAGATCGGTGCGCTCCACCTGCCACGCGCCATCGAGCTCCAGGCGCGGCCGCGGCTGCCAGGAGAAGGACGGCACCGGGATGCCGTTCTGCATCGCCACCGTGACGCCACCGCGCTCCTCGAGCACCAGCGTCGGCGGCAGTGTCCCCGGGCTTCCGATCGGAAGGCAGGCCGCCCCGGCGATCGCCAGGAGGACCAGGATCGCGGGCACGCGGCGGGTCATGCGTCGATGATGGCAGCGTCACGGGACGGATGCACCGCATCCGATGTGCGGCATACTCGACCCTGTGAGCGGGCTCGTGTGCGTCGTCGGATCGGTCAACGTCGACCTGGTGGTCAGCGTCGATCACCTCCCGGCCCCGGGAGAGACCGTTCCTGGCGGACGGTTCGCGATCCACGATGGGGGCAAGGGGGCGAACGCCGCCGTGGCCGCCGCGCGCGCGGGGGCCCGACTGTGCTTCATCGGCGCCGTCGGGCAGGACGATCATGGTCGGCGCGCGGCCGAGGCGCTCTCCGGCGAGGGGATCGACCTGACCGGCCTCCATGTCTCTCACTCGGAACCGACCGGCGTCGCGCTGATCGTGGTCGGGCCGCGTGGCGAGAACCAGATCGCCGTGGCACCGGGGGCGAACCACGACTGGCAGCTGTCGGAGGCCGATCGCGCCAGGATCGCGCAGGCCGATGTCCTTCTCACCAACCTCGAGGTCCCGCTCGGGATCGTGGTCGAGGCCCTCAGGATCGCCAGCGGGACGGGCGCGACGAGCATCCTCAACCCGGCGCCGGCGCATGCGCTGCCGGCGGAGGTCCTGAGACTGGGCCCGATCCTGACGCCGAACGAGCACGAGCTCACCGTCGCCATCGGCAACGACGAGTCCGGAGATGCCCTCGCGGACCTCGCGCGCCGCCATGCCGGTCCGATCATCGTGACCCAGGGAGCGGCGGGCGCCCTGCTGGTGGCGGCGGGTGGAGAGGAGCGGTTCGCCGGCCGCCGTGCAGCGGAGGTGGTGGACACCACCGGCGCCGGAGATACGTTCAACGGCGTGCTCGCCGCGTGGCTGGCAGCTGGCGCGGACCTGGCGGACGCCGTCCGCGCGGCGAACGTCGCCGCCTCGATGTCGGTCGGCACCGCGGGCGCCCGGGCCGGCATGCCACAGAGGGACGCCATCCTCGCGGAGCTCGGCTTGGGCTGACGCGGGCCGGCATACCCCGGCACGCTGCGTGCGTATCGGTCCCGCGTCCAACCCGCCCGCCGCATCCATCACCCCGAGGAGACCGATGAACGCCATCACCCTGCTCAAGGACGACCACGACAAGGTCAAGAAGATGCTCGCCGACGGCGAGGAGACCACCGAGCGCGCCGAGGTCGGGCGTACCGAGCTGTTCGCCAAGCTCAAGGAGGAGATGCTCATCCACGAGCGGATCGAAGAGGAGATCTTCTACCCCGCGCTGAAGGAGCATCCCAACGCGAAGGAGATCGTGCTCGAGGGCTTCGAGGAGCACCACGTCGTCGACGAGATCATGGGCGAGCTCGAGGCCACGCCCGTCACCGACGAGCAATGGGCCGCGAAGTTCAAGGTCATGAAGGAGAACATCGAGCACCACATCGAGGAGGAGGAGGGCGAGATGTTCGACACGGCCCGCCAGGTCTTCTCGACCGAGGAGCTCGAGGAGCTCGGCGCCCGAATGCTGGAGCTCAAGAAGCTCGGGCAGCAGGTCGGCGCCGCCGACTGACCGCTCTCCATTGCGCGGTCGGGACGTTCGGCCCGGCCGCGCATGACCGCCGGCACTGCGCCGATCGGCCGCCATTCGCGAGCATGAGCGCGAAGGAGGTCAGACCGATGACCACGCTGAAGTCCCACCGCAACGGCGTGGGGGGCGCCGTGGTGACCATCGACCCCCGCCTCGATGAGCTCCTGGCCATCGACCGGCTCGACGAGACCGATCTTCCGGATGGCCCGATCGTCGATCCGCGCCGGTTTCGGATGATGGCGATCGGCAATCTTGACGGGGAGCTCGAGCTTCCCGCGGGTCCGATGGTCGATCCGCGACGGTTTCGGATGATGGCGATCGGCAATCTCGACGGGGAGCTCGACGAGCCGCCGATGGCGATCGCCGCCTGAGGCACAGACCGGGTTCCCATGCGGCATGCGCCCGATCGGGACGATGGTCCCATTGGGCGCTCACCCCATCCGGGGGATCATGGCCGCATGGAGCTGACTGAGCGCGCGATGGCCGAGGCGCTCACCGTGCTCGGCCTCGCGATCGGGACGATCGAGTACCTGCTCGTCATCCGGCGTCGCGCGCGGACCCGCGAGGAGGCTGCCACAGCGGCCGCCGCATCCGATGAAGCCGTCCTCCGCAACATGGTGCGGGTGATGCTCGTCGACTGACGATCCGACGGCCAGCACGCCTGGAAGCTACTCGCCGGCCCACCGAATGGTTGTACCCGCCTCGTCGACCACCGTTTTCCACGCCTCGAACCGGTCGTCGCGCGCATCAGACGACGTCACCACGGTGTCACTGGCCGGGCTTCGCGGCGGCTCCGATGCGGGATGCTACTCTCCGACCTCCCGCCCGCTCGCATCGTAGCCCCGCACAGTGTCGACTTGTACTGGCAGGTACGTCACGTAGAAGCGCGCGTCCCAGCCGAGTCCGAACGGTG
>DATHTR010000010.1:0-15874 GCA_035463095.1 Candidatus Angelobacter sp. | reverse complement strand
TCCGCGACGCGCCGGACCGCCCGGGTCTGGAGCTCGTCTTCGTCGCCCGGCGAGTGAGGCGTGCGCAGGGTCCCGCTGCGGCGTCCGACGACCGATCCATCGGTCCACCCGGCACTGCGGACCCACGACCTCCGTACCGGTCCGCGTGGCGCGGCCTGCGCTAGAATCGGGAACCGTCAGCGCGACCGGCCTGCTTCCGCCCTCGACCTGTGGCGCGCAGAGGCGCCGGGCCCGCGTCCGTAGAGGAGGCACTCAGCGCACCTGATGGCCAGCCAGAACCCGGTGGCGGAGGCGCCCAACATCTGGGCCGTCGCCCCGTCCCAGTTCGACCACGCCGCCGACAAGCTCGACCTCGACGACGGGATGCGCCGCGTCCTGCGGGTGCCGCAGCGCGAGCTGACCGTGAACTTCCCGGTGACCATGGACGACGGCAGCGTGGCGGTCTTCACCGGTCACCGCGTGCAGCACAACGTCAGCCGCGGGCCCGGCAAGGGAGGCATCCGCTACCACCAGGACGTGACCCTCGACGAGGTGCGCGCCCTGGCGATGTGGATGACCTGGAAGTGCGCCTGCGTCAACATCCCCTACGGCGGAGCGAAGGGCGGCGTCGTCGTCGATCCCAAGCAGCTCAGCCTGCGCGAGGTCGAGGGCCTGACCCGTCGGTTCACGACCGAGATCAGCCCCCTCATCGGGCCCGAGCGCGACATCCCGGCGCCGGACGTGAACACCAATGCCCAGACCATGGCCTGGATCATGGACACGTATTCGATGCATCACGGCTACACCATCCCGGGCGTGGTGACCGGAAAGCCGATCAGCGTCGGCGGGTCCCTGGGCCGCAACGAGGCCACCGCACGGGGTGCCGTCTTCACCCTGCTCCAATGGGCGAAGGCCATGAGCCGGTCCCTGCAGGGCGCCACGGTCGCGATCCAGGGCTACGGCAACGCCGGCTCGATCGCTGCGACGCTGCTCGCCGCGGAGGGCGCCACCATCGTGGCCGTGTCGGATTCGACGGGCGGCATCCATGCCCCGGGCGGACTCGACCCGGCCAAGGTCAGCGCCTGGAAGCGCGAGCACGGGACGGTGGTCGGATTCCCAGGCGCCGACCAGGTCAACAACCAGGAGATCCTCGAGCTCGAGTGCGACATCCTGGTCCCGGCCGCGCTCGAGAACCAGATCACGCGCCACAACGCCCCGCGCATCCAGGCCAAGGTGATCGCCGAGGCGGCGAACGGGCCGACCACGCCGGAGGCCGATGCGATCCTCCACGACAACGGCGTGTTCGTGATCCCGGACATCCTGTGCAATGCCGGCGGAGTGACGGTGAGCTACTTCGAGTGGGTCCAGGACATGCAGAGCTTCTTCTGGACCGAGGCGCGCATCAACGAGAGCCTCAAGGAGATCATGGATCGCGCCTTCGAGGCCGTCCACGACATGAGCCGCACCCACGAGGTGGACATGCGCACCGCCGCCTACATGGTGGCCGTGGCGCGCGTCGCGGAGGCCACGACACTGCGCGGCCTCTACCCGTAGGCCGCCGATGCTGGATCACGAAGAGCGGTTCCTGTTCCGGGAGGAGCTTCACAACCTCGCCACCGCCCTGGCCGACCCGGGTCAGCTCGACAACGTGGAGGACCTGCTCGCGGAGGTCACCACCAGCCCGCGCTTCGACGCGGACGTCTTCACGCTCGAGCGCTCACTGCAGGTCATGCTCGGTGGTCGCGCCGGATCGACGTTGGTGGGCCTGCTCACCGTGGATCGGGCCGTCTTCGAGGAGCTCGGGGAGATCGGCCTTCCGCCCGACGTGCAGGAGCGCCTCGTCAGCTGGAGAGCGCGGTTCGGCCTGGTCATCGACAACGCGCTGAATTTCCTGAACAACCCCGATGGCATCCAGGGCCACAACTTCGGCACGCAGCTGCTCCACGCGGAGTCGGGGACCACGCTCCAGGGGCGGCTCACCCTGGTCCGCTACAACAACGAGCCGCAGTTCTTCATCGCCGATGCCGACGTCCTGCTCAGCGTCGCTGCGGACATGCTCGAGCGCCTCGGCGAGCATCTCGAGCCGGACATGGTGGATGCCGAGCTCCTCGGCCGGCTCCGCGAGGGCGTCGACCTGATCGAGCGTCGGACGAAGTCCCGGGGCTGAGCGGCATCGGCGCCGGGTTGGCCGCCGGCAGACCCTAGACTGGCCCGATGCCGCCGACGAGCACGGTCTTCCTGGCCGCGACCGGGCAGAACCGCGGGAAGACGACGACCAGCCTCGGCCTGCTGGCCGCCATCCGCGAGCGCGGACTCGCGCTCGGCTTCGTGAAGCCGGTCGGCCAGCGCTACCTCGTCATCGACGGCACTCGTGCCGACGAGGACGCGGTCCTGATGAGCGAGGTGTTCGGCCTGCCCGATGCGCTCAACGACATGAGCCCGGTGACGCTGCCGCGCCGGTTCACGACCGACTTCATCATGGGCCGGATCCGGGACGACCTCGGCGCGCAGGTGCGCGCAGCCTATGGCCGGGTGGCGGCCGGCAAGGACGTGGTCGTGGTCGAGGGGACCGGGCACGCCGGAGTCGGGGCGGTGATCGACCTGTCGAACGCGGCGGTGGCCGCGATGCTCGACGCGCCGGTCATCATCGTCAGCGAGGGCGGCATCGGCCGGCCCATCGACGAGATCGTCCTGAACGCGGCGCTCTTCGCCGACCACGGCGTCCGGGTGCTCGGCGCGGTCGTCAACAAGGTCGACGTCGAGTCGCATCCGCATCTGCCCGAGGTTCTCGCCCGCGGGCTCGCCCAGCACGGTGTCGAGCTGCTCGGGTGCATCCCGTACTCCGAGCTGCTCGCCAACCCGAGCCTCGAGCTCATCGTCACGCATCTCGACGGCGAGCTCGTGGCCGGAGAGGCCACGCCGGGCCGCACTATCGGCTGGGTGGCGATCGGCGCCATGCAGGCGCACCATGCCGTCGAGCTGCTCCGCGACCGAACCCTGGTGATCACGCCGGGCGACCGCGAAGATCTGATCCTGGCGGCCATCGAGGTCAACCGCAGCGCGGCCACGCCACGCGTGATCGGCCTCGTGCTCACCGGCGGCTTCCGGCCTCCGGCTGCGGTCCTGGACGCGCTCGGGGAAGCCGGCCTGTTCGCCTACCTCGTCGGTACGGACACATATCGCACGGCGCAGGCCGTGGACGAGATCCTGGTGAAGACCCACCCCGGCGATGTCGAGAAGATCGCGACGATCATTCGGCTCGTGGACGAGGCGCTCGACGTTGACGCCCTGCTCGGCCGCATTCGAGCTTCCTGAGCACGACGAAGGGAGGCCGGACGTGGGCACCCGCCGGCCTCCCATGCACTCGCGACGGTGAGGCGGCCGTGGGGCCGCGCGTCGCGGTGACAGGGCGCATCATACGGTGGCCCCCACGGACCGCACTAGTACTTTGGTGTGCCACGGCCGATCGCCCCGGGCGTCAGGCCACGTCCCACGCCAGCGGCATGTTGTCGGTCAGCCGCGCGCGTCCGATCCAGACCGCCAGGAGCGCGAGCGCCGGGCCGCTCACGCGTTGGAGCTCCGCGAGGCTGGAGGCGTCGGCCACGCTGACGTAGTCGATTCTGGCCCGCGACTCCGAGGCGAGCACATCGGTCATCCGCCAGCGCAATACCTCCGCCGACCGCTCGCCCGCGTCGTAGGCGTCCTTCGCGGCGGTCAGCGCCTGGTACAGGCAGGTCGCGGCGTGCCGCTCCTCGATGCCGAGCAGCGCGTTCGCGCTGGACAGCGCGAGCCCGTCGTCGTCGCGGATGGTCGGGCAGATGACGAGGTCCACGTTGAGGAAGAGGTCGCGAAGCATGCGGCGCACGATGACCACCTGCTGCGCGTGACGCTGGCCGAGGTACAGGCGAGCCGGCCCGACCAGGTGGAGGAGCTTGAGCATCACGGTCGTCAGCCCGTCCAGGTGCCCGGGTCGCGACGCGCCCTCGAGCTGACGGGTCAAACCCTCGACCGTGACCCGCGTCGTGTCGTCCGGCGGGTAGAGCGTGCCGACCTCGGGCAGGAAGGCGACGTCGGTGGCGGCGTGCTCCAGCAGGGCGAGGTCACGCACGTGGTCACGGTGCCCTCCGTCGCCCTCGTCGAGCGAGGCGAAGGCGTGCGGGTTCACGAACGAGCTCACCACCACGCAGCCGTTCTCCTCGCGCGCTCGCCGAACCAGCGACAGCTGCCCGTCGTGGAGCATGCCCATGGTCGGCACGAAGCCGACGCTGTCGCCAGCCAGGCGCCGTTCCAGGATCGCCTCGCGAAGCTCGTCGACGGTGCGGGCGACGATCACTGGCGGCGGCGGGACCGCGGACGGGGCTCAGCTGACTCCTGCCGCCGGCGGTAGCGGTCGGCGATGAGGTCCCAGAGACGCTCCGCGACCTGGCGCTTGGGAAGCATCGGCCAATCGGTCAGCGCGCCCTCGCCCCCGAACACGGTCACCTTGTTCTCGTCGGACCCGATGGCGTCGAACGGCCCGCCCACCACGTTGCCGACGATCAGGTCGAGCCCCTTGTCCCGCAGCTTGGCGGCGGCGTTGGCCTCGAGGTCGTCCGATTCCGCCGCGAAGCCGATGAGGAACGGGCGCACCTCGTCCGGCATCTCGCCCACCTCGGCCACGATGTCCGGGTTCGGCCGCAGCTCGATCGAGAGCGTCTCGCCCGAGCGCTTGATCTTGCGCTGGCTGGCGCGCGCTGGGGCGAAGTCGGCGACCGCGGCCGCCATGACCAGGATGTCGGCGCCGGGCGCGGCGCGCAGCACGGCCTCGCGCATGGCCTGCGCGGTGGTGGCGTCGACGACGGTCATGCCGCGCGGCGGGGTCACGCTCATCGCTCCGGCGATCAGGGTCACGGCCGCCCCGCGGTCGCGGGCGGCCTCGGCGATGGCGGCTCCCATCTTGCCGCTGCTGCGGTTGCCGATGAAGCGCACCGGGTCGAGCGGCTCGCGGGTCCCACCGGCGCTGACCACGACGTGCAGGCCCTCGAGGTCGCCCGATCGCGCGAACAGGTGCTCCACCGCCTCGACGATGGTGGGCGGTTCGGCGAGGCGCCCGATCCCGGTCAGGCCGCTCGCCAGCTCGCCGACCTCCGGCTCGACCACGATGTACCCGTAGTCCCGCAGCGTGGCGACGTTGCGCTGGGTGGCCGGGTGCGTCCACATCCCGGCGTCCATCGCCGGGGCCACGATCACCGGGGCGCGGCTGGCGCAGGCGATGGCGGTGACGGCATCGTCGACCAGCCCCGCCGCCAGCTCGCCGATGAGGTTCGCAGTCGCCGGGGCGAGGACGATGGCATCGGCGGCCTCGGCCAGCTCGATGTGCGCGATCTGCTGGTCGGCATCGAGCTCCATGACGTCGTGCAGGACCGGCCGGTGGGTGAGGCTGGCGAAAGTGAGGGGACCCACGAACCGGGTCGCCGCCTCGGTCATGGCGACGTCGACCACCGCGCCCCGGTCGGCGAGCATGCGCACCAGCGACACGGCCTTGTACGCGGCGATGCTGCCGGAGACCCCGACGACCACCCGGCGCCCGGCCAGCGGCCCGAGCGCTGTCTCGGTCATCGGTCTGCCGCCTTGGGTGCGACCCGCCTGCGGTCGCGCATGCCGGTCCAGGCGTAGCGAATGCCGCGCAGGGTGAGGTCGGGCTCCACAGCGTCGATGCCCGGCACGTCGCGCAGCCAGGGCTGGTGGGTGTAGCCGCCGGTGGCGACGACGGTGATCCGCGACCCGTCGGGGGAGCGCTCGGCCAGCTCTCCGCGCAGGGCCGTCAGGAGGCCGCTGACGAGGCCGATGTAGCCGAGCACCGCGCCCGATTGCATGGCGTGTACCGTGTTGGCGCCGATGGCGGTCGGCGGCCGCCGCAGCTCGATGCGCGGCAGCTTGCTCGCCCGTCCAACCAGGGCCTCGAGGCTGAGCCCCATCCCGGGTGCGATCGCCCCGCCCAGGTAGCCGCCCTCGACGTCGACCAGGTCGAAGTTCGTGCTCGTGCCCAGGTCGATGACGATGGCCGGGCCGCCGAACTCGGTCGCGGCCGCGAGGGCATTGGCCAGCCGGTCGGCACCGGCCTCCGACGGGCGGTCGATGCGGATCGGCAGGATCCCATCCAGCGAGGTCGCGTCGATGCTCGCCGGCTCCACACCGATACGCTCCAGCGCAAGTCGTTCCCACGTCTCGGTGAGCGGCGGAACCACGCTTGCCAGGGCGATCGCGTCGAGCTCGTCGAGCCGGTGACCGTCGAGCGCGAGCAGGCCGGTCAGCATGGCGGCCACCTCGTCGGTCGTGGCGTTGGCTCGAGTGATCGCGCGCCAGGAACGAGCCAGGCGCTCCTCCTCGAAGAGCCCGATGGTGACGTTCGTGTTGCCGATGTCGGCCGCCAGCAGCTTCATCGGGCCGTATCGTAGCAGCGCGTTCGCGTCGGCCCGCGCCACGCGGATGCGGTGCTAGACTCGCCCACGATCCGCAACCGGCAGCTCGATGACCGACGCCCGCGCCAAGCTGTACATCAACACCGGTGTCGTCACCAGCAGGAGCGACATCTACAACATCCTGCGCCCGCTGCTGAAGCAGACCGTCAGCTACACGTACCACCGCGGCCCGCGGGTGGAGTCGAGCGGCACCGGGTGGGTGGAGCGGATCGTGGTCGACCATCCCGACGTGGCCTCGTACTTCACGCCCCTCGCGATCTGTCTCAATCTCGACTCGTTCGACTACCTGCAGTTCGACACCACCTCGGAGCAGCTGCTCGTCTACACGCTGGTGGTGGGCAACGAGCGCGTCGTGATCGAGTTCGCGGCCGCGGGCGGCGGCCGCCCCATCGACGCGGATCACGACGCGGCGACCGCGGGCGCGGGTCCGAGCACCGGACACCCGCTGCCGCGCACCGCGGAGGAGCTCGCCCGCGATCTGCGCTTCATCCAGATGGAGCTGCTGATGGCCGGCGAGGCCGGTGACGGCGATCCCGACCGGGGCGACGAGGACGAGGACGGGGCGTGACGGCGACCCTGCCGGCGCGTCCGCGGCCCGTCGAAGCCGCTCCCCACGACCGGTCGGTCCTGCCGAACGGACTTCGCGTCGTCACCCAGACGATGCCGGCCTCGCGGTCGGCCAGCGTCGCGCTGTTCGTGCCGGTCGGGTCACGGCACGAGGACGAGCGGCGGGCAGGACTCTCACACCTCCTCGAGCACCTGGTGTTCAAGGGAACGCGCGGCCATCCCGAGGCCGGCGGCGTGTCGCAGACGGTCGAGGGCGTAGGCGGCAGCGTGAACGCCAGCACCGACCGCGAGCTCACCGTCTTCAGCGCCAAGGTGCCGGCCGGACGCGTTGCCGTCGCGCTCGAGGCCGTGAGCGAGCTCGCGATGCGGCCACTGCTCCGGGGCCGGGATCTGACGGCCGAGAAGCCGGTCATCGCCGACGAGATCCGGATGTATGTCGACTCGCCCTCGGACCACGTCTTCACGCTGTTCGACGAGCTGCTGTACGGCAGGCATCCGCTCGGCCGGGAGATTGCCGGCTCGATCGGATCGGTGCGGCGCGCGAGCCACGAGGCGGTGGTGGCGCATTGGGCGGCCGGCTATCGAACCGATGCGATGGTGCTCTCCGTGGCGGGGGCCATCGACCACGAGGAGGTCGTTCGCTCCGCCTCCGCCTGGCACCTCGACGGACCGGACGCACCGCGTCCGATCGCCTCGCTGCCGGACCCCGCGCCCGCCCCCGAGCCGGCTCCACCGGGCGCGCTGCGGGTCTCGCGCAGGCGTCTGAGCCAGGGGAACCTGTGCATCGGCATGCCCGGCCTGGCGCGTGGCGACCCGGATCGCTGGGCCCTCGAGCTGCTGGGCGCGATCCTCGGCGACGGGATGGGCAGCCGGCTGTTCATGGAGCTGCGGGAACGGCGTTCCCTGGTGTACGACGTCTCCACGTTCAGCGCCACGTACGCGGACACCGGCACCATCGGCGTCCATGCCGGATTCGACCCCGATGACGCCGACGAGGTGATCCGCGCGATCCTGGAGCAGCTCGACCGCATCGCCGTCGACCGCGTGGCGCCGGCCGAGCTGGATCGAGCGCGCGCCTACACGCGTGGCCGGCTCGAGCTGCGCATGGAGGACAGCGGTGCGGTCGCCGGCTGGCTCGGGACGGGGGAGACTCTCCTGCCTCGGATCCTCGCTGTCGAGGAGGTCATCGAGCGGCTCGAGGCGGTGACGGTGGACCAGCTGCTCGAGGTGGCCGGTCGGATCCTCGCTCCCGGTCGGGCGCGCCTGGCGCTCCTCGGACCGTTCGGCTCGCGCTCGCGGTTCGAGCGCCTTCTGCGCGCATGAGCGACGAGCCCGCCGAGGGGGGTGGGACGAAGCCGGAGGAGGGGACCGCCGGCGAGGCGGATGACGTTCATCTCATCGACCTGGTTGCCGACGAGCTGACCCTCGCCCGCGCGCAGCTCGACGCGGGCCTGCCGGCGCTGGCCGAGGGGACGGTCCTCCGCCGCCTCGCCTGGCTGGAGGCCGACGGCGCGACGCCGAGTGACGAGACGGATGCCCTGCGCGCGCTGCTCGCGGAGGCGCTGTGGCGACAGCAGCGGAACGCGGCGGCGCGCCGCGCGATCGATGCCATCCGGCCCAGCAGCCCGCAGCGGCGCCTGCCGATCACCGGCGTCATCGAGGCCGATGTCCTGGCCGCGGCCGGGGAGCGCGACCGCGCCGCCGGGGCGGCGGAGCGTGTGATCGACGCCATCGGCGCGGACGCGGCGTTCGCGATCCGCGGCGGCCAGCCCGGACCTCTGGCCTGGCCGCTCCCTGCGGAGCTGCGCGCGGAGCCGACGCGCCCGGCCCGCCCGCCGTGGTCCGCCCCGGAGCCGCCGCCGATCGAGGAGCCGGCGCCCGACGACGATCGCGTCGCCGCCGGGCGGGCTCGCCTCGAGCAGGCCCGGGTGGCGTACGTCGCCGGCGACCTGGAGCGCGGGGATGTCGAGATGTCCATCGCCATGCGGCTCGACGCGGCGCTCGCGGCCGACGGCATCTCGATCCTCGAGCCCACCCTCGGCGCCCGGCCCGCGGCGGAGCGTCTGCTACTCTACGGCGACCTGCTCCGTGCCGCCGGCCGCCAGGCGGAGGCCGACGAGGCCTACGACCGCGCCGCAGCGCACCGGAGCTGACCTCCCTCCCGCACACCAGGAGCCGCATTCGCATGCAGCGCACCCTCGTCCTCGCCAAGCCCGACGCCGTCCAGCGCGGGCTCGTCGGCGAGATCATCGGCCGCTTCGAGCGCAAGGGCCTCAAGCTGGCCGGCCTCCGCCTCCTCTCCGTCCCGCGCGAGATGGCCGAGGAGCACTACGCCGTCCACGCCGGGAAGCACTTCTACGCCGGCCTCGTCGAGTTCATCACCTCCGGCCCGGTCGCGGCATTCGCCCTCGAGGGGCCCGACGCGATCGCCGTGGTCCGCAGGATGGTCGGCAAGACGATGCCGAACGAGGCCGAGCCAGGCACGATCCGTGGTGACCTGGGCATCAGCGGCCTGCGCAACCTGATCCATGCCTCGGACGCGCCCGAGACCGCCGAGGCGGAGCTGACGCTGTGGTTCGGCGCGGAGGCGCTCGTCGACTACGGGCGCGAGATCGACGCCTGGATCGTGGCCGAAGAGCCGCCGCGCGGCTGAGGCTCAGCCTCCCCCGATCTCCCGATCGTCGAGCGCCGGGTACTCCGGGGTCTCGATGATCCCCACCCGATCCAGCGGGAAGTACCGCAGCCAGGCCCGTCCGAGGATGAGGTCCTCGCCGATCGGGCCGAAGGCGCGCGAGTCCTGGCTCGAGCCGCGGTTGTCACCCATCACGAAATAGGCGCCGTCGGGCACCTCCCAGGTCGTGGTCATGCCCTGCGGGTCGCGGGGAAGCGTCGGTGACGGGTTGCCGTCGCCCCCGGTGGCCACGTACGGCTCCTCGATTCGCACCGGGTTCCCGTTCGGCTGGGTGATGAAGACGCGGCCGTTCTCGAGCGTCACCGTGTCGCCCGGCAGGCCGATGATGCGCTTGATGAACGGGATGCCGTCGGCACTCAGGCCCGAGTCACCGGGCGGGTCGAAGACGACGACCTCGCCGTAGTCGTACCCGTCCCAGCGCGTCGTCAGCTTGTCGATGAGGATGTACTCGCCGTCCACGATGGTCGGGAACATCGATCGCTGCTGGACCTCGAACGGCTGCGCGACGAAGTTGTGGATGATCAGGTAGATCAGCAGGGTCAGGACGAGGGTCTCGACGATCTCGAACGCACAGCCCAGCGCGCGGCGCGAACCGGCGCGCTCGCGATGCGCGGGCGCGCCGGACTGATCGCTGTCGTCGGGGAGGTACGTCATGAAGCGGCGGCGTCTCAGGATGGGCGGCCGCGACAGGATAGCGCACGGCGTCGGGGTAGACTCGCCCGACCGATGGGCACCCTGATCCTCGTCCGCCACTCGATCACCGAGGCCTCGGCCGCGGGCCGGAACCTCGGCCAGCGCAGGGACCCGGCCCTCACGCCGGCCGGGCTCGAGCTTGCCGAGCGGCTCGGATCGACCCTGGCCCTGGAGCTCGGAGAGCTGCCGCACGACGTCATCCGCATCGTCGCCAGCCCGGCGCGGCGCTGCCGCCAGACGGCCGAGGCCATCGCACCCGCGGTCGGGCTGACGGCGGAGGCGATCGAGGTGCTCGACGGCCTGCTAGAGATCGACTACGGGGCGTGGGACGGCCTGACCGCCGACGAGTGCCGGGCGAGGGATCCTGAGCATCGGGCGGAGTGGGAGGCGGATCCGTGGGTGACCGCCTGTCCGGAGGGGGAGAGCGGACGCGACGTCGCCGCCCGCGCGTTCCGGGCCCTGGGGCCGCTGGAGGCGTGGCTGACGGACGACCGAGCGCGCGTCGCCGTGGCGGTTGCCCACAATCACGTGCTGCGGCTCCGGCTCTGCGACCTGTTCGGCTGGCCCATGCGCGAGTACCGCGACCGCCTGGTGACCGATCCGGCGGGCTACAGCCTCATCGGCTTCGGGCCGGATGCGCCCATCATCCGGCGGGTGAACGCAGCTCCCGCCTGATCGGTCGGCATGCAATCTGCGTATGGCCCGGGCGGTGCGCCCGGGCCGGTGGTCGGTCGCATCCTATAATCCGAGCCCACCGCACCCTTCCGTGAGGACCGATGTCGATCGAGCTCAACCAGCAGCTCCAGCCTGTCATGCAGGTGAAGGTGACGCCGAAGCAGATCGCGGCGAACTACATCCTCCAGATGAGCTCGGTCGAGCTCCAGGATGCCATCGCCCAGGAGCTCGACGAGAACCCCGCGCTGGAGATGCAGGAGCTCCCCACCTGCCCCATCTGCGGGAACCAGATCGCCGGCAACTACTGCACCGAGTGCATGCCTCGGAAGGGCGAGGGCGATGACGAGGCGCGCATGGCCGTCGCGGACGACCTGCCGGGTGACGGGCCGACGCGGCTTCGCGACGAGGCCGACGAGTTCGACCCGATCGCACGAGCCGAGGCCGACTTCACGCTGGAGGACCACCTGACCTGGAACCTCCACGCCCTCCTGCCGAACCGCCTCCACCCGGTCGCGGACCACGTCATCGGTGCCCTCGACTCGAACGGCTTCCTGACCGAGACCGATGACGAGATCGCCGCTGCCTGCAGCGTCACCGTCGAGGACGTCGCGCAGGTGCTGGCGGCGATGAAGGGACTCGAGCCGATCGGCATCGGCTCGAGGTCGATCACCGAGTCGCTGCTCTGCCAGGTCGAGTACCTGCGCGAGGAGAACGAGGTCGAGGTGCCGCCGCATGCCGAGGCGGTGGTCGGCGAGCACCTGGCCGACCTCGGGGAGCGGCGGTTCCGGGAGGTCGCGGCGGCCCTAAGCTGCAGCCAGCGGGAGGTGGTGGCGGTCTGGGAGTTCGTCAAGACGAACCTCAACCCGTACCCCACCGCGGCCTTCACCGCGGCCGTCAGCCCGGATGCGTCCCGGCCGATCATCCGCCCGGACGTGATCATCCGCGAGGTCGACGGCGAGCTCGTGGTCGAGGTCGTCGAGTCGCGCCGCTTCAGCCTGCGGGTCGCGCCCATCTACTCGAGCCTGAGCTCGAAGCTTCGCAGCAACGAGACGACCGAGGACGAGAAGCAGCACGTCCGCCAGTACGTGGGCCGCGCGAAGTTCTTCATCGACAACATCAACCGTCGTCGGGCGACGATTCATCGCATCGCCGAATGCCTTGTCGAACGGCAGCGCGACTACCTGGTCCACGGCGTCCAGCACCTCGTTTCGCTGACGCGGGCGGAGGTTGGCGACCTCATCGGTATGCACGAGTCGACGGTGAGCCGGGCCACCGCCGAGAAGTACGTGATGATCCCGTCAGGCGAGGTCGTGCCCTTCAGCCACTTCTTCACCGCTTCGCTCGGCGTGAAGGACCAGATCAAGCGCATGATCGAGGCGGAGGATCCGAAGCACCCGCTCTCGGACCAGGAGATCGCCGACGCGCTGGCGGGCGAAGGCGTCGCCCTGGCGCGCCGCACCGTCGCCAAGTACCGCGACGAGCTCCAGATCCTGCCGGCCCGCCTGCGACATCGCTGACCGACGGCGATGCGCGCCGTCCTGCTCCGCAGCCTGCTCGTCATCGGCGCCGGGGGACTGGTCCTGGCCGGCGTGCTGTACGTGGCCAGCACGGTCGACGGCCGTCCGCCCACGGTCCTCGAGATCGGCCTCACCCAGCCGGTCGCCGACGACGCGGAGCGCGGGCACATCACGACCAGCATCCAGATCAGCTTCAGCGAGCCGATCGACCCCGACAGCGCCGTCGACGCCGTGCAGCTCGACCCGCCGGTGGACGGCACCGCGAGCTCGAGTGGCAGCTCTCTGATCTTCACGCCCGCAGCTCCGCTCGAGCTCGCGACGGAGTACACGGTCCGACTGGCTGCGGGGGTGCGTGACCTCGCCGGCAACGAGATGAGCGAGCTGCCGGACCCCTTCGTCTTCCAGACCACCGACCGACCGACACTGGCGTCATCGGAGCCGCTCGACGGCGCGAGCGATGTCGGTGTCGACGGACCGGTCGTGCTCGTCTTCTCCGCACTGATGGACACGGCCTCGGTCGAGGACGCCCTCTCGATCGATCCGGCGATCGACCACGACCTGCGATGGAGTGGCGATCGGCTCGAGATCGTGCTCGGCGAGCCGCTCGAGCCGGCGACGGAGTACGCCATCGCCATCGGGCCCGAGGCAACCGACGTGACCGGCGTCGCGCTCGGGGAGGAGGCACGGATCTCGTTCCGGACCGTGGCGCCCGGGCTCGGCGTCGTCCGCAGCATCCCGGCCGACGGTGTCGGCGGGATCTCGACGCGCACGCCGATTGCCGTCGTCCTCGACCGAGCGATCGCGCCGGAGTCAGTGGCCTCGGACCTGTGGACGACGGAGCCGGAGCTCACTGGGACGCTGGAGCTGGTGCCGGACGGCGAGGACGGCGATGACGGGAGTGACCCGGACGCCGGCCGCGTCCTGCGCTTCACGCCCTCGGCGCCGCTGCCGGCCAACACGACGGTGACGGTCACCCTGGAGCCCGGCCTGGTGGCCGTCGACGGCGGACGCCTGGCCGAGGCGGTGTCGTGGACGTTCACGACGGGGGCGCCGCAGGCGACCCTCTCGAACCAGGTGCTCTTCCTCAGCGACCGCGGTGGAGTCGTGAACGTGTGGGCCATGAACACCGACGGCACCGGACAGCATCAGATCTCCGCCGAGCTCGATCCGGTGCTCGACTACGCCGTCGCCCCGGATGGCAGCTCGCTCGTGGTCGGCGACGGCCGGCGGCTCGTCTTCATCCGCCCCGACGGATCGGAGCGTCGGGTCCTGACCGATGCCGCTCATCTCGAGTTCGACCCGAGCTTCGCCCCCGACGGCAACCGGATCGCCTTCGCCCGGGCCGACGCGGAGACGGGCGCCGGGCTCGGCATCTGGACCTGGGAGATCGGCGCCGGGTCCGCCGCGGAGCTGGCGCTCCCGTCGCCAAGCCCGGTGGGGTTCACGCCGTCTCCGGCTCCGACCGCATCCGGCGACGGGGCGCCCGCGCTCCGCGCGCCGCGCTTCTCGCCGGACGGCAACGCCATGGCGTTCGTCGACCTGCGCGGCGCGGTGGGCATCCTCGAGCTCCCCGGCCAGCGACTGACGCTGATCGGAGCCGTGGCCGCCGGGCCCCCGACCTGGCACGCCGACAGCGGGGCGCTGCTCCTCCTCCTGCGCTCCGGCCTGCCGGGTCCGCTGGAGGTCACCGCACCGGTCTCGCCGCTGGCGCCCGACGAGCCCGTCCCCACCGGAATCATCCGCCGATCGGGGACGAGCGTCGGGGACGCGGGGCTGGACGCGGATGCCCGTGCCGTGGTGACCGCCCCCGACGGTCGTGTCGGCTGGATCGACGGGGGCGGGACACCGCGGATCGCCGATGGCCTGCTGGACCCGGGTGACGAGCTGGTCGGCACGGGCAGCCTCGAGGTCGCAGAGCTCGTGCTCGGTCCGGGCCGCACCGTCGTGTTCGTGGCGACGTCGCGCGGCGACGTGCTGCGCATCGACCTGGCGAGCGGGCAGCGGACACGGCTGGCCGACGGACACGGGGTGCGCTGGCTGCCGTAGCGGACTCGCGATCCCGTGCTAGAATCCGCGCGCCATCGCTGGCGGGGCTCGTGACGTGTCCACCCGCCGGCGTTTCGCGTGTGCTCACCAACCCCATCACGTCCGCCCCTCGGCTCGGACCCAGGAGCCGCCGGCGCACTCGGAGGACTCATGGTTCAGCTCATCCTGTGGGTGGTCCCGATCGCCGGCCTTGCCGCGATCGCCTTCGCGCTCTACCTCGCCCGCGACGTCCTGTCCCGCGACAAGGGGCCGCAGGCGATGCAGGACATCGGCGACATCATCCGCGAGGGGGCCGATGCGTTCGTGCGGCGGCAGTACCTGACGATCGGCATGCTCGCCCTCGTCGGTGCGCTGGTCATCGGGCTCGTCATCGGCGTCGTCGAGACCGAGGACGTGGCGGACGTCCCGTCGCTGGCCGGCGCGCCGATCGGGATCATGACCGGCATCGCGTTCCTCGTCGGCGCGGCCTGCTCCATGGCGTCGGGCATCATCGGCATGTTCATCAGCGTCCGCTCGAACGTGCGGACCGCCGCCGCCGCCCAGCGCAGCCTGGTGGAGGCCGTCCAGGTCGCGATGCGCGGCGGAGCCGTCTCCGGCTTCCTGGTGGTCGCGCTCTCGCTCCTCGGCGTGTGGGGCATCTTCACCGCCTACGAGACGCTCATCGGCGACGTGACCGTGGCCGAGGCGCCGTTCCTCATCGTCGGCTTCGGCTTCGGCGCCAGCTTCGTGGCGCTCTTCGCGCAGCTCGGCGGTGGCATCTACACCAAGGCGGCCGACGTCGGCGCCGATCTGGTCGGCAAGGTGGAGGCGGGCATCCCGGAGGACGACCCGCGGAACGCGGGCGTCGTGGCGGACCTCGTCGGCGACAACGTCGGCGACTGCGCCGGTCGCGGGGCGGACCTGTTCGAGTCGACGGCCGCCGAGAACATCGGCGCCATGATCCTCGGGGTGGCGGCCTTCTCCATCGCCGACGCCGCCGGGTGGCCGAACCCCGAGGCCTGGATCTTCTTCCCGCTCGTGGTCCGCGCCTTCGGCCTGCTGGCGACCATCGTCGCCATGTTCTTCATCCGCGGATCCGAGACCGAGGACCCGATGAACATCCTCAATCGCGGATACTGGGCCACGACCGCGTTCTCGGTCGCCGGCCTGGCGCTGACGACGTGGGTGATGATGGACACCGGTGGGCAGCTGCCCGACAACGGCATCCCCGCCTGGATCTGGTTCTTCGGCGCCGGCCTCGTCGG
>DATHTR010000009.1:0-15568 GCA_035463095.1 Candidatus Angelobacter sp. | reverse complement strand
TGGTCTTCGTCGCGATCCGCGGCCGCTGGGGACGCATCGTCCTCGCGCTCGCCGCCGCGGCCCTGGTCGGCATCGTCATCGGCGACCGAGTGGCGGAGGCCATCGGCCTGGACCTCGGGCGCGTCGGTGACATGCACATCTTCGGCGCGTCGATCACCGCGCAACTGTTCATGCTGATCGTGACGCTGCTCAGCGCCCTGGGCCCGATCGAGGTCAGGGAGTAGGCGAGGCGGGCCTTGTTCCGGCTCATGCCCTGCGAAGCGCGCATTCGGCTACCGATCGAGTGCCACGGCCCGGCTGTTGCCGGCCGAGAACCGCAGAAAGCTGCCCCTCGTTCCGGTGTCACGGCTGTGATGGTGCGGATGTCATCGCGCATCGGCCGCAACCCCGTCCGCCACACCGGGGCCGGCGAACCGACGCGTCAGCGAGCGCGCGGTGTACCCTCCGGCGCATGGATCTCGCCCTGCTGATCTTCAACGTCGGTGCCGGGCTCGGCGTGCTGGCGGCCGGCGCGGCCCTCGTGTACCTGGCCTGGCAGACGACGCCGCTCATCCGCGAGTCGCGGGCCCTGGCCGCCGACCTTCGACGCCTGGCACGCACGACCGACCACGAGCTGCGCCCCATCCTGGCCCATGCCCGCGAGCTGGCGGGCAACGTCGAGGTGCTCACCGAGGATGTCGCCGTCAAGCTCGACCGGGTGAGCGATCTCATGAACGCGCTCCAGGTGCGCCTCGACGCGAGTGATGAGCGTCTCGTGGCGCGACGGCCCGACCTCGCGCCGGTAGAATCAACCGAAACACGAGAGGATCCATCGGACGCATGAAGGACTCCGGATTCGGCAGCTTCCTGGCCGGCGCGGTGATCGGCGCATTCATCGGTGCGGCGCTTGGGCTGCTCCTGGCCCCGCAGAGCGGCGATGAGCTGCGCGGGCACGTCGGCGACTACGTGGACTCCAAGAAGTCCGAGATCGGTGATGCCGTGAACGAGGGGCGCGCCGCAGCCGAGCAGGCGCGCGCCGGCATGGTCGCCGAGCACGAGGCCTCCGAGGGTGCCGCCCTCTGACCGATCGACCCGACCCGATTGCGCAGCGCAGCACGAGAGCCGGTGGGTCGCCGGCTCTCGTCGTGAGTGACGAATGACGACTGAACCGATCCAGCCGCTCGGCGCGGCCGAGATCCGCGAGCGATTCCAGCGCTTCTTCGAGGAGCGCGACCACACGCGCGTGCCCTCGGCCCCGATCGTCGCGCACGACGACCCGACGCTGCTGTTCACGAACTCGGGCATGGTCCAGTTCAAGCGCGTCCTGACCGGCGAGGAGAAGCGCGACTACACGCGGGCGGTGGACGCGCAGCTCTGCCTGCGCGTGGCCGGCAAGCACAACGACTTCGAGGAGGTCGGCCGGACTCCGCGCCACCAGACCCTGTTCGAGATGCTCGGCAACTGGAGCTTCGGCGACTACTTCAAGGCCGATGCGATCCGCTGGGCCTGGGAGTTCCTGACCGGGGAGCTGGGCATCCCCGGCGATCGCATCGCCGCCACGGTCTACACCGACGACGACGAGGCCCATCGGATCTGGTCCGAGGAGATCGGCCTGCCGACGGAGCGACTGGTGCGGTGGGGGAACATCGCGGAGGGGGACGAGAAGAACTTCTGGAGGATGGGCGACACCGGCCCGTGCGGCCCGTGCAGCGAGCTGCACTACGACCGTGGCGCGCACCTGTCGGAGGGTCCGCACTGCATCCCCGATCACTCCGAGCACTGCCCTCGCTGGCTCGAGGTCTGGAACCTGGTCTTCATGGAGTTCGACCGGGCCGCCGACGGAAGCCTGACGCCGCTGCCGTTCAAGAGCGTCGATACCGGGATGGGCCTCGAGCGCATCACGTCGGTGGTCCAGGGCGTCGACTCGAACTACCGGACCGACCTGTTCGTGCCGATCATCGAGGCGCTCGCGAGGCGGATCGGCCATGACCCCGAGACGGTCGAGAGCGAGCGATTCAGCTACCAGGTCGTCGCCGATCACTCGCGGGCCATGACCTTCCTCCTCGCGGAGGGCGTCACGCCCTCGAACGAGGGGCCGGGCTACGTGCTGCGCCGGATCATGCGTCGCGCGGTCCGCCACGGGCGCCTGCTCGGCATCGGCGAGCCGTTCCTGCGCGAGACGTGCGGCGTGGTGGTGGACCGGATGGGGGAGGCCTACCCGCACCTCGTCGAGCATCGCGACGCGGTCCTCGACGCGATCGAGGCGGAGGAGGAGAAGTTCGCGCGGACCCTCGAGGCCGGCAGCACGCGCCTCGATGAGCTCGTGACGGCGGGCGGCATCATCTCCGGGGCCGATGCGTTCCGGCTGCATGACACGTTCGGATTCCCGATCGACCTCACGGTCGAGATGGCCGCCGAGCGGGGCGTGAGCGTGGACCGTGCCGGCTTCGATGCGGCGATGGCCGAACAGCGCGAGCGCTCGCGTGGCGAGAAGCGCGGCGGCCTGCAGCTCGATCCGGACGTGGCGGCCCTGCGCAGCGAGTTCATCGGCTACCCGAACGAGACGAGCGCGGACGACCTGCGCGTCCTGGCGGTCGTGCCGGGAGCGCCGGGAGCGGCGGCGGCGGTGGTCCTCGATCGAACCCCGTTCTACGCGGAGGGCGGGGGGCAGATCGGCGACCGCGGGGAGCTCGTCGGCTCGCGGGGCCGGCTCAACGTGACCGATACGCAGCGCGTCGGCGACGCGATCGTGCATCTCGGCCCGCTCGAGGGGACGATGGCCGTCGGTGACGTCGTGCGCGCCGAGGTCGACGAGGCACGGCGCTGGGCATCGGCCCGGAACCACACCGGCACGCACCTCCTTCACCGGGCGCTCCGCGACGTGCTCGGCGAGCAGGCCAAGCAGGCGGGCTCGTGGGTCGGGCCCGAGGCGCTGCGCTTCGACTTCCCGGCCCAGCAGGCCACGCCGCGCGAGGCGCTGCGCGAGGTCGAGCGCATCGTGAACCACCAGATCCGCCGCGACGCCCCGGTCCATCCGGAGCTCATGCCGATGGAGCAGGCCCAGGCCCTCGGCGCCGACATGTTCTTCGGCGAGAAGTACCTGCCGGAGGCGGTGCGCGTCGTCCAGGTCGACGGCTACTCAAAGGAGCTGTGCGGCGGCACCCACGTGGCGTCGACCGGGCAGATCGGCCAGTTCCTCATCCTGGGCGAGGCGAGCGTGGGGGCCGGGCTGCGTCGAATCGAGGCGGTGACCGGAGAGGCCGCAACGGAGCTCGTCGCCACGCGTTTCGAGGCGCTCCGCTCGGCGGCGCAGCTGCTCGGGGAGCGGGAGGAGCACGTTCCGCAGCGGATCGAGGCGCTCCTCGCCCGCCTGCGGGAGGCGGAGAAGGCGGCGAAGGCCCCGAGGCACGGGTCGCAGCGGCTCGACGCCGCGGCCGCACTGCATGCTGCCCAGGACGCCGGAGCGGCGAAGGTCATCATCTCGAACTATCCCGATGCCGACGCCAACGGGCTCCGCGGCCTGGCCGACGACCTGCGCGGGATGACCGGCCGCTTCGTCCTGGTCGCGTCGGGCGCGGCCGACGGCAAGCCGTCGCTGCTGGTGGCGGCGTCGAAGGATCTGGCCGCGGAGGGCTTCGACAGTGGCGCCGTGATCCGCGCGGCCGCCCCGCTCATCGGCGGTGGAGGCGGTGGGCGCCCCGACCTCGCCCAGGCCGGGGGGCGGGACGCCGCACGGCTCGACGAGGCGCTGCGTGAGGCCGGGCGCCTGGCCCTCGAGGCGCTGCAGCAGATCGAATCCGACTGAACCCGCGGACGTGACCGTCAGCGCCGTGCACGAGCTGTGGGGCCGGGTCACCGATCGGGTGCGCCACGCCACCAGAGGAGGATCGCGCGCGCCGGCCATTGCCGCCCTCGACATCGGTACCGAGTTCGCCAAGGCGCTGGTCGTCACCGTCGAGCGTGATCCGGAGGGGCGGCTGGTGGGCGTCGTGCGCGGCAGCGGGCGGCAGCGGCAGGGCCTCTCGCACATGCAGTCCGGAACGGTGAGCGACATCGACGCGGTCGTGGCCAACTGCAGGGCTGCGATGGATGCGGCGCGCGCGATGGCCGGCCGGCGGCCGATGGCGGCGGTGATCGGCATTGCCGGCGAGCTGGTCAAGGGCGCGACCAGCACGATGACCGCCCGCCGCGACGACGCGCGTCAGCCCCTCACCGATGCCGAGCTCGAACGGCTGGTGGCGCGTGCCCAGGATCGTGCCCTGCGCGAAGCCGAGGAGCGCATCCGCTGGGAGTCGGGGCTCGACACGCTGGACGTGCGGCTCGTGCACGCGGCGATCGTCGAGATGCGGATCGACGGCTATCCGGTGAGCAACCCGATCGGGTTCACCGGCGCCCAGGTGGAGCTCCACGTCTTCAATGCCTTCGCGCCGATGGTGCACCTCGGCGCGCTCCAGTCGGTGGCCGATGCGCTCGGCCTGCAGCTGCTCGGCGTCATCGCCGAGCCGTATGCGGTGGCGACCTGCCTCGACCCCGGCGAGCTGGGTGATGCGGGCGCGGTGTTCATCGACATCGGCGGCGGCACGACCGACGTCGCGCTCGTCCGAGGCGGCGGCATCAGCGGCACGAAGATGCTCGCTCTCGGGGGGCGCGCCTTCACGAAGGGGCTCGTCGAGCGGCTGGGCACGTCGTTCGCCGAGGCGGAGCGCCGGAAGCTGGCAGTGACCGAGGAGCCTGCCTCCGAGGTCGTCGACACGCTGCGCGAGGATGCTCGGATCTGGCGTGACGGGGTCGAGCTCATGATCGGCGACCTCGCCGGCGGGGAGCTGCTCCCCGGCCGGGTGCTGCTGTGCGGCGGCGGTGCGGACCTGCCGCAGGTCCGCGAGGCGCTCGAGGAGGACGGCTGGTGGGAGCGCCTGCCCTTCGCGCGCCGGCCGGCGATCCGGCTCCTCGGCCCGGACGAGGTCATGGGCCTGCGTGACGCGACCGAGTCGCTCGGCACGCGCCAGGACGTCACCCCCATGGCTCTCGCCCACCAGGCGCTGATCCTGGATGCCGGTGCGTCGGCCGTCGATCGCGCGATGCGCGAGGTCGTGCGCGGGATGGACCTGTGAGCGACGCCCCGACCCTCGTCTACCTCGAGGCCGACGACGAGATCACCGCGCTCGTCCGGCGGGTGCGTGCCGCTCCGCCGGGGCGGGTGGTGGTCGTGGCGCCCGGGCGCTCGCGGGCGACCTCGAGTGTCGTCGCACTCCGCCTGCTGGCGCGCACCGCTGAGTCCGCCGGCCGGGCGGTGGTCGTGGTCGGTGACGCGCTCACCCGTTCCCTGGCGGTCGACGCGGGCCTGCCGGCCTTCGCCACGGTCGACGAGGCGCGTGGTGCCGACCTCGAGGACGTCCCCGGCGCGCCACCCGACGAGCCTCGTCACGCCGCCATCCGTGTCGTGCGCGGCCCCGACGCCGATGACACCGTTGCGGCCGCTACGGAGGCCACACCGGCCATTCCCGCGCCCGTGACGCCGCCGTCCGGGACCGAGTCCTCCGGCGGGCCGATCGGCTCGTTCGACGAGACGCGCCCCGTCCCCGTCGCGCGCCGGGCCCCCGAGCCGCGCCCGCGCGCCGCCTTCCGGCGCCGGCCCTCGCGAGGCCTCGGGATCGCGCTGGGAGTGGCCGCCGCACTGCTGGTGGCCGGCGTCGCGGTGGGCGCCACGCTGCTCCCGGCCGCCACGGTCATCCTGCGCCCGATCCCGACCATGGTCTCGGCGACGTACGAGCTCCGCGTGACGGAGCTGTCGACGCAGCCGGGGGAGGTGGAGGCAACAGCCACCGTGACGGCCACCGGCAGATACGAGGAGCTCGCGCCCGCGACCGGCGTCGTGAGCTTCCGCAACTTCAACACCGGGACGGTGGAGGTGCCGGCCGGCGCGCTCGTCGCTGCGGGCGAGCAGGCATTCGAGACGACCGAGGCGGTGGTCGTGCCGGCGGGCTCACTCACGACCGACGGCCGGATCGCGGCCGGTGAGGCCGAGGCTCCGATCGTGGCGGCGGCGGCCGGGCCGGCGGCGAACGTCGAGGCCGAGGCGATCGACACCGTCCTGAGCCAGGGGGTGGCCGCCCGGCTCCGCGGCTTCCCACAGAACACCGCCCGCCTCGTCATCAACGCAGATCCGACCTCAGGGGGCGCCGATGCGTCCGGACCGGAGGTCACCCAGGAGGACGTGGACGCCGCCGTCGCCGCGCTGGAGGCTGAGCTCCACCGTCTGGCGGACGACGAGAAGCTGGACCCTGGCAGCCGCATCCTGCTCGAACCGCCACCGGCCGAGCCGGTCATCGACCTCCCTGACGACCTCGTCGGCAGGCGCGACGAGCCCGAGGTCGCCATCAGCGGCACGCTGGCGTGGGAACAGGTGGTCCTGGACCCCGAGCCGCTCGTGGAGGAGGCGGCGGCCCGTCTGGCTGCCGATCCGGACGTCCCCGCGGACCACGATCTGCTGCCGGAGGAAACCGAGGTGACGCTGTTCGATCCGCGCCTCGAGGGCGACGAGGCGGTCATCAGCGCCGACGCCACGGGTCGCGCGGTGCCGCGCGTCGACGCGGACGACATCCGGACCCGGATCATCGGGATGTCCGAGCCGGAGGCCGAGCTCGCCCTGGCAGGTCTGGGCTCGGTCGACGTCCAGCTCTGGCCGGGCTGGGTGACGTCGGTGCCGGATCTCGACTGGCGCGTGGACGTGCGGATCGAGGATGCCTCGCCGTGACGCGGATCATCGCGCTCGATCACGGGAGCCGCCGCATCGGCGTCGCGGTTGGTGATACCGAGACCGGCATGGCGTTCACGCGGCCGGCGCTGCAGCGCCGGAACGAGGAGCGCGACCTGGCGGTGATCGGCGAGCTGTGCGCATCCGAGGCCGCCGACCTGATTATCATCGGCCTGCCGCTGAACATGGACGGCAGCGAGGGGGAGCAGGCGGCCGCGGCGCGCGCCTTCGGCGATCGGCTCCGCGGCATCGGCCTTGCGGTCGTCCACGAGGACGAGCGGCTCTCGTCGTGGGAGGCGGGGGAGCGACTGGCGCAGGCCGGTCGTCGGGCCAGGCGAGGGAGCGGCGAGCTCGATTCGACGGCCGCCCGCGTGATCCTGCAACAATACCTGGACGCCCGGCGCCGGTCGGAGCGTCTCGAGGAGACCGAATGACCCGACGCCCGCCCCCGATGGGAGATTACGAGGAGCGCCGCATGGCGCGGATCCGGCAGCTGCGCGAGCATCGCGAGGGCCCGGTCCGACGTCGGCGGCGCGTGGAGCCCGTCCTGCTGCTGATGTGGATCGCCGGCAGCATCGTGCTCCTGGTGGCGGCCATCATCTTCGGGTTCAACGTCTTCTTCGCCCCGCGGGTCATGGCCTGGGTCGAGCAGAACCCGGGGGCCATCGAGCACGGGATCGTCCAGGACTTCGTGGAGTGGTACCGGCCCGAGGTCCTCGCCGACGAGCCGGCGTCGGACGAGCAGCGCCGCGTCACCGTCACCATCGAGCAGGGGGCGACCGATACCGGCATCGGGCGCATGCTCCTCTCGGAAGGGCTCATCGGCTCGGAGATCGCCTTCCAGTGGGCCATCATCCAGGCCGAGCGCGCCGGGACCCTGGCGTTCGGCACCTACGACCTGTTCCCGACGATGCGGCCCTCGGAGATCGTCGCCACCCTGCAGGGCCAGCCGATCGGCGAGACGACGCGCGTGACGATCCGGGAGGGCCTTCGTCTCGAGGAGGTCGTGGCGACATTCGCCGCCAGCGAGATGACGATGAACATGGAGCAGTTCGCCTCGCTCCTCATGTCGCCGCCGGCCGACCTGCTGAACCAGTACGACTTCCTCGCCGATCTCCCCGCGGGCCGTTCCCTGGAGGGCTACATCCTGCCCGAGACGCTCGAGTACGAGGTCTCGGACACGCCGCGCATCGTCGTCGAGGATCTCCTCACCCTGTTCGGCTCGCGCCTGACCGACGAGATCCGCAACGGAATCTCGGAGAAGGGCCTGTCGATCGACGAGGCGGTGATCATCGCGAGCGTCGTCGAGCGCGAGGCCGTGGTCGACGAGGAGCGCGAGCGGATCGCGGCGGTGTACATCCGCCGCTTCCTCGAGCCGGACAATCCGCAGACCGTGGGCCTGCTCAACGCCGACCCGACCCTGCAGTACGGCTACATGACCGCGGAGGCGCTGCCGGTCGGGCACCCGCTGCTCCCGGAGGGCGAGACCGGCCGCACCCCGGTCGACGAGTGGGGCGCGGTCGACTGGTGGCCGCAGCTCATGGTCTCCGGCGGCGACGTGCCCATCCCCGACTGGCTCGCCAGCTTCCAGACCTACCTCAATCCCGGCATCCCCGAGACGCCGATCGCGTCGCCACGGGCCGGCTCGATCGCCGCCGTGGCGGCCGCGCCCACGGATGACGGCTACCTGTTCTTCGTGGCCGGCTGCCCGGGCGGGACGCGTGACGGATCGCATTACTTCGCCACGACGCTCGACGAGCACAACGCCAACATCGCGCGGGCCAACGAGGAGTGCGCCGGCCAGTGACCGATGCGCGCCTGGCCGCCCTGCGCGGCCTGCTCGACGAGCTGGATCTGGGCGCGATCGCGATCTCGCGGAACGCGAACAAGCGCCATCTCGCCGGCTTCCGGTTGGGCGACGCCGAGGGTGCCGGGTTCTCCGGCACGCTCCTCGTCACGCGCGAGGCGAACCTCATCCTCGCCGACTCGCGCTACACCGAGCAGGCCGAGCAGCAGTCACCGGGCTGGCAGCTCGTGCGCACCACCGGGTCGTTCGCCGAGGAGGTCTCCGCGCTGGCCGCGCGCCTCGACGTGACGGCGCTCGGGCTCGAGGCGCAGGTCGTCAGCCACGCCGAGTGGTCGGCGCTGGCCGAGGCGGCGCCGGGCCTCGAGCTCCACGCCATCGACGACGAGCTCGTCCCGCTGCGCATCCGCAAGTCGCCCGAGGAGGTCGACGCCATCGGCCGAGCCTGCGCCCTGACCGATGCCTGCTTCGCCCACCTCGTCGAGTTCGTGGAGCCGGGCATGACCGAGCAGCAGGTCGCCTGGGAGCTCGAGTCCTTCTTCCGCGCCAACGGCGCCGAGGGGCTCGCCTTCGAGCCGCTCGTGCTCGCCGGCCCGCGCGCCGCGATGCCGCACGGACGGGCCTCGGCCGCGACCGTCGAGCGCGGCAACGTCCTGCTCATCGACTTCGGCTGCGCCGTCGACGGCTATCGGTCCGACATGACGCGCACCCTGTTCGTCGGCGACGTGCCCGACGAGATCCGCGCGCACCACGACGCGGTGCGCGAGGCCCAGGCCGACGCGATCGAGGCCATCCGTCCCGGCGTGAACGGTCAGGAGCTCGACGCCATCGCCCGCGCGCGCATCGAGCGCGACGGCGTGGAGCCCTATGGGCATGGGCTCGGCCACGGCATCGGCCTCGAGACCCACGAGCCGCCCTGGGTGCGCCGGAGCGTGGCGTGGACGCTGGAACCCGGGATGGTCTTCAGCGTCGAGCCGGGGATCTACCTGCCGGGCGTCACCGGCATCCGCATCGAGGACATCGTCGTCCTCGAGGCGTCAGGCCCGCGTCTTCTCACGACCAGCCCGCGCGAGCCGATCACCATCGGCACGTGATCGCGCCTCGCCGCGCGTCAGCGTGTGCGTGTTCAGCGATTGTGACGTTATTGCAATACCGGCTGACAGCATCGGGAGCCCCTCCGGCGGTGCTCGAGCGCGGCACAAAGGGCGGTATGCTGCGATGCGCACCGTACCGCATCGGCCCATCAGCAGGAGACGACCGCTTGATCAGCACCGGCGACGTGAAGAAGGGGATCATCATCGAGCTCGACGGACAGCTCATGAAGGTCCTCGACTGGAGCCACATCAAGATGGCGCGTGGCTCCGCGCAGGTTCGGATGAAGCTCCAGAACGTGCGCAAGGGCGACATCGTGGAGCGCACCTTCCAGGCCGGCACCCGATGGCCCCGCGCCCGGGTGGAGCAGCGCAAGGCGCAGTACCTGTACTCCGATGGCGACGCGTTCCACTTCATGGACACCGAGACCTACGACCAGTTCGCGCTGTCGACCGCGATGGTCGGGAGTGATGCCAGCTACCTCAAGGAGACCACCGAGGTCATCCTGTCGATCCACGAGGGCGAGGTCCTGTCGGTCGACCTGCCGGTGACCGTCGACCTCGTCGTGACCTCGACCGAGCCGGGCTTTGCCGGAGATACCGCCACCGGAGCGAAGAAGGCCGCCACCGTCGAGACCGGGCTGACCGTGCAGGTGCCGCTCTTCGTGGAGGAGGGGGACGTCCTGCGCGTCGACACCCGCACCGGCGAGTACGTCACCCGGGTCCAGTAGGCCGTTCGCTTTCCCCGCGTGCCGTTGGTCCGCCGGTGAGCGTATCAGCCACTGCATGGCTCGCGGTCCCAGGAGCGAGCCACCGACAGCCGGGATGCGGGCTCAGCGTGGCTGGACGTCCCACTTGCGGACCAATGCCGGCCACTTCCTGGTCGATACGCTCGGCGGGAGACCAACCCTCGTCCCGGGGCGCTAGGCTGATCTCGTGAGCGCCGATCAGCCCTCCCTCTGGGACCACGCCCGGGAACGGGACACCGCCGAGCCGATGCCACTGCGTGCCGCCGCCCCGCGACCGGAACCGCGGATCCTGCGCGTCACCGATCTCAACCGGCGCGTGCGGTCGCTGCTCGACGCCGACAGCGTGCTGGCCGACGTGTGGGTTGAGGGCGAGATCAGCCAGCCGTCGTTCCCGCCGTCGGGCCACTGCTTCTTCACGCTCAAGGACGCGAACAGCCAGGTCCGATGCGCACTGTTCCGCGAGGAGCTGTCCCGAGCCGTGGTGCGGCCGACGCACGGCATGAACGTCATCATCCATGGCCGTGTCCGCGCCTACGAGGCGCAGGGCGTCTACCAGCTCTACGTCGAGTCGCTGACGCCCGCCGGGGCCGGCGACCTCCACGCGCGCTACGAGGCGCTCCGCGCTCAGCTCACCGCGGCAGGCCTGTTCGACGAGGCTCGCAAGCGGTCGGTGCCGCGCTGGCCGCGACGTATCGGCGTGGTGACCTCGCCGGTCGGTGCGGTTTGGCGTGACATCCAGAACGTGTTGCGGCGCCGGTACCCGCTGGTGGAGCTGGTGCTGTCGCCGAGCGTGGTGCAGGGGACGACCGCCGCCCCGGCCATCGAGCGGGCGCTCCGCCGGCTCTACGCGCAGGACGGGCTCGACACCATCATCCTGGCCCGCGGCGGCGGCTCGCTCGAGGACCTCTGGCCGTTCAACGAGGAGCGAGTGGTGCGGGTCGTGGCCGACGCGCCGGTCCCGATCATCGTCGGCGTCGGGCACGAGTCGGACGTCACCCTTGCCGACTTCGCCGCCGATCTCCGGGCGCCCACCCCGAGCGCCGCCGCGGAGCTCGCCACGCCCGACGGCCGGCAGCTCCCGGCCATCCTCGCCCGGCTCCGGGAGCGCGCCGGCGCCGCGCTGGAGCAGACCGCCGCCGATCGCCGCCGGTTCGTGGCCGCGGAACAGCGCGCCCTGGCCGGCCTGGCGCCCGATATCGGCGCCGCCCGGCAGCGGGCAGCCGACCTGCTCGACCGCGGTGGTCGCGTGCTGGCGGACCGACTGGAGCGGCGACGGCTGGCCCTGGCGGCCGCGGCCGACGGCCTGCGCACGCTGTCGCCGATGGCGACCCTGGAGCGAGGCTATGCGGTGGCCCGCGCATCGGACGGGCGCATCCTGCACGACGCCGCGGAGGCGAGGCCCGGCGACGGGCTGCAGGTCATCCTGGCGCGGGGTACCGTGGACACCCGCGTCGAGCGCGTCAGCGCCGACGGCAGCGAGGAACTGCTCCGATGACCGATACCGAGCGCCCGATCACCGAGCTCGACGACGACGAGCTCAGCGCGCGCCCCTTCGACGAGCTCGTCGTCGCGCTCCAGCAGGTCGTGCAGCGGCTCGAGGCCGGCAGCGCTGGCCTGGAGGAGAGCATCGAGCTCTACAAGCAGGGCCTGCGGCTCCATGCCGCGTGCGAGGCGCGGCTGCGCGAGGCGGAGCTCCAGATCACCGAGCTCGGCCGCCGAGGGGTGCCGGGCGCCGAGCCGCCGGACGACGAGCCGGCGAGCTGACCGCGCGCTGGCACGGCGCCTGCGCATCGGATGCACATGAATGCAGCGATGGGACGGCGACGCTGGGCGATCGCCGAGGGCTACATCCCCGGGGAGAGCACCGGACCCGAGCCGGCGATGACGAGCCACGAGACGGCATGCCTGCTCAACACGTCCGACGCGGACGCGAACGTCGAGATCACGATCTTCTACGAGGACCGCGACCCGGGCGGGCCGTACCGCGTCACGCTCCCGGCTCGACGCACGCTCCACCTTCGATTCAACGACCTCGAGGACCCCGAGCCGATCGCGCGGGACACGCCGTACGCGTCGGTCATCGCCTCGGACGTGCCGATCGTCGTCCAGCACACGCGCCTCGACTCGCGCCAGGCGGAGAACGCGCTCCTCAGCACGATGGCGTACGCCGCGGACTGAGCCAGGTCGGCGCTCGACGGATGTCGGAGGCTTCCGGTGACGGAACGCACGAGGGGGCCGTTCCCGGTGCGGCCTGTCATGGGTGGGTGACACGGGGACCCACGAGCAGCACGTCGGCGTGCGCCTCACGCTTCGGGGTGTCACCTGCAGCTGACGAACCGCGCGCCGCAAGCGTCCTGCGCGCGAACCGTCACCCACGCCGGATCCCTGTAACGGCGATCGGGTCGTATCGGTCCTATACTCGGACCCGCTCACGCACGAGGACGCGCCACCCTTGACCCTGCTCGAGACGATCCGCGAGCCGACCCAGCTCCACGGCATGACGCCGGAGCAGCTGGAGACCGTGGCGAGCGAGCTCCGCGAGAAGATGATTCGCACCGTTCACAAGACGGGCGGCCATCTCGCCAGCTCGCTGGGGACGGTCGAGCTGACCCTCGCCCTGCATCGCGTGATGCAGTCACCGCGCGACCGCATCGTATGGGACACCGGACACCAGGCGTACGCCCACAAGCTGCTGACGAACCGATGGGACCGCTTCGACACGCTGCGGCAGGTCGGCGGTATCGGCGGCTTCCCGCGGCGCAGCGAGAGCGAGCACGACGTCTTCGACGGCGGCCACGCCGGCACCGGCGTCAGTATCGGGATCGGCCTTGCCGTGGCGCGCGACCTCAGGCCGGCCGATGACCCTGGGCGGCGCCAGCGCATCGCGGTCTGCGTGGGGGACGCGGCCATGGGCTCGGGTCTGACGCTCGAGGCGCTCAACCATCTCGGACACGTGAAGCACCCGCTGCTCATCATCCTCAACGACAACGAGATGAGCATCAGCCCCTCGGTCGGCGGCCTCTCGACCCGGCTCAACATGCTGCGCCTGTCACGCGCCTACCAGGAGACGAAGTCGGCGACGCAGCGCACCCTGCCGCGGGTCCCGATCATCGGCAAGCCGGTCTTCGGCGCACTGGCCTGGGCGAAGGAGGGGTTCAAGCGCTCCTGGGCGAAGGTCGGGTTCTTCGAGGACATCGGGCTGACGTACATCGGCGTCCTGGACGGCCACGACCTACCCGAACTCGAAAAGGCGTTCGAGGCTGCCTTCGAGCTCGAGGGACCGGTCGTGGTCCACGTCAAGACCCTGAAGGGCCGCGGATACGCGCCCGCCGAGGAGGACGCGATGAGCTTCCACGGCGCGTCGCTGCCGCCCATCGACCTGTGCCTCATCGACCCGACCGAGGAGCCGCTCCCCGCCGAGGCGGCTCCGCAGCGCAAGCCGAAGACCTACACGCAGACCTTCGTCGAAGAGCTCGTGCGCCTGGCCGAGGCCGATCCCCGCATCACCGCCATCACGGCCGGCATGCCGACCGGCACCGGACTGCAGCGCTTCTGCGACCACTTCCCGGCGCGCTTCCACGATGTCGGCATCGCCGAACAGCACGCCGTGACGCTCGCCGCCGGCATGGGCCTGGCCGGCCTGCGCCCGGTCGTGGCGCTGTACTCGACGTTCGGCCAGCGCGCCTTCGACGGGCTCGTCCACGACGTGTGTCAGAACGAGGTGCCGGTGCTCCTGGGCCTGGACCGATCCGGCCTCGTCGGCGAGGACGGCACCTCGCACCAGGGGATGTTCATGCTCCCGGCCATGCGCGCCCTGCCGAACCTCGTCATCGGCTCACCCAAGGACGAACAGGAGCTGCGCGACCTCGTCGTCACCTCGCTCGGGCATGACGGCCCGATGTCGCTGCTCTACCCGCGCGACGCCGGCGAGGACCTGGCGGACCGGGTCGGGGAGGCGCTGCCGATCGGGCGCGGCGAGGTGCTGCGCTCGGGCGCCGACCTCCTGTTCGTGGGCTTCGGACCGATCGTCCAGCGCCTGCTCGCGGTCGCCGACCAGCTGGCCGCCGATGGGCTGCAGGCGACCGTCATCAACGCCCGCTGGGCCAAGCCGATGGACGAGGCGCTCATCGCCGAGCACGCCGCGGGGAAGCGCCTGGTGGTCACGGCCGAGGAGTCGGCCGCGATGGGCGGCTTCGGCGACGGTGTCCTCGACGCGCTGAACCGAGCGGGCGTGCGCGTGCCGGTCCACAAGGTCGCGCTGGCCGAGGGCTTCGTGCCCCACGGCGCGGTGGACGAGCTCCGCGCCCAGCAGCGCATCGACGCGCCCGGCATCCTGGCCCAGGTGCGCGAAGCACTCGACCGTCTCGCTGCTGACACCAGCGCTCCCGACGCGCTCGGTCGCTCGAAGGTGACCGCCGCGTAGCTCCGGCTTCGGGGCCTTCCAATGGCGGAATGGATACTGCGTGTCGGACCCGATCATCCGGCGGGTATGACCCCTCGTCTAACGAGGACTACCGCGGTTCCAGATCCAGGCGGACGAGGTGCCGGGTGAGACCGCCGCTGTGGCCGCCGGTAATTGTCACGCGCCGAAAGCCTGCGGCGTCGAACATGGAGGCGATCCCGACGAAACCAGCGCCGACCTCGACGCGTTCGCCCCCAGCTGGGTCGATCGGGTACGCCTCGATGCCTGGTGCGCCGGCCTGTCTAGCCGCCTTCACCACCGCGTTGAGCAGCGCCCGAGCCACGCCACGCCGGCGGAAGCGGGGCCGGATCCGGAAGCAGCCGATGACCCAATACGGAGCATCGTCGATCCAGGGGATCGTGCGAGATTTTCTCAATCGAGGCGTCTCGGTTCGCACCGCCACCCCGATCCAGCCGACCGGTTCCCCGTCGAGGTAGGCGACGTAGCCTGGAGCCGGCGCGGGACCAGCCATCTGCTCCTGGATCAAGACCGTCCGGCGCTTGCCGCCCGAGATGCCCTTGGCATCGAGCCCGCGCCATGCCTGGCACCAACAGCCCGCCTCGCCGCTACCGTCGAGGACCTTCCGCACATCCGCCCATCGCGCCGGTGTGGCCCGTCGAACGACTGGGTGCTTCGGCTGTGCCGCCATGCGTCAATGATGCCTCCTGGACGTTCGGTGAGCCGCTCTGCTCGGCTGTGTTGGCGTGGGGGAACCTGACTCTGGTGCAC
>DATHTR010000008.1:0-17083 GCA_035463095.1 Candidatus Angelobacter sp. | reverse complement strand
TCGGCGACGCCCGGCTCCCCGCTCACGGCGTCGATCGGCTGCTGGCGGCCGCCGCTCGAGCTCGGGAGCATGGCACGGACGTGGAGGTCACCGTCGTCTGCCGCCCCGGGCAGGAGCCTCCCGGCCCGACGCCGGACTGGGTGCGCATCGAGCGAGCCGAGGGCGCAGCGATCCACGACCTGCTCTCCGACGTCGTCGCCACCGTCCTGCCGCGTCCACGGTCGGCGTACAACGACCTCGCCCTGCCGGTGAAGCTGTACGACTACCTCGCGATGGGCCGGCCACTCCTGGTGACCGACTGCGCCGAGCAGGCCCGCGTGGTTCGGGAGGCGGGAGCCGGGCTGGTCGTCGGAGACGGTATCGACGACCTTGCGGCTGGCATCGAGCGGCTCGGCGACGCCGGGCAGGGACAACGCGACGCCTGGGCACACGCGGCACACGCCGCCGCCGCCGCCAACAGCTGGTCCGACCGCGCGCGCACCATCGTCGGTCTCATCGGGGCAACGCGTTGAGTGCGCTGCGCGGGGCGGGGCCGGCCGTGCACCTCGCCGCGGCTGCCGTCGCGGCCGCCGCCGCCGTCGGAGCCGCTCACGTGTCCATCCCACTGTTCGTCGTGGCGGCGGCCGCCGGCCTGGCGGTAGTGGGCCACGCGGCCGTCCGCTGGCCGCTGGCCACGCTGGTGGGCGGAGCGCTGGCCACGCTGGCCGATCCGGTTCTCGTTCCGCGGCTGCTTCCGCCGGGCGTGGGATCCGGACCCATCGGGCTGAGCGAGCCCGTCCTCGCCGTCGCCGGCAGCGTGATTGCCGTGCAGGCTCTTCGCAGCGCCCGATGGCGGACCGCGCTCCGCGATCCGGTCGTGCCGCTCGTCGCCCTGTTCGTCGGTCTCGCCATCCTCTCGGCGGCGCTGAACGCCGTCCCGCCGCTCGTGGCCGCGCTGGGCATCGTGATGACCATCGACGCGGTGGCGATCTACGTCGTCGTGCGGGCGCAGCCCGTCGACGAGCGAGCCGCGAGCCTGGCGGTGACGGCGGTGGTGGTCGCGACGCTGGTGGTCGCCATCATCGGCCTCGGCCAGGTGGTGGTCCACCCGCGGTTCCTGGGGCTGGACACCTTCTCCGGGAACTTCGGCGAGGGAGCGCGCATCACCTCCTTCCTCGGCAACCCGAACCCGGTCGCGATGGTCCTCTCGATCGGAATCCCGTTCGCGCTGTTCGGCAGCGTCTCCCTGTCGGGAGCTCGCGAGCGGTGGGCGGCGAGCATCGCCCTGCTCGTCCTGGTGCTGGCGCTGGTGTTCACCTTCTCGCGAAGCGGTTGGCTCGCGGTCGGGATCGGCGTCCTCATCATCGGCCTGGTGGTCGACCGCAGGGCGCTGCTCGTCTTCATGGTGACCGTGGTCGTGGCGGTCGGCCTCTTCTCCGTTCTGCCGCGCGGTCTGGCGGCCCCGCAGCCGAGCCAGGATGGAGGTGCCGCCATTCCGCCCTCGGACCTCGTGGATTCGACCGTGGACCGCCTCGGAAACCTGGCGAGGGAAGGGGACACGCGGCGCAGGTACACCGTGGAGGGGATTCCGATCCTGCTGGATCATCCGTGGCTCGGCGTGGGTCCCGGCCGCTACGGTGGCGCGGCCGCCACGCTGCTGCCGTCGCCGATCTACGACGAGTACGACACCGGTCTGTACGGCTACCGCACGATCCACAGCTTCTGGCAGCACCTGCTCGGTGAGAGCGGCGCCCTCGGGACGGCGGTCTTTCTCGCCATCCTGGCCGGGCTGCTGCTCCGGGTGGCTCGCGCGGCACGTCTGGCCGGAGGGCGAAGGCGCGTGATCCTGGCAGGCGTCGCCGGCATGGTGGTCATCACCGGCCTCCACAGCCTGACCGAGATGATCTATGAGGGGAACCTCCCCGCACTCCTCATCTGGCTGCTGCTGGGCCTGGCCTCGATGCTCGCCCCGATCCGGCCGCTGCTGGGCGACCGGAGCGGCGCGAGCCAGGCCGCCTAGTGGCCCTGGCGATCGATCGCGTGCCCGAGCTCGTCCACGACCCGGTCCACGTCCTCTTCGGAGACCGCGGCGTGGAGCGGAAGGGCGAGGCTGCTCCGCGCGGCGCGCCAGGACTGTGGGCGCTCGCCGGGGCGGAGGCCGCATGTGCTGGCGAAGAACGGCTCGGCGTGCAGCGCGTAGGTGCCGATCGTCGTCTCGATTCCCGCCTCGGCGAGTGATGCGATCACCGCGTCGCGATCCAGCCGGTCGTCGAGCAGGACCACGTACGACTGGAACGTGTGGGTCCGTCCCTCGGGCGTGATCGGAGCGCGGATGCCGGCCGCGCCGGTCAGCCGCGCCGCATACCAGCCAGCGACCCGGCGCCGCGCCGCGAGATGCTCGTCGAAACGGCGCATCTGTGCCACCCCCACCGCGGCCAGGATGTCGCTCATGCGGTAGTTGAAGCCGGCCGCCTCGAACCGGAACCGGCCTCCTTCACGGACGCCGCCATGGCTGCGGAGAATGCCGATGCGCGCCGCGAGCGCATCGTCCGAGGTCGTGATCATCCCGCCCTCGCCGGTCGTGATCGACTTGCGAGGATGGAAGCTGAAGCACCCCGCCAGCCCGAAGCTGCCGACGGGCCGATCGGCGAGCCTCGCCCCGAGCGCGCACGCCGCGTCCTCGATCACCGTGAGGCCATGGCGGTGCGCCACGGCCGTGACCGCCTCGAGATCCGCCGGCAGGCCGAACGGGTGCACCGGAATCACGGCCTTCGACCGCGCCGTGATCCTGCGCTCCATCTCCTCGCTGTCGATGGCGAAGGTCTCGAGGTCCACGTCGACGAGCACGGGGACCGCGCCCTGCTGGACGACGACGTTGGCGGTTGCCGGGAAGGTGAAGTCGGGCACCAGCACCTCGTCGCCCGGCCCGATGCCGGCCGCCACCAGCGAGAGGTGGAGCGCGGTCGTCGCGGACGTCGTGGCGAACGCGTGCGGCACGCCGACGAGGTCGGCCACCATTCGCTCGAGCGCGGCGACCTTCGGCCCCTGGGTCAGAGTCCCCGAGTCGAGGACGGATCGGACCTCGTCGAGCTCTGCCTCGCCGACGTCCGGGCGGGCAAGCCAGATCCGGGGCGCGGTCATCGGCCCAGGTACCAGGCGATCGTCTCGGCCATGCCCTCCCGCAGGCTGGTGCCCGGCTCGTAGCCGATGAGCTCGCGCGCCAGATCGATGCTGGCGAGGTGGCGGCGCACGTCGCCCGGTCGCGGCGCGACGTGGCGAACCTCGACATCCGCGCCGAGGAGCTCGAGCATGAGCTTCACGAGCTCGTTCACCGAGACCTCGCGACCCGAGGCGACGTTCACGACGCGCCCTCGGGTGGCCGGGGCGCCGTGGACCCGGATCGCCGCGTCCGCGGTGTCGCGCACGAAGACGAAGTCACGCGTCTGCTCGCCGTCGCCGTGGATCTCGATCGGCTCGCCCCGCGTCGCGCGGTCGACGACGATGGGGATGATCCCCGCGTAGGACCCGGAGTTCTGCCGAGGCCCGAAGTTGTTGAACGGCCGGACGATCGCCGCGTCGAGCCCGAAGGTGTGCCAGTACGAGAGGACGACCTGGTCGCCGGCCAGCTTGCTCGCGGCGTACGGCGTCGACGGGACCGGCGGGTGGCTCTCGTCCATCGGAACGTAGGCCGCCGATCCGTACGCCTCCGACGAGCTGAAGTGCACGAGCGTCCGGAAACGACCGAGGCGCAGGAGCTCGCAGGCCACGGTGGCGAGCGCCACGTTCTGCATCACGCTCCAGCGTGGCCGCTCCAGCGATGCCGGCAGAGGCACCACGGCGAGGTTGAAGACGATCTCGGCCTGGACCTGGCGCAGGACGGCGTCCATGGCGTCGATGTCGGTAGCGTCCTGCTCCACGCGCCGCAGATCGGCGAAGCGGCGGCGCGCGGCGGCGAGGTTCTCCTGGCGGCCGAGAAAGAGATTGTCGATGACGGTCAGCCGGCCGGGCTCCTCGTCGACGATCCGGTCGACGAGATGGCTGCCGATGAAGCCGGCACCCCCGACCACCACGACGCTCCGGCCGGCGAGGCCGGACCGTTCGGTTCCGCGATGCGCAGCTGGGCTCACGAGGCGCGTATCGTAGCCGAGCGGTGGGCTATCCTCGCCGGCATGACACTCCCGCTCGAGGAGGAGCTTCGCCGGCTGCACGCCCGACTGCGGGACGAGATGGTCGACCGCTTCGATCGCGATCTCCCGCTCCTCGAGCTCCTGGATGACCGCTGGGAGCGTGCGCGGCGGCTGGGCTTCGGCGCCGGATCGAGCGTGTACGCCTCCGCCTACGTCTACGGCAGCGTGGCGGTCGGCGGGGGTACCTGGATCGGGCCGAACGTGATCCTCGACGGGAGTGGCGTCCTCGTCATCGGGGCCGGCTGCGACATCAGCGCCGGGGCGCAGATCTACACCCATGACACGGTGGCCCGCGTCCTGTCCGAGGGACGCGCCGAGATCGAGCGGTCGCCGGTCACGATCGAGGATCACGTTCACGTCGGGGCGGGGGCGGTCGTGGCTCGCGGCGTGACGATCGGCCACCACGCCGTCATCGGCGCCTGCGCCTTCGTGAACCGGGACGTCCCGCCGCACTCCGTCGCGGTCGGGGTGCCGGCGCGGCCGGTGGGCCGGGTCGAGATCGCCGACGACGGGCGCGTCTCGCTCGTCTACGACTGAGCCGGCGTGCGCTCCAGCCGGTCGAGCGACCCCGCACCTCGGCTCCGGGTCCTCGTCGGCCTCGGCGAGACAGCCGGATACTGCGGGGCTCTCGCCGAGGGCCTGCGGCGGGCGGGGGTCCTCGCCGACCACGTGAACCTGGGCCCGGACCCGATGCGCTACGGCGTGGAGCCCGAGCACCCGCGGATTCGGCTCGTCCGCTGGCTCGCCGCGCGACGCCGGGTCGGGCCGGGGCCGCGCCTGGCCTGGACGGCCGCGCATCGCCTGGCGATGGCCTGGCTGTTCCTCGACGCGGTCCGTCGCTACGACGCCTTCATCCTGCGCGCGGGGGACTCGTTCTTCGCGCTCCGCGATCTCCCGCTGCTGCGGCGGCTGGGCAAGACGGTGGTCGTGGTCTTCTTCGGCAGCGATTCGCGGCCCTCATACCTCAACGGCGCGGAGATCGGGGCCGAGCCGGACGGGTCGGCGCTGGCGGACGCCACGGTCAGGAAGCGGCGGATGGTCGCGCGCATCGAGCGCTCCGCGAGTCACGTCGTCTGCCACCCGATGTCGGCTCAGCTGCATCGCCGGCGGGCGGTGACATTCGGCGCGCTCGGCATTCCGCGGCGCATCGCCCCCGCCGAGGCTCCGCCAGAGGCCGGCAACGGCCCGATCCGGTTCCTCCACGCCCCGTCGCGACCGGCCGACAAGGGCACCGATCGCGTGCGCACCGCCATCGGCGAGGTGCGCCGCGAGGGTCTCGACGTGGAGCTCAAGGTGATCACGGACCGCCCGAATGCTGAGGTCCTCGTTGCCATCCGGGCGGCCGATGCGGTGATCGACCAGGTCTTCAGCGACACGCCGATGGCGGCGCTCGCCGCCGAGGCGGCCGCCCTCGGGCGTCCGGCGATCGTGGGCGGGTACGCCTGGGCGGTGCTGCGAGGGACCGCCGGCGAGGCGGAGCTGCCGCCGACCGAGCGGTGCCATCCCGACCGACTCGCATCCGCGATCCGGCGGCTCGCGACCGATGATGGGTACCGGCTCGATCTCGGGCGGCGCGCGCGCCGATTCCTGGAGACGCGCTGGGCCACCGAGCGAGTCGGCGAACGGTACCTCCGGCTGCTGCGCGGCGAGGCGCCGGCATCGTGGTGGTTCGATCCGGGTGCCGTCACCTACATCGGTGGCGCCGGCGCCGACGAGGCCACGCTGCGCGGCGCGGTGCGCGCCGTGCTCGCCGCGGAGGGCCCGGCTGGCCTCCTCCTCGACGACCGGCCCGACCTCGTCGAGCGGCTGCTGAGCCTGGTCAGCGGCGAGCCACTGGCGCCGAGCGGATGAGCGAGCCCGCAGGCCCGACCACGTCGCGCGGGTTCGGCACCCGACTGGCGAGCGACTCGCTGGTGTACGGCATCGGCGGCGTCGCCAACCAGGCCGTTGCCGTCCTTCTGGTCCCGATCTATGCGCGCGAGCTCGGCCCGTCGGGCGTCGGGGTGACCGGCGTCCTCAATGCGACCATCTCGCTGGCGCTCATGCTCGTCGGCCTCGCCCTGCCGCAGGCCTTCTTCCGCTGGTATCTGCGCGAGGCGGAGACGCGCGCCGACCGCGACCGCGTCCTACGCACCGTGCTCGGCATCCGGCTCGCCGCCTCGCTGGCCGGGGCCGCGCTGGTGCTGCTGGCCGTCATCCCGCTGACCGCTGTCCTCTACGAGGGGGCGCACCTGCTGGTCTTCCTGCTCGTCGCCCCGATCGTGGCCTTCGACTCGTTCACGGCCATCCCCCTCTCCTTCCTCCGAGCCGAGCGCCGGCCGCGCGGCTACGTCACGATCAGCGTGGCACGCGCCGTCACGGGCACGGTGCTCATCCTCGGCCTCGTGCTCATGGCCGGGATCGGAGTCCTCGGCGTGGCGCTCGGTGCGGCCATCGCCGCCGGCCTGAGTGCGGTGGTCGGCGCCTGGACCCTGCTGCGAGCCGGCGTCGTGCGCCCGCGGCTTGATCGGTCGCTGGCGCGTCCGATGCTGGGCTTCGCCCTGCCGCTCGTCCCGGCCGGCATCGCCGGCTGGACGCTGAACCTGTCGGATCGGCCGCTGCTGCAGGCCATCGGGGGCGATACCGGCGTGGTCGGCATCTACACGCTCGGCTACACCGCCGGGCTCGTCATCAACGCGCTCGTCGTGCAGCCGTTCGCGCTCGCCTGGGGCGCCGCTCACTGGGAGGTCTCCCGCGCCGATGACGCGCCGCGGACGTTCGCCCGGGTGCTGACCTGGTTCCTGGCGCTGGCCGCGGGCGTGGCCCTTCTCCTGTCGGCGCTCGGGACCGATGCCATCCGCGTCCTCGCCGGGCCGGACTTCGAGGCGAGCCGCTACGTCGTGCCGTTCAGCGCCTTCGCGTACGTTCTGTACGGCGCGCACGCCATCGTCGCGTCGGGCCTCAGCATCACCGGGCGGTCGGGGCTGGTGGCCGGAGCGATGGGTATCGCCGCCAGCGCCAGCGTCCTGCTCAACCTCGCCCTCATCCCGTTCCTGGGCATGTACGGCGCGGCGATCTCGACGCTGGTCGGGTACCTGCTGCTGGCCGCCGTCAGCGGCACGCTCGGCCAGCGCCAGTACCCGGTTCCGTGGCAGCTCGGCCGGGCGGCCCTGGTGCTGGCCGTGGCGGGTGGGCTCGCCGTGGCGGCGCTCCTCGGCCCGGATCACGTGCTGTGGCGCCTCGCATGCGTCGCGGCGTATGCGCCGATCCTCCTCGGGCTGAGGGTGATCCACCCGGCGGGGGCGCGAACGCTCATCGCTGTGCTTCGTCGCCGCTGAGGGCCGTGGCTAGACTGCCCGGGATGACATCCGACGCCGCTCGGCCGGTCCTGCTCCTCACGCGCATCTGGCCGACGCGCGCGCGTCCGAGCGTGGGCAGCTTCGTCCGGTCTCGGGCCGCGGGCGTCCCGGACCTCCGCGTCGTTCGCCCGCGTCAGCGGCTGCCAGGCCCGCTCGTCTACGGCGGCCTGCTCATCGACGCCTGGCGGGCGGGACCGGCGCTGCGTGGCGTCGAGGCGCACATGCTGCTCCCGACCGGCCTGGTGGGCTGGCTGGTCGCCCGGATGCGACGCGTCCCGCTGGTGGTGTACGTCCACGGCGGCGACGTTCGGGACTGGCGGCGGCTGCCGCTCCCGCTGCGGTGGGTGGCGCGTTTCATCGCGGGTCACGCCGATCGGGTCGTCACCAACTCCGACGACACGGCACGCCACCTCCTCGACCTCGGCGCGGACCCGGTCGTGGTGCCCCCCGGCATCGACCTCGCCCGATTCGGGCCGTCACCGCGCCCCACCGTCCGCCGGGTCCTCTACCTGGGCGGCCGCAATCCCCGCAAGGGGTACGACGTGGCGCAGCAGCTCGCCGACACGCTGGTCGGCCCATGGCTGCGTGATCTGGAGCCCGAAGAGGTGCCCGCACTGATCGCCGCTCATGACGTCGTGCTCGTGCCGTCGACCGCGGAGCCGTTCGGCCTCGTGGCGGTCGAGGCGATCGCATCCGGACGCTGGGTGGTGGCGGGCGCGGTGGGCGGCCTCCGTGACATCGTGATCGACGGGGTGAACGGAACGCTCGTCGATGACGGGGACTTCGCCGGCGCGTTGGCGCGCGTGCCGGACTACGACCCGTTCGCGATCGCGCCGACGGTTGCGCAGTACAGCCTCGACCACTGGCAGCAGGGGATGGCCGAGCTGTGGGACGAGCTCGTGCCGCCGCTCACCCGTGCATGAGGAGCCCCCGGTGAGAAGCCGGCACGCGGTCATGCTGGTTCGCAATCGGTACACGCACGACTCACGCGTGGAGAAGGAGGCGCGCACGCTCGTCGACGCTGGATGGCGCGTGACCGTGGTGGCCGATGCCGCCTCCGACCTCTCGACGCGCGAGCGGCGCCCCGGGGGCGAGCACGTCGTCCGGGTCGCCCGTCGCGGCCCGCGGGTTCCCGGGCTGCGATTCGTGGTCCACGAGCTGCGGCTGGCCGGGGTGCTGGCCGGCCTGCGACCGGACGTCCTCCACGCGCACGACAGCAATGCCCTGGTTCCGGTAGCCCTGGCCGCGTGGCGGCTCGACGTCCCGTTCGTGTACGACGCCCACGACCTGTGGCTGGGACGCCCGCGCCGCGAGCGTGGGCGGATAGCCTTCGGGCTGCAGCAGGCGTGGTACCGAGCCGTCCAGCGCGTACTGGTTCCGCGGGCGGCCGCCACGCTCACGGTGAGCCCTCCGATCGCCGAGCATCTGCGCCGCCGGTATGGCCTCCGTCGGGTGGTGCTCGTCCCGAACTACCCTGACCCCAAGGACGGCCGAGGCAGCGTCGATCGGCGGCTCCGCGACCTTCCCGGTGGGGATCGCATCGCTCCGGATCGGCCGATCGTCCTCTACCTCGGCGGCCTCATGGCCGGGCGCGGCCTGGAGACGCTGGTCGACGCGATCGCCCTCCTCGATCGTCCGCAGCTCGTCCTCCTCGGCGATGGCCTGATGGCCGGTCCGCTGACGGCTCGCGCCGCCGCACGAGGCATCGGCCACCGCGTCCATCTCCTGCCGCCGGTGCCGCCGGACGAGGTCGTCGCCGTCGCCCGGTCCGCCGACGTGGGCGTCAGCCCGATCCCGCCGTCGTGCGACAACTACCGGATGTCGCTCCCGAACAAGCTGTTCCAGTACCTAGCCGCGGGCATCCCCGTCGTGGCCAGCGACTTTCCCCAGGTGCGCGAGGTGGTCGAGGGCAGCGGGGGCGGGGTGGTCGCCGATCCGAACTCACCGCGCGCCATGGCGCAGGCCATCGCATCGGTCCTGGACGATCCGACCGCGGCGCGCGGCATGGGTGGGCGGGGACGGGCGGCGATCGACGACCGATTCAACTGGAGCGTCGCCGCGGACCGCCTGCTCGAGGTCTACGCCGAGCTCTGACCGGGTCCATCGGCCCACGCACGGCGTGCGAATTTCCTACGCCGTGGTGCGTCCCGGCACAGCAGAATGGCCGAAACCGATTCGAGGCTCCCGCGTCCCATGTCCCGTCACCGTCGCTCCCCGGTTGCGATCCTGTCCTCTCTCTTCCTCTTCTCCGCCCTCGTCAGCCCGGCGGCGGCGATGCCCGCCGAAGCGCCCGACCCCGCGCCCACCGAGAGCGCGGCCCTCACCGGAGGCCAGGTCCGCATCGTCGAGGTCGACGACGGGTTCGTGAACCCGCTCGGCATCGTCAACGCCGGTGACGGCACGAGCCGCCTGTTCGTGGTCGAGAAGCGCGGCACCGTGCGCGTCGTTGCCGGCAACCGGATGCAGAGCGGCTTCTTCCTCGACATCCGGAACGTCGGACCCGGGCTCACCACCAACGGGGAGCGCGGCCTGCTCGGGCTCGCGTTTCATCCGGACTTCCGGACGAACCGATACCTGTTCGTGTTCTACACGCGGGGCGACGGGGACCTGGTCATCGCCCAGATGCGCGCGAATGCTGACCGGACCTCGGTCCCGCTCAGCTCCCATGACACGCTGCTCGTGATCGAGCACACGAACCAGTCGAATCATAACGGCGGGCAACTGCTCTTCGGGCCGGACGGGCACCTCTATATCTTCACCGGCGATGGCGGCGCCCTCGGTGACCCGAACGACAACGCACAGCGCACGAGCTGCCCCGATACGCGCTGCCTGCTCGGCAAGACGCTGCGCATCGCGCCGAACCTGGCCGGCGAGTACACCATTCCCTCCGACAATCCCTTCGTCGGCAAGGCCGGCGAGGACGAGATCTGGTCGTACGGCCTGCGCAACCCGTGGCGAGCCTCGTTCGATCGGGCCAACGGCACCCTCTGGATCGCCGACGTCGGCCAGGGCAGCTGGGAGGAGATCAACCGCGAGCCGCCGAACACCGGCGGCCGGAACTATGGCTGGGACTGCCGTGAGGGCAAGCATGCCTACAACGACCCGACGCCCGTCATCCCGTGCACCGGGCTGACCTTCACCGACCCCGTGGCGGAGTACGGCCACGGCAACGGCGACTGCTCGGTGACCGGGGGGTACGTCTACCGCGGACCGATCTTCCGCGAGCTCCAGGGCCAGTACGTCCTCGGCGACTTCTGCTCCGGGCGCATCTGGACCCTGAACGCCGGCGCCGCGAACCCGAGCCTGCTGTTCCACCGATCGACCTCGGCCATGATCACCGCCTTCGGCGAGGCCGAGAACGGCGAGCTGTACATGACCGACTACACGAACGGCATCCTGTTCCGAGTGGTGGCGCCGCAGTTCAGCGACGTGACGACCTCGGGCTTCATCAATGACATCACCTGGCTCGGCTACGAGGGCATCACCTCGGGCTGCGGCGGTGATCGGTTCTGCCCGAAGGGGGCCGTGGCGCGCGACCAGATGGCCAGCTTCATCGCCCGCGCGCTCAACCTCCCGCCCGCGTCGACCGACTACTTCGACGACGACAACGGGAACCGGCACGAAGCGAACATCAACCGGCTCGCGGCCGCCGGCATCACCTTCGGCTGCGGCGAGCGGCGGTACTGTCCGTCGGGCCTCGTCGCCCGCGACCAGATGGCGAGCTTCATCGCGCGCGCCAAGAAGCTCGGTCCAGCCCCGCGCGACTTCTACACCGACGACAACTCGAACCGCCACGAGGACGCCATCAACCGCATGGCCCACGCCGGGATCACCCGTGGCTGCACGGCCACCACGTACTGCCCGAGCGGGCTGACCACCCGCGAGCAGATGGCGGCGTTCCTGCGTCGCGCATTCTCGAACTGATGGCGCCCCGGACGGCGGTGCGGCGGCTCGTCCCGGGCCTGCTCGCCGCCGTCCTCGGCATGGCCGCGCTCCTGCCGCTGCCGGCAACCACCCCGCCACCTGCCGCCGCGGGCGGCGAGGCCCTTCCCGACCTCGCCGTGGCGCCGCTCGACGACTTCCAGGTGCAGTGGGTGAACGGTCGTCGCATGCTCCGCTTCACCGCGATGATGGTGAATGTCGGTGATGGACACTTCGAGGTCCGCGGCCAGCGGTCGTCGACCTCGGAGCCGATGAGGGTCAGGCAGGTGATCTACACCGATGCCTCCCGCAACACGGTCGCGCGCACGATCACCACCGGGGCCGAGGGCAGATGGTCGGGGGACGGCCACGATCACTGGCACGTCCAGGAGATGATGCGCTACGACCTGTGGGGGACGAACGGGACGACCCGCGGCGCCAAGGTCGGCTTCTGCTTCCTCGACAGCGATCCGTGGCGACTCTCGCTGCCAGGCGCGCCGAGCGGCTCCTACTACCGCGGATCGTGGTGCGGGAACTCGCCGAGCGCGCTCAGTAACCGGATGGGAATCAGCGTGGGCTGGGGTGACGAGTACGAGTGGTACCTCGCCTGGCAGTGGATCGACATCACCGGCATGCCGAGCGGCACCTATACCGTGCGCGCCAACGTGGACCCCTACGGCTTCTTCGTCGAGACGGACGAGGCGAACCAGTGCGCCTGGGCCCGCGTCAGCATCAGCGCAAGCTCGAACGGGGTGCCGGTCCAGGCGCGGGGCACGGAGTGCCTGAACGACTGGACCGACTCGAAGTTCGCCGATGCCATCGCCTGGATGTGGAGCTCCGGCATCACTGCCGGATGCTCGTCCGACCTGTACTGCACGAACAACACGGTGCTGCGGGATCAGATGGCGACCTTCCTGACGCGGGCGAAGGACCTGCCACCGGCAGGGCGTGACTACTTCACCGACGACGCGGGCAACAGGCACGAGGATCGGATCAACCGGCTGGCCGCGAGCGGGATCACCAGCGGGTGCGATGCCACCCGCTTCTGTCCGAATGGCGCGGTGACCCGCGGTCAGATGGCCAGCTTCCTGGCCCGCGCCTTCGCCTTGCCACCGGCCGACCGCGACTACTTCACCGATGACGCAGGCAGCAAGCACGAGTCCAACATCAACCGACTCGCGGCGGCCGGGCTCACGTTCGGCTGCGGCGGAACGCGATTCTGCCCGGACGGGCTCGTCACCCGCGGGCAGATGGCCGCCTTCCTGTACCGCGCCTTCAACTGACGCCGCGCCAGCTCAGCGCCAGGTGCCGGGCTCCGCGGTCGGCGCCTGCCCTCCGGCGGTCAGTGCCTCCTCGATGATGCGCCACGCGTCCTCGAGCCCCAGCCAGCCCTGCACGTCGCTCGCGCGCTTCTCGAGCGTCTTGTAGGTCTCGAAGAAGTTCTCCATCTCGAGCAGCCGATGCGGGCTGAGATCCTCCATGCTGGCGACCCGGTCCCAGCGGGGATCGTCATGGGCAACGGCGAGGATCTTGTAGTCGTGCCCCTTGTCATCTGTCATGTCGAGCACGCCGATCGGGCGCGCGCGCACGACGCACCCGGGAAAGGTCGGTTCCGCGATGAGCACGAGCACGTCGAGCGGGTCGCCGTCCTCGGCCATCGAACCTTCGATGAATCCGTAGTCGGCCGGGTAGTGGACGCTGGAGTACAACACCCGATCCAGCACGAACCGGTGGCGCTGATGGTCGTATTCGTACTTGTTGCGGCTGCCCGACGGGATCTCGACGGTGACCTCGATCGGCGCCCGGGCCGGTGCTCCCATCGCCCCAGTATGGCGCGCGCGATGCAACAGCGGCGTGCGGCGCTGCGTCTGATCGGTCGCCGGCCACGCCCGGCTATACTCGTTCCTCCCGTCCGCGCATCCTCGGAGCTCCGTGAACGCTTCTCGTCCCCTGCGTCGCCCTGACCCGCGATCGGCTGCCGCCTCGCTCCTCTCGTTCCTTCTGCCCGGACTCGGCCAGGCGTACAACGGGCGATGGGCGCTGGCGTCCGTGCTCGCCATCCCCGTCCTGCTGCTCATCGCCCTCGCGGTGCTGGCGTTCGCCGTCGAGGGCCGCGGCCTCCTGAGCCGGCTCCTGGACGCGCGGGTGCTGGTGGCACTGATCGTCCTCGACGTCGCGCTCCTCGGCTGGCGGCTCGTGGCGATCGTGCAGGCGCACGCTGACCGCGGCAGGCTCAGCCTCCGCGCGTGGCCGACCTGGGTGACCGGGCTGCTCGTCGTGGCCACGCTGGCCATGCACGCCGTTCCGGCGTGGTACGCGGGCAAGACGATCGACACGCTCGGCCGAGTGTCACTCGAGGGTGGCGGGCGGCTCCTCGACGAGCGTGCCGGGCAGGACGTGGACATCCCGACGCCGCCCGAGCAGCCCGAGCTCGGCGAGCGGGTGACGGTCCTGCTGGTCGGCGTCGACTTCGCGCCGGGCCGTGACCACCACCTCACCGACACGATGCTGGTGGCCACGCTCGACCCGCGCACCGACCGGGTGGCGATGATCTCGATCCCGCGCGACCTCTACGGCGTGCCCCTCGGCGATGGCCGCGTCTACGCCGACAAGCTGAACTCGCTCATGGCCCGTGCCAGCGCGGACCCGGCCACGTACCCGCTCGGCGGCCCCGGATCGCTGAAGAATGCGATCGGGGAGCTCCTGGGCACCCGGATCCACTACTTCGCGGCCATCGACATGGAGGGCATGCGCCAGCTCATCGACTCCGTGGGCGGCGTGGACGTCGTGGTGGAGCGCACGATCAACGACACCGGCTACCACGATGCCGTCACGGGCCGTCGCGGCTTCTTCATCGAAGCCGGCCCGCATCACCTCGACGGAGAGACGGCCATGGCCTACGTGCGCTCCCGGAAGGCACCGGGCGAGAGCGACTTCACACGAGCCGAGCGGCAGCAGCAGGTGCTCACCGCCATCGCCGCGAACCTGACCGCCGGCAATCTGCTCGTCACGCTGCCAGGCCTGCTCGACACGATCCGCGACAACGTCGCCACTGACATCCCGGGCCGTCGCATCTCGGAGATCGCCGCCGCGGGCGAGGACGCCGATCTCCGGAACGTCGAGCGCGTGGTGCTGACGCCCGACGAGGGCTATGTCTGGGTCGAGCCGAACAGTGCGGCCGGGTACGTGCTCCACCCGAACCTCGATGCGATCCACGCGCTCGGCGAGAGGATCTTCGGATCGAGGACCGCCATCCGGCCGTAGACTCGGCCCATGGCACGCATCCTCGTCGCCGAGCCGGTCGCCGCGGCCGCCGTCGACCTGCTCTCGACCGCTCACGAGACCGAGGTGCGCACCGGGCTCGAGCGCCATGCGCTCCTGGCGCTCCTGGGCGAGGGTGACGGGTGGGACGCCCTGGTGGTGCGCTCCCAGACCCGCGTCGACGCCGAGCTCCTGGCCGCGGGAGAGCCGCGCCTGAGCGTCGTCGGCGTGGCGAGCGTCGGGATCGACCGCATCGACGTCGATGCTGCGACTCGCGCGGGGGTCATGATCGTGAACGCACCGACCGGCAACACCATCGCGGCGGCGGAGCACACGATGGCGCTGATGCTCGCGCTGCTGCGGCAGATTCCCGATGCGCACGAGTCGGTGCGGCGTGGAGAGTGGGAGCGCGGCCGCTACACCGGTCGCGAGCTGCGCGGCAAGACGCTCGGGGTCATCGGCCTCGGTAAGATCGGCAAGGCGGTCGCTCGACGCGCCGCCGGCTTCGAGATGCGCGTCCTTGCCTCGGATCCGTACCTCACCGAAGAGCAGGCCGCCGAGCACGGTGCCAGGCTGGTCGGCCTCGCCGAGCTCCTGCATCGGGCGGACGTGATCACGGTCCACACGCCGCTCACGCCCCAGACCCGTGGGCTCCTCGGCCGTGCGCAGCTCGAGGCGACGAAGCCCGGCGCGTTCGTCCTCAATGTCGCGCGCGGCGGCATCGTCGACGAGCGAGCTCTCGCCGATGCGCTCGCCGCCGGGCACCTGGGCGGCGCCGCGGTCGACGTGTACTCCGCGGAGCCCATCGCCCCGGACAACCCGCTCCGCGCGGCGCCGCGCCTCGTGCTGACGCCGCACCTCGGAGCGTCGACCGCCGAGGCCCAGGACCGGGTCGGGCTGGAGATGGCCGAGCAGGTGGTGATGGCGCTCGGCGGCGTAACGCCGCCGTATGCGGTGAACACGCCGGCCATCGCGCCGGACACCGCGCCGAGGCTTCGTCCCTACGTCGAGCTCGGTCGGCGGCTGGCGATGCTGGCCCGTCAGCTGGCGCCATCGGCCTTCGACACGGTGGCGCTCACGTACGCCGGTGAGATCGCCGGAGGCGAGTGCGCACCGATCCGGACCGCGGCGCTGGCGGGCATCCTGGAGGCCGTCACCGACCAGCGGGTGAACGCCGTGAACGCCGACCTCGTGGCCCGAGACCGCGGCCTGACGATTCGAGAGGAGCGCACGCCCTCATCGGAGCCATGGGCGTCGCTGGTGGAGCTCTCCATCGGCTCGGCCGATGGAGAGCCGATGGTCCGCCTGGCAGGCTCGACGGCCCATGGCCGTCCGCATCTGGCGGAGGTGAACGGCTTCGCCATCGACGCCGAGCTCACCGGGCTGATGCTCGTGACGCGTCACCATGATCGCCCCGGGATCGTCGGCGCCGTCGGAACCATCCTGGCCGAGGCGGGGATCAACATCAGCTCGCTCGAGCTCTCGCGACTGTCCGAGCACGGCGATGCCATGATGTTCGTCTCCGTCGATGACGCCGTCACTCCGGACGTGCTGGCGGGAGTGCGATCGGTCGACGGGATGATCGAGGCTCGAACGGTGCTGCTGCCCTGAGGCGCGGGCCGCTACCATGGCCGCCATGGCACTCAAAGGCGTCGTCCTGGCCGGCGGCAGCGGGTCGCGTCTGTTCCCGCTGACGCTCGTCACGAACAAGCACCTGTTGCCGGTGTACGACCGGCCCATGATCTACTACCCGCTCCACACCCTGCGCGAGATGGGGTGCCAAGAAGTGATGATCGTGGTCGGCGGCCGCTCGGTCGGCGACATTCTCGAGCTGCTCCACGACGGCTCGGACATCGGCCTCACCCTGACGTACCGATACCAGCGCGGAGCCCTCGGGATCGCGCACGGCATCGGGCTGGCGCGTGAGTTCGCCGGCGACGACCCGGTCGCGATCGTGCTCGGCGACAACATCGTCCATGGATCGCTGCGCGCCTTTGCCGATGACTTTGTCGAGGGCACGGACGAGGCGGGTGCGGTCCTGAAGGCGGTCCCGGACCCGGAGCGCTTCGGCGTGGCCGAGTTCGGCCACGACGGCGAGCTGCTCGGCTTCGAGGAGAAGCCCGCCGAGCCGAAGAGCAACCTCATCCCCATCGGGGTGTACTTCTTCCGTCCATCGGTCTTCGGTGTGATCGACACGCTCGAGCCGTCGGCGCGGGGGGAGTTCGAGATCACCGACCTGCTGAACCACTACCTGCAGGAGGGCAGCCTGGCGCACACCGTTCTCGAGGGCGAGTGGGAGGACGCCGGGACCGTCGCCTCGCTGCTGGAGGCGAACCAGTTCGCCGCCGGCTTCGCGCACGAGCTGCCGCTCGAGACCGGTCACGATCCGGCGGAGGT
>DATHTR010000007.1:0-6729 GCA_035463095.1 Candidatus Angelobacter sp. | reverse complement strand
ATGCCGTGGCGGGTGTCGACGATCGGCGCCAGGCTCCGCAGCCGCCAGAGGACCGATCGCAGGTTGGCGGCCGCCCGCTCCTCCGACAGATCGAGCCACAGCAGTCCGGCGGCGACGGATCGAAGGAGCCGATTCCGGCGGAGTGCCAGCAAGACGAGGAGCCGCTGCGCCGGGTGATTGATCGACGCCTCCGTACCGCCGATGGTGAGGCGGAAGGACCCCAGGAGGTGAAGTCGGATCGCCTGCGCCGGAGACGTGGACCGCCTGCCGCGCCTTCGCTCGACACGTCCGGAGTCCGGCTTCTGCGCGCTGACCGCGCTGGTTGACACGATGCGCCCCCACTGTGGCTCGGGCGGGCGGTCCATTACGTTCCCCGCTGCCTACGGTACTCCGGTGGTCAAGCGACATATGACGCATGCGCGGGGCCCTCGAACCTACGTCCGAGGCGCCGTCCAGATGAGCGTGCGCCGGTCATCGGGCACCGGGCGACGGACGGTGCTCCTGAGGGGCGGGTCGCCCTCGCGGGCCCAGGCGTCATCACCGAGCCACGGCGGGACGCCGAACGGAAGGTCCCCCGCGGGAATGGGGGCGTAGTCCCTCGCCCGGAACGTCGCCCCGTAGTTCGCGGCACGCGTGGTTCCGAGATCGGGCGCCACACGCCGCCGCAATGCGGTGATGGCGGCGCGCCACGCTGCGACGAGGGCCGCCTCGTTCCGGCTGCTGGGGTGGGGCACCGGCGTGACGTGATGCCGCGCCGCCCCGGGCCATTGGGCGACCGCCTCGCGCGCCACGGCGCCGAACGCGATCACGGCCACGACGTCCTCGGCGGCGATGTCGTACAGCTCGTTCCTCCAGTCGCGGAACGCCGGCAGCGCGAGGAGCGACTTCGCCCGGCCGGCATGGCTCGGAAAGAGCGCGTAGGGGAAGGCGTTGAGGCACACGTACGAGCGCGACAGCCCGAGCTTGCGCAGGAATCCCTGTACCCGCTGGCCGGCGTCGCCGACCAGGGTCCGGCCGGCGATGCGCTCCGTCGCCCCAGGATCGGACGCGAGGCACAGGACGCGAGCGGTGCCGTCCAGGCGCCCGCGGTAGAAGATCGGTCCCCAGTCGAACCACAGCGACCCGCGAATGGGGGAGAGGTCGGGCATGCGGGCGAAGAGCTCGGCGTACTCCGGTGGCGGACCGGGATCGAAATCCATCTCCTCACCTTCTGCGAGCGCGGCGACCGTCGCACTCTAGGCTCCGGCTCACGCATCGGTCAATTGTGCATTGACCCCGGGCGGACTCGAGGCGTAGCGTGGTCCGCGTCGCGTCGTCATGAGGAATGGAAGATGGCCCGGAAGCGCTGCATCGTGTGGGTCCATGGCATCGGCGAGCACCGCACCGGCTACTCGAAGCCGTGGCGGACGGTCTTCAACGAGTTCCTCAAGCTCGCCGACGCCGACTACGTCGAGGTGCTGTGGGAGCCGGTCATGGAAGGACGGCCCCCGGGAGCTCGGGGAGCGCCCGCGGGAGGGGTTCGGCTCACTCCCGAGGAGCGCGCCGACGAGCGACGCATCCGGGCCGAGCTCGAGGCCAGGCTCGCCCAGCAGGCGGTCACCGAGGGCGGTGCCGGCGCGCGGTACCTCGGCCGTCCGCGGGAGTGGGGAGCCGCGCGGCGCGCCACGCCTCGCGGATTCTGGGACGTCGTCACGAACCCGGGCGAGTCCATCGGCGACTTCGCGCGCTACCTCGCCAGCCGTCGGATCCGGCTGGCCGTCAAAGAGTGCTTCAAGCTCAAGCTCCGGCCGCTGGCCGGAGAGAGCGTCGACATCAGCGTCATCTCCCATAGCTGGGGCACGGTGGTCGCGCACGACGCGCTCGTCGACCTGGCGGCCGAGACGCCTGATCTGCGGGTCGCGAACCTGTTCACACTCGGCAGCCCGCTCTGGCTCGTCCGCCTCCTCCTCGAGGAGCGCAGCGGCCGCCGGCCGAAGAGCGTCGACTTCTGGATGAACGTCCACGCCCGCGGCGACCTGGTCGGCTCCTGGATCAAGCCAGGGTTCAAGGTCGATCGCGACTACGAGGTGCCGTCCGTCGGGCGCGACGCGCACGGCAGCTACTTCGTCAAGGGCAACGAGGCCGTGCAGCGCGACCTCGTTGCCGCCCGCATCCTGCGCCGGTGAGCGTCTTCGGCGGCTACGGTCCCGGCGGTGGTGAGTCGCTCCCCCGGGTCCTGCGGCTGGGGCTGCGGGTCGCCGGCGGGAACCGCTTCCTCTGCTCGCTCCACGAGGAGGGGACCGGCCTGTCCTGGCAGTACGACGCTCGGCTCTCCGACCGCGCCGAGGAGCGGCTCGTCGCCGAGGCGCGAACGCTGCAGGCATGGAGCATCGGTCGGGAAGCGAGCCGCGCTCGGGCGCAGCAGGCGTTGGATGGCATCGGTCGCAGCCTGCATCGGTCGTTCCTGGGCAGGCGAGGGGAGGAGTACCTGGCACGGATGCGGCCGACCGCGATGCTGCTCGATGTCGACGAGACGATCCTGAGCTTGCCGTGGGAGCTCATGCACGGCTGGGGTGGCCCGCTCGTGACCCAGCTGCCGGTGGGGCGCGTGGCCGCCACGCGGACGGTTCCGCATGCCGAGCGAGACCCCCTCGCTCAGGATCGCGAGGTCCGCGTGCTCGCCGTGTCGGATCCGACGGCAGATCTGGCGCTGGCCGCGGCGGAGGTCGCCGCGCTGCAGGCAGTCGGCTCGCGGGCCACCGGCGGCTACAGCGTCCACGTCGACGTGCTCGAGGGAGGCGATGCACGGCTGGCGGCGTTCACGGAGGCCATCGCGCAGCGCGACTACGACATCCTTCACTTCGCGGGGCATGCTGGCTTCCATGCTGCTCGCCCCGGCGAGAGCCGGCTGCACTTCGCCGATGGGCAGATGCATGCCGACCAGGTCCGCTCGCTGCCGTGGCCCTCGCCGCCTGGCATCGTCTTCGCGAGCGCCTGTGAATCGGCCGCCGTCCGCCGCGGAGCACGCCTCGTGAGCCGCCGGCGAGGGTCGAACGGCCTCGCCGCGGCATTCCTCTCGGCGGGCGTCGGCGGGTACCTCGGGTACCTGTGGCCGGTCTCCGACGAGGGCGCCGGACTCGTGGCCGGAACCTTCTACGAGGCGCTGTTCCAGCGCGAGAATGTTGGGCTGGCCGTCCTCGAGGCTCGCCGCGCGGCGGCCGCCCAGCTCGGCGACTCCCTCGACCTCGCGGCGTACTCGTTCGTGCTCTACGGCGATGCTGCGTCCAAGCACCGTCGCGACCTGGCGACGGCGCACTGACATGGCCGACCGATTCGAGGCCAGGTACGCGGCAGGGGTCGTGGACGAGGATCCGCCCGAGCCGGTCCGCCCCCGGATCCGCGCTGTGCCGGCCGAGGCCTGGGCGCTGCGAGGAACCGTCCTCACGCCGAGCCGGCGGCTCGACGACGCGTACGTCGAGGTCCACGGCGACCGCATCGCACGCGTGACGGCCGCCCGCCCCTCCGGAGCCCGCATCATCGACACCGACGGTGGCGTCATCCTCCCCGGGCTCATCGACCTTCACGGCCACCCCGAGTACAACGTCTTTGCCGCCTGGGAACCACCTCGCCGATACGCGAATCGCTATGCGTGGCGCCGGAGCGCCGAGTACGGCGTGGTCGTGAAGGAGCCGTGGAGTCGCCTGACCGAGGAGCCGAGCCTCCTTCGCACGCTCACGCGCTACGCCGAGGCCAGGGCGCTCGTGGGTGGCACGACGGCGATCCAGGGGGCGAGCGCCAAGTACCCGAGCCGCGAGGAGGCGCTCGTGCGGAACGTCGACCGCCGCATCTTCGGGGAGCATCGGGCGCGCTCGATCATCGATCTCGGCCGTACCGATCCGCATGACGCGGCCCGGCTCCGGGGCCAGGTGGCGAGCGGTGACGTGACCGCGGTGTACATCCACCTCGCCGAAGGGATGCCCGAGGACGAGCGTTCGGCCCGGGAGTTCACGGATCTCACCGACGCCGGCCTGCTGCTGCCGGCGACGATCATCATCCACGGCACGGCGCTCGACCGCGATCGGCTCGTCGACGTGCGCGACGCCGGGGCGAAGCTGGTGTGGAGCCCGCAGAGCAACCTGCGGCTGTACGGCGCGACGACGGATGTTGCGACCGCCCTGCAGCTTGGCGTCCGGGTCGGCCTCGGGGCCGACTGGCTGCCGAGCGGCAGCCCCAGCCTGCTCCTCGAGATGCAGGTCGCGCGGCGGGCCCTGGCGGCACAGCACGTGGACATCGGCGCCCGGCGCCTCGTGCAGATGGTGACCGGCGGGGCCGCCGAAGTGGCCGGCCTCGCGGATCAGCTCGGGAAGCTCGCGGGCGGCCGCGTGGCGGACCTCGTCGTCCTGGACCGACGGGCCACGGACCCGTGGGAGTCGGTTCTCGCCTCCGGGCCACCGGAGGTCGCCCTCGTCGCGGTCGGCGGCGACGTCGCGTACGCGCGCAGCGACTGGATGGGGGCGCTGCTCGAGGAGGATGCTCTGTCGAGCGTGGAGTCGGTGGTCGCCTGGGGTCGGCCGATGGCGGTGGACACGCGGTACTCGCTGGCGGCGCCGGACGCCCCGCCGCCGCGGTTGGAACAGCTGCGAGCCGAGCTCATCGCCAGATTCCCGCAGGTCGGCCCAATCTGGGCGTGACGCCCAACCCGGGCGCGCACGACGCCCGGGATCGGAAGGACCCGGGCGTCGTCGGTGTCGGAGCGTATGGAGCTGGTCAGCCCTGTTCGGGATAGACCACCAGGCTCCAGGCGCACTCGGTCTCGATCCCGATGCTCACCGTCGCGCCACCGTCCGCCGCCCGGATCGTGCCGGAGGACACCGGCTCGACGCGCTCGGAGATCAGCGTCTCACCGCTCGGCTGGACCGTGATCTTCATCGCGCACGCCCCGCCCGACGGATCCACGGCAACCCAGTCGATGCCGGCCGGCGCGGTCGTGGCGAAGGCACCGGTCGTGAGCGACCCGGTGCCGGTGAGGATCAGGTACGGCTCCGGTCCGGGGCCGTGGACCGGGTCGTTCGGGCTGGTCGGGAACTCGTCCTCGACGACCCAGGCGCTGCTGTCGCTCCCTGCGCCGGCGATCCAGCCGTGATCGATGTGGAACTCATCGCCATCGGCATCCCAGCGGAGCGTCTCGTCCGACGACTCCCCCGGCTGCTGGATGTTGTGGACCAGCAGCCACGGAATGCCATTCACGACGACGGGGCCGTGCTCCACGACCAGGTAGTGGCCGCTGTTGAGGCGCAGCTCGGCGGTGACGAAGCGATCGGGATACCGGTACGCCGCCAGGAGCGGGAACTCGGTGCCCGGGCCGGTGCGCACGGCGAGCCCGTTGACGAGGACGCGAACCGCCGACCTCGGCCCGACATCATCGAGCTTCGCGATCGGCTTCGGGGTGGGCGCGGGCGTCGGGGCGGGGGACTGAGGTGGCTGGGTGGGCTTCGGCGTCGGTGTGACCGTCGGCTGCTCGTCGGGTGACCGGGTCGGGACCGGAGTGGGGGTCGACGGCAGCTCCGAGGGGGAGGGTGATGGCGATCCCGCCACGGTGGTGCTGCACCCGGCCACGACGAGCGCAAGCGCCACGAGGATGATGCGTAGACTCATGAGAGGTTCTCCGTGTTCTCTCGCCGATCCGTTTCGGCGGCCATTCCCTGGCGTCACGATCGTGATCGAGCACGGCCCATTCGCCATCGGCAGGAGATCTCTCGCCGTCATCGGTCATATGTCCCGTGAGATCACGGAACAATCGCAGGCACCGCGACGTCCCCCGCGTGCGTTGCAGGAGTTGTCTCCGCTCCCGCCGTCCGAGGCGCGTCGGGCATGAACGGCTCGCGGTCAGCGAATGGTGATCGAGCCGCGCCGTCGAGGCCGCTCTCGGCTCTCAGAAGCCGGACCAGCGCGGCATGGCGTCGGCGGGTCGATCCCAGGTCGGCGGGAGTCGCTCGCGGACGAACGCCACGAAGTCGGCCATGCGACCGGCCAGGAGCTGCTCGTCATCGGGGGTGCCCGCCCCCTCGTATGTGCGGATGGCGGCACGCAGCGGTGCATGCCATCGGTCCGGCAGGTGCTCGAGACCCCACGCGCCGGCCGCTCGCTTCGAGAGTGTGACGTCCTGTGTCGCGAGCGCGTGGAGGATGCGGCTGCCGGTGAGAAGCGCGTAGGTCGCCTCGTACGGATCGGTGTCACCTTCGACGACGTGACGCTCGATGTGCTCCAGCTCCCGGTCGAGCTCGGAGACGAGCTCGCCCCAGCGCGGTGCCGGCACCAGCTCGCCCGGGTCGGGTCCGTGCAGTGTCGCGTGGCGCCCAGCGAGCCAGTGCGCCCGGTGGATGGCCCACGTGGTGTCCCGTCGGTCGCCGTGCCACGCGTGCCGGGGCTGGGTTGATCGGCGAGCGTCATCGGCGAGGACGTACCACGAATCCCATTCCACGCCGTGTACGGCCGCGGTCTCATCGTGGACCATCTCGATCCGCCGAGCGGTTGCGTGCACGGGGCGACGTGCGACGACTACGTACGTGTCGAGATCGCCGTCATGGGCCGGATCCGCCAGGCTGATCGTTCCGCCGTGCGCCCACACTGCGACCAGGTCGCGCCCGAGGAGCAGGAGCAGCCGGTCCCTCAGCTCGGCCCAGGCAGAACGCGCCGCGGGTGGCAGGGCCTCCAGGGGAACTCCGGACATTGCCACGCAGGATATCGGTC
>DATHTR010000006.1:0-40619 GCA_035463095.1 Candidatus Angelobacter sp. | reverse complement strand
AAGACCGACGAGGAGGGGCGCAAGCTCCTCGAGCTCCTCGGCATGCCGTTCCAGGCGCAGTAAGGAGCATCACGTGGCGAAGAAGTCATCGATCGCGAAGTCGCGCCGTCCGGCGCGCTTCGAGGTGCGCGAGCACAACCGCTGCCAGGTGTGCGGCCGCCCGCGGGCGTACATGCGCCGCTTCGCGATGTGCCGCATCTGCTTCCGAGAGCGCGCCCTGCTGGGCCAGCTCCCGGGAGTGACCAAGTCGAGCTGGTAGGGCTCGCTCAAGCTAGGCCGCCCGATGGCGGCCGCCATCAGCGGAAGGCGCCACCCGGTCCGGCCGGGAGCGAACCGCCGCCGAGGAGACGAACGAACACCACATGAACGTCACCGATCCGATCGCCGACATGCTGACGCGCATCCGCAACGCCAGCGCGGCGCGGCACAAGGAGCTGAGCCTTCCGTCGTCCCGGGTGAAGCGCGAGATCGCGCGGATCCTCGCCGAGGAGGGGTTCATCGAGAGCTTCGAGACCCGCCCGAACGGCGTCCAGGACGCGCTCGTGCTTCGGCTGAAGTACGTCGAGGGCAAGACCCCGGTCGTTACCGGCCTGAAGCGCATCAGCAAGCCCGGCCTGCGCGTCTATGCGCGCAAGACCGAGATTCCCCGCGTGCTGGGCGGACTCGGCCTGGCCATCCTGTCCACCTCCCACGGGATCATGACCGGGCCCCAGGCCCGGAAGCAGAATCTCGGCGGCGAGGTCCTGTGCTACGTCTGGTAAGGAGCTGAATCGATGTCTCGAATCGGACGAATGCCGATTCCGCTCCCCGACGGAGTGGAGGTGGCCCAGGACGGCAACAATGTGCGCGTCTCCGGTCCGCTCGGAACGCTGGAGCGCACGCTGCACCCGGAGATGAAGATCGAGCGCGCCGACGGCGAGCTGCGCGTGGTGCGGCCCACCGACGAGCCGCGGCACCGCGCGCTGCACGGCCTGACCCGGACGCTGTTGAACAACATGGTGACCGGTGTCACGACCGGCTATACGAAGAACCTCGAGATCAGCGGCGTCGGCTACCGCGCGCAGCTGCAGGGCACGAAGCTCGTGCTGGCGCTCGGGTACTCGCATCCGGTCGAGGTCGATCCGCCGGCCGGGATCGAGTTCCGGGTCGAGACCCCGACCCGTCTCGGCGTCTTCGGCGCCGACAAGGAGCTCGTCGGCCAGACCGCCGCCTACATCCGCTCGCAGCGGAAGCCGGAGCCCTACAAGGGCAAGGGCATCCGCTATGCGGGCGAGCACATCCTCCGCAAGGCCGGCAAGGCCGGCAAGGTCGGAGGCTGAGGACGACCGATATGACGAATCCATCCCGCGGCGCCCTGCGTCGCAAGCGACACGAGCGCATCCGGCTCCGCATCAACGGCAGCTCGGAGCGCCCGCGCCTGTCGGTCTTCCGCAGCGCGAAGTTCATCTACGCCCAGGTCATCGACGACACCACCGGCCGCACGCTGGCGTCGGCCTCGAGCCGCGAGGCCGACCTGGCTGCCGACACGAAGGTCGACTCGGCCCGTGCGGTGGGCAAGGCCGTCGCCGAGCGGGCGAAGGCAGCCGGAGTCACCGCGGTCGTTCTCGATCGGGCCGGATACCAGTACCACGGGCGGGTCCGCTCGCTCGCCGAGGGCGCCCGCGAGGGCGGCCTCACCCTGTAGCGAGAGAGGAGACTGCGCATGGCACGGATCGACCCGTCCAAGCTCAACCTGGAAGAGAAGGTCGTCCAGATCAATCGCGTCGCCAAGGTCGTCCAGGGCGGCCGCCGCTTCAGCGTCAGCGCGGTGGTCGTCGTGGGTGACGGCAATGGCAACGTCGGCGCCGGGATCGGCAAGGCCGGCGAGGTGCCGGAGGCGATCCGCAAGGGCGTCGAGGACGCCAAGAAGCACCTGATCAAGGTGCCGCTCGTCGGCGCCACCATTCCGCACGAGGTCCATCGCCACTTCGGCGCGGCCAAGGTGATGCTCAAGCCGGCAAGCGCCGGCACCGGCGTCATCGCCGGCGGCTCGGTGCGGTCGGTGGTCGAGGCCGCGGGCATCCGCGACCTGCTCAGCAAGGCGTCCGGGTCGACCAACCCGATCAACGTCGTGCGCGCCACGATCGAGGCGCTCGGCTCCCTGCGGTCGGCCGACGAGATCGCCGCCCTCCGCGGAAAGACCGCCGAGGACCTCCTCGGCAAGCGCGGCGCCGAGCTGGCCCGCACCCCGCACGAGGTCCCGGAGCGTCGGGAGCCGATGCACACCGGCGGGCCGGGAGGTGGACGTGGCCGCTAAGGCGAAGACCCTCAGGGTCACCTGGGTCCGGTCCACGATCGGGCACAAGCAGGCCGCCCGCGGCACGATCCGCGCGCTCGGCCTCCATCGGCTCAACCAGACCGTCGAGGTCGCCGACACGCCCATGATCCGGGGCATGCTCCGCCGCGTCGCGTTCCTGCTCGACGTGGAGGAGCCGGCCGGGTCGCGCGGCGGCTCGACGAAGGAAGAGGAATCCAAGTGAAGCTCCACGATCTGCACCCGGCCCCCGGGTCGCGCAAGCCGTCCCGACGGGTCGGCCGCGGCCACGGCTCGGGCCGTGGCAAGACGGCGGGGCGCGGCACGAAGGGCCAGAAGTCACGCGCCGGCGGCAACATCCCCGCCTGGTTCGAGGGCGGCCAGACGCCGCTCCACGTCCGGACCCCGAAGCTGCACGGCTTCAAGAATCGCTTCCGCGTCGAGTACGCGCCCCTCAACCTGGCGAAGCTCGCCGAGGTCGAGAAGGGCACGCTCGTGACGCCGGACGTGCTGGCGCACGACGGCCTCGTCAGCGACACGAAGCTGCCGATCAAGATCCTCGGCGCCGGCGACGCCCCGAAGGGAGTCACGATTCACGCGCACGGCTTCAGCAAGACGGCACGTGAGAAGCTCGAGGCCGCGGGCAGCACCGTCCAGCTGCTGAGCTGGCCGGACAACGCCCCGATCGACGAGCGCCCGGCGAAGCCCGAAGGCAAGCGGTCCGCGCGACGTCGCGCCGCGATCGAGCGTGCCGGACGGGTCGACGCCGGTGGCGACGCGGCCCCGGCGGCGCCGCCTCCGACGAAGAAGCAGAAGGCCGCCGCGGCGGCGGCCGCGGCGGAGGCCGAAGCCGAGTCCGAGGCGCAGGCCACCGACGAAAGCGATCCCGCCGACCCGGTCGAGAGCGAGGAGTCCGAGGCTTGATCGAGACGGTCGTCGCCGCCTTCCGCGCGCCGGACATCCGGCGCAAGCTGCTGTTCACGCTCGGGATCCTGCTGGTCTTCCGTGCGCTGACCAACGTGCCGATCCCGAACGTCGACACGGCGGCCCTGGCGAACCTGTTCGAGGGCAACCCCCTGCTGGGGATCCTGAACATCTTCTCCGGCGGCGGCCTGGCGGCCGCATCGATCATCGGCCTCGGGGTGAACCCCTACATCAACGCCAGCATCATCATGCAGCTGATGCGGGGCGTGATCCCGGCGCTCGAGGAGCTGAGCCGTGAAGGGGAGTACGGCCGCAACAAGATCAACCAGTACACCCGCCTGCTGACCGTGCCCCTGGCCGCCGCCCAGGGCTACGGCATCAGCGTTCTGCTGAGCGCGAACGGCGTGATCCCGCCGAACGACCTGTTCAGCATCCAGACCCTGAGCCTGCTGCTGAGCTTCACGGCCGGCACGATCCTGCTGATGTGGCTCGGCGAGCTCATCAGCGAGAAGGGGCTGGGCAACGGCATCAGCTTCATCATCTTCGCCGGCATCGTGGGCTCGGTCCCGCAGCAGGTCGGCCCGATCGCGCAGGGCCCGGACGCGCTCCAGCGCCTCATCCCGTTCGTGATCGTGGCGATCATCGTGGTCGCCGGCGTCGTCTTCATCAACGAGGGTCAGCGCCGGATCCCGGTGCAGTACGCCAGCCGCGTCCGCGGCCGCCGCATGTACCAGGGCCAGACGCAGTACCTGCCGCTGAAGGTGACGATGGCCGGCGTCATCCCGATCATCTTCGCGGTGAGCATCCTGCTCTTCCCGGCCCAGATCGCGACCTACTTCACCACCAGCGACATCGGCTGGGTGCGGAACGCGGCGCTGTTCGTGGCCGAGAACCTGAACGGGCAGAACAACATCCCGCTCTACGGGACCCTGTTCTTCCTGCTCGTCGTGTTCTTCACCTACTTCTACACCGCGTTCCAGTTCAGGCCGGATCAGACCGCTGATTACCTGCGCAAGAACGGCGGCTTCATCCCCGGCATTCGCCCGGGCCGGCCGACCGAGGAGTTCCTGTCGCGGGTGACGAACCGGATCACGCTCGGCGGCGCGCTCTTCCTGGGCTTCGTCGCGGTGCTGCCGTACATCGTGTCGGCGATCATCCCCGGCACCGGGAACCTCCAGCTCGGTGGCACGAGCATCCTGATCATGGTCTCGGTCGTCGTCGAGACGATGAAGCAGCTCGAGGCGCAGATGATGATGCGCCACTACGAGGGCTTCATCCGGTGAGCGACCCCGCCACAGGCCGCGAGCCCGACGCGGGCGAGCGACTGATCCTCCTGCTGGTCGGAGCGGTCGGGGCCGGCAAGGGAACCCAGGCCTCGATCCTGTCCCGGCGGCTGGGCATTCCGCACCTGGCGTCGGGCAACCTGTTCCGTGCCGCCATGGCTGCCGGCACGCCGCTCGGTGACCAGGCGCGCGAGTACATGGAGCGCGGCGAGCTCGTGCCCGACGAGATCACGATCGGGATGTTCATGCACGAGCTCGGGTCGGAGGCCGCATCGCGTGGGGCGATCCTCGACGGGTTCCCCCGCACCGTGGGCCAGGCGCGTGCGCTCGACGAGACGCTCGCGGCCCAGGGTGAGCGGATCCGGCGCGTCATCTATATCGATGTGCCGACCGACGCGCTCGTCCGGCGCGTGGCCGGACGCTGGATCTGTCCCGAGTGCGGGACGCCGTATCACGAGGACACCGATCCGCCACGCCAGGCCGGGCGCTGCGACAACGACGGCGCGACGCTCCGGCAGCGCGACGACGACCGACCGGAAGTCGTCCGTGCCAGGCTCGACCGCCAGGTGCCGCCGATGCTGTCCGTCGTCGAGCACTACGAGCGCGCCGGCATCGTCGATCGCCTCGATGGCACCCAGCCGATCGACCGAGTGACCGTGGAGATCCTGGCGCGCATCGGTGAGGAGGTCGGCCAGTGACGGGCCTCCGCAGCGGTGCCACCATCAAGCGGGCCGCGGAGATCGAGCGCATGACGGCTGCCGGCCGGATCCTGGCCGGCATCCTGGACGAGCTCGAGGCGCGGCTGCGTCCCGGCGTCACCACCGGCGAGCTGGACGAGGTCGCCGCGCGCATGATCCGCGACGCCGGAGCGACCAGCTCGTTCCTCGGGTACGGCAGCAACCCGCCATTCCCGGGCGTCATCTGCGCGAGCGTCAACGACGAGGTGGTGCACGGCATCCCCTCGCCCCGCCGTCGCCTGGCCGAGGGCGACATCGTCAGCATCGACATCGGCTGCATCGTGGACGGCTGGCACGCCGACTGCGCGCGGACCTGGACGCTCGGAGGGGTGCCGGACGAAGTCACGACGCTGATCGACGCCACGCGGCGGGGGATGGAGGCCGGGATCGCGGCCGCGCTCCCCGGGAACCGCCTGGGCGACATCGGCCACGCCATCGAGTCGGTCGCACACGAGCACGGCTACGGCATCGTGCGCCCGTTCGTGGGCCATGGCATCGGGCAGGCCATGCACGAGGAACCCCAGGTGCCGAACTACGGCCGAGCCGGGACTGGCATGCTGATCGAGGCCGGGATGTGCTTCGCCATCGAGCCGATGTTCACGCTCGGCGGCGACGACGTCACCGTGGACGACGACGGCTGGACCGTCCGCACCCTGGATGGCAGCCTGGCGGCGCATTTCGAGAACACGGTGGCGGTCACCGAGCACGGCCCCGAGATCCTCACGGCGCGCCGATGACCCGCCTTGTGCCCCTTCCGGACGGTGCTGTATACTCTCCGTTCGGGTCGCCGTCGCGCGGCGGCCTTTCCGTGTGTCAATCCCAATGAGTACCAAGTTGCCGACGAGGTGCGTGTCGACTTGCCAAAAAAGGACGCGATCGAGGTGGAAGGCGAGGTCATCCTCCCCCTCCCCAACGCGATGTTCAGGGTGAAGCTGGAGAACGGGCACGAAGTGCTCGCTCACATCTCCGGAAAGCTCCGCCAGAACTTCATTCGCATCCTGCCAGGCGACACCGTCCGTGTCGAGCTCAGTCCCTATGACCTCACCCGGGGTCGCATCACGTACAGGATGAGATGAAGGTTTCTGCGTCCGTGAAGCCCCGCTGCGAGCGCTGCAAGGTGATCAAGCGCTCTGGCGTGGTGATGGTCATCTGCGTCGTTCCCAAGCACAAGCAGCGGCAGGGGTAGGAGAGACATGGCTCGAATTGCCGGCGTCGACATCCCTCGCGAGAAGCGAGTGGTCATCGGCCTCACCTACATCCACGGCATCGGCCCGACCTCGGCCGCCAAGGTCATCGGCGCGGCGAACGTGTCCCCGGACACGCGCGTCCGCGATCTCTCCGAGGACGAGGTCAACCGCCTCCGCGAGGTGGTGGACCGCCAGTTCAAGGTGGAGGGCGACCTTCGCCGTGAAGTGAGCATGAACATCAAGCGTCTGATGGAGATCGGCTCCTACCGGGGCCTCCGCCATCGACGCAACCTGCCGGTCCGCGGGCAGCGCACGAAGACGAACGCGCGGCAGCGCCGAGGGGCGAAGAAGACCGTCGGCGTCCGCCGCAAGAAGTAACCACTAGGAGTTCCATGGCAGAGCGTAAGCGCGCTCAGCGCGGCAAGAAGCGCGAGCGAAAGAATGTGCCGACGGGGCACGCGCACATCCAGTCGACGTTCAACAACACGATCGTGACGATCACGGACGTGACGGGAAACGTCATCAGCTGGGGCAGCGCGGGCCTGGTCGGCTTCAAGGGCTCCCGCAAGAGCACGCCGTACGCCGCCGCGCAGACGGCTGAGCTCGCCGCGCGCCGCGCGATGGAGCACGGGATGCGCCAGATCGAGGTCTTCGTGAAGGGCCCCGGTGGCGGTCGCGAGCAGGCGATCCGCTCGCTCCAGTCCGCCGGCCTCGAGGTCACAGCCATCACCGACGTCACGCCGATCCCGCACAACGGCTGCCGCCCGCCGAAGCGGCGTCGGGTCTAGGGGAGCATCGATATGGCCCGATACACCGACGCCGTCTGCCGCATCTGCCGCCGCGAAGGGCTCAAGCTCTTCCTGAAGGGCAGCCGATGCTACAGCCGCAAGTGCGCCTTCGAGCGCCGCAGCACCCCGCCCGGCATGAACACCATGCGTCGCCGCAAGGTGAGCGAGTTCGGCCTGCAGCTGCGGGAGAAGCAGAAGGTCCGCAAGAGCTACTCCGTCCTCGAGCGCCAGTTCCGCAACTACTTCGAGAAGGCGTCCGCCAGCAAGGGGATGACCGGCGAGGCGCTGCTGCGGCTGCTCGAGATGCGACTCGACAACGTCGTCTACCGCCTCGGCTTCGCCTCGAGCCGCGCCCAGGCGCGTCAGCTCGTGACCCACGGCCACTTCGCCGTGAACGGTCGGCCCACCAACGTCCCGAGCTTCGGGACCAAGGTCGGCGACCGGATCGAGGTCCGCGACAGCCGTCGCAGCCGCGAATACTTCAAGATCGCGCCCGAGACGATGCGGGCGGCGCAGGTTCCCGAGTGGCTGAGCGCCGATCCGTCCACCCTGTCGGGCAGCGTTCTCGCCGAACCGGCGCGCGAGCAGATGCCGCTCGAGTTCAACGAGCAGCTCGTCGTCGAGTACTACTCGCGCTAGGAGCACCCCGTTTCCATGATCGAACTTGAGACCCCCCAGCTGCAGCAGACGCCGCCCGAGCCGCGCATCGAGGAAGTGCACTCGGAGGGCAACCTGAGCCGCTTCGAGGTCACGCCGCTCCAGGAGGGCTACGGCGTCACCCTGGGCAATGCCCTGCGTCGCGTCCTGCTCAGCTCCCTCGAGGGCGCCGCGGTGACCAGCGTCCAGATTCACGGCGTCTTCCACGAGTTCAGCACAATCGAGAACGTCAAGGAGGACGTCACCCAGATCGTCCTGAACGTGAAGAAGCTTCGCCTGCGCTCGTTCGCGCGGCACGCGCTGACGCTGAAGCTCGTGAAGCGCGGGGCCGGCCCGGTCACCGCCGCCGACATCGCCGAGTCGGCGGATGTCGAGATCGTCAACCCGGACCTCGTCCTGCTCACCCTCGACTCGGACTCCGGCTCCATCGAGATGGACCTGACGGTCGAGAGCGGCATGGGCTACCGTCCCGCCGAGCACACCGAGGAGATGCCGATCGGCGTCATCCCGGTGGACGCCATCTTCTCCCCGGTGCGTCGCGTGAACTACCAGGTCGAGAAGACTCGCGTCGGCCAGATGACGAACTACGACAAGCTCTCGCTCGAGATCGAGTCCGATGGCACCACCACCGCCGAGGCGGCGCTGAGCCAGGCGGCCGACATCCTCATGCGAGAGTTCGGCCGCTTCGCACAGATCGGCCGTCCGGCCGCCCCGTCCGCGGACGAGGCTCCGTCCAGCCCGGCCGCCAACCTGCTCGATGCGCCGATCGAGGAGCTCGACCTGCCGATGCGGGCCTACAACTCGCTGAAGCGCAACTCGATCACGAAGATCGGCCAGGTCCTGTCGCTGTCCGACGACGAGTTCCTGCGCATGCGCAACTTCGGGCAGAAGAGCCTCGATGAGCTGAAGGAGCGCCTCGCGCTCCGCGGGTTCATCAGCCCGGAGTCCACCTCGATGAGCAACGACGAGTCGGATCTGCCGTCCTCGGCCGAGCTCGACGAGGGTGCCGTGGCCGAGGCGGATCGGGAGGCCTAGCCGATGCCGCATCGGATCGCCGGGCGCAAGCTCGGGCGTACGCACGACCATCGCATGGCCATGCTCGGCAATCTCGCCGTCGCCGTGCTGCGCTACGAGCGGATCAAGACGACCGAGGCCAAGGCCAAGGAGGTCCGCGGCCTGGTCGATGGGATGATCACGCTCGCCAAGCGCGGCGATCTCCATGCACGGCGCCAGCTCGTGAGCCGGATGCCGCACGAGCCGCTCATCGTCGACAAGCTGATGGGCGAGCTGGCGAGCAAGTATGCGGAGCGGCCGTCCGGCTTCACGCGCATCGTGAAGATCGGGCAGCGCGCGGGCGATGCCGCTCCGATGGTCCAGATCGAGCTCGTCTAGCGCGACGGACCGAACAGAACACCGATATCGGACCGATGGCGGCCGAGGCGCTCCGCGTGCTGAAGGCGACCATCGAGTACGACGGGACGGCCTTCGCCGGCTCGCAGGTCCAGCCGCAGAGCCGGACCGTGCAGGGGGAGCTGGAGGAGGCGCTTAACAGGCTGATCGGCGAGCGGACACGGGTCCGTCTCGCCGGGCGAACCGATGCCGGGGTGCACGCCACCGGGCAGGTCGCCGCGTTTCGCCTGCCGCGTCGCGCGGCCGGCGACCTGCCGGACCTCAGGCGCCGGTTGAATGCGGTGCTCCCGCCCGACCTGGCGGTGCGATCTCTCCGGACGGTGCGGGCGGACTTCGATCCGCGCCGCGACGCACGGTGGCGGATCTACCGCTACCGGATCCGAACGGGCGGGACCAAGCATCCGCTCGATCGGCATCGGACGCTGGAGATCGACGATCGGCTCGACACGGACGCCATGCGGGCGGCCGCGGGACGGATGGTCGGGGAGCGCGACTTCGCGAGCCTCGGCGCCGACGAGCACGGTCGCACGGTGCGGCACCTGGCCGAGGTGCGCGTCACCCGCCGCGGGGACCTCGTGGAGGTCCGCGTGACGGCGAACGCGTTCCTGCGCCGGATGGTGCGCAGCATCGTGGCCATCCTCCTGGCCGTCGGACGGGGACGTCTGGCAGCCGAGGAGGTGGATCGGCTCCTCGACGGACGTGGACGCGCGCTCGACGGGCGGGCCGCGCCGGCGAAGGGGCTCACGCTCGAGCGGATCGTCTACGCAGCCGACAATCGACCGACCGACAACCGCGGCGGCGCCGATGGCGCGGCCGGAGAGACCAAGGCATGACCGGAGAGCAGGGAACGTGAAGACCTACGCCGTCAAGGCGAGCGAGATCGAGCGCAGCTGGTGGGTCGTCGACGCGACCGACCAGACCCTCGGCCGGCTGGCGACACGCATCGCCACCCTGCTGGAGGGCAAGCACAAGCCGATCTACTCGCCGCATCTCGACACCGGCGACCATGTCGTCGTGCTGAACGCGGGCAAGATCCGCGTCACGGGCGACAAGCTGCGCCAGAAGACCTATTACCGCCATTCGAACTATCCGGGCGGCCTGCGGGCCGAGAACCTCGAGACGCTGCTGGCGCGGAAGCCGGAGCTCGTCATCGAGCGCGCCGTGAAGGGGATGCTTCCCCAGAACCGGCTCGGCCGAGCAATGTTCAAGAAGCTGAAGGTGTACGCCGGCGCGCAGCATCCGCACCAGGCGCAGCAGCCGACCGCGGTCGAGCTGTAGACAGGAGAGGACCAACCGTGAGCACGAATTACGTCTACGGGACCGGCAGGCGGAAGACCGCCGTGGCGCGGGTCCGCCTGCTGCCCGGCGATGGTGGCATCGTCGTCAACGGCAAGCCGTCCGGCGAGTACTTCGGCGGCGCCGCGCCCGAGGGGGCGCTCGTCCTGCCATTCCGTGTCACCGAGACCGAGGGCCGGTACTCGGCCAGCGTGCTCGTGGCCGGCGGAGGCGTCTCCGGCCAGGTCGGGGCCATCCGTCACGGCATCGCCCGGGCACTGCTGGCCGCGCATCCGAACGCGCGTCCGGCGCTCCGCGAGGCCGGCCTGCTGACGCGCGACCCGCGGGCCAAGGAACGCAAGAAGTACGGCCTCAAGCGAGCCCGCAAGGCGCCGCAGTACACGAAGCGCTGAGACGCTCCGAATCGAACAGATGACCGATGGGCCCCGGCCGCTGCGCCGGGGCTCTTGGTATCATCGGCCCCACTCCCGCAGCCGGCAGGGCAGCACCCGCCATCGTGATCGACACGGTCCGCGACTTCTTCGAAACGTACTTCCAGGGAAGCTGGACGTCGATCGTCGACATCCTGCTGGTGGCGTTCGTCATCTACTGGCTGTTCATCCTCATCCGCGGCACGCGCGCGGTGCGGATCGTCATCGGCCTGTCGATCCTGTACCTCGTGTACCTCGCGGCCATCCTGTTCGGCTTCGACCTGCTCCGCCGGTTGATGGAGACGGCCGCGGTGGTCGGTCTGTTCGCGGTGGTGGTCGTGTTCCAGCCGGAGCTGCGGCGGGCGCTCGAGCAGATCGGTCGGGTCGGGTCGGTGAACCGGTTCTTCGTGAGCTCCGAAGTCGCGGGCGCGGAGCGCGTCGCGCGCGAGATCAGCCGGGCTGCTCGAATCCTGGCCGGCTCCCGTCACGGGGCGCTCATCGTGCTCGAGCGTGAGACCGGCCTCCAGGACCTCGCCACCGAATCAGGCGTCCCGATCCACGCCGATCTGCGCGCCGAGCTGCTGGTGACGATCTTCTACCACGGCACCGCCCTGCACGACGGCGCGGCGATCGTCTCCGGCGAGAAGATCACCTCGGCCGGCGTGCTGCTGCCGCTGAGCCAGAACGTGCTCGACTCGGAGCGCTACGGCACGCGTCATCGCGCCGCGATCGGGATCAGTGAGCAGACCGATGCGGTCGTCATCGTGGTGAGCGAGGAGACGGGGTCCATCAGCCTGGTCGTCCGCGGACGCATCGAGCGCAACCTGACCGAGACCCAGCTGCGACGACGGATCTTCAACCTGATCCGGCCCCAGGCGCCGCGGCGGGCCGTGCCGTTCCTGCGTCGATCGGCCGATGGCCGCTGGCAGCTGGGCCCGGCGGAGGACACCGAGGCCGACGAGGCGCCGATCGATCCGGACGCACGCATCGTCTCGCACGCCGACGGCCGCGCGGCACGGCGGAGCTGAATCATGCGCTTCCTGCTTCGAAACTGGCATCTGAAGCTGTCCGCGGTCCTGCTGGCGACCGTGCTCTACACCGGCCTCGTGTTCTCGGGCTCGTTCTCGGAGTCCCAGGTCCAGCTCACCATCGGCATCAGCGGCCAGCCGGCGGACACCGCGGTGATCAGCGGCACGCCCGGCGCTGTCGACGTGACGTACCGCGCCCCGAATGACGTGACCGGCACGCTGACGGGTGACTCGTTCCGCGCGACCGTGGACCTGTCCGACTACGACATGGAGCGCTCGCCGGAGCCACAGGTGCTGCCGGTCCAGGTCGTCTCCCTGGTGGAGGGCGTCGAGGTGGTGCACCGCGAGCCCGCGACGGTCACCGTCGAGATCGATCGGCTCGTCACCCGGGTCGTCCCGGTCACCGTCGACTACGGCCAGGTTCCCGAGTCGCTCGAGATCGGTGAGCCCGTCACCAGTGTCGACGAGGTCGAGGTCCGAGGAGCGTCGACCCTCGTCGACCGGGTCGACCGCGCCGTGGGACGGGTCCTCATCGACGAGTCCGGCATTCGTGTCGAGCGAACCGTGACGCTGGAGCCGGTCGACATCGATGGTCAGCCGGTGGCGAACGTGGCCGTGGACCCGGAGACGATCACCGTCGAGATCGACGTGCAGGCGGTCGAGACGAACCGGACCATCGCCGTGCGGCCGCAGATCACCGGCACGCCGTCGCCCGGCTTCGCCCTGGCATCTCTCAGTGTCGAGCCGAGCACGGTCACCATCCGCGGCCTCCCGGACGTCCTGACCGAGATCGAGGAGATCCTGACGGCGTCGGTGGACATCGGCGGCCTCTCGGCGGACGAGGAGTTCGAGATCGACCTCATCATCCCCGACGGCGCTCGCCTGCTCGAGCCGGAGGAGGCGCGGGGCACGGTCACGGTCCTGATCGAGCCGTCGGTGTCGAGCCGGACGTTCGTGGTGGGCGTCGTCTGCGACGGGGCCGGGGACAACGCCTGCCTGCCCGGCCTCGAGCAGATCTCGGTCACGGTGAGCGGGCCGGGCTCGGCCTTCGCCCAGCTCTCGGCGGCGAATCTGACGCCGATCCTGGATGTCAGCGGCCTCGACCCGGGGTCCTACCAGATCACGCCTTCCATCGGCGGGCTGCCCGCCGGCGTCTCACTGGAAGCGATCAGCCCGGGCTCCGTCCCGGTCACGCTGGTGGCGCCGGCGCCGCCTCCCGAGCCGACCGAGAGCCCCGAGCCCTAGATGGGTCGTTTCGGCACCGACGGCATTCGCGGGGAGGTCGGCACCGAGGTCACCGCCGACCTCGCCGTCCGACTCGGGCATGCCGTCGGCGAGGAGCTGGGCGGCACTGGCACACGAGTCGTCATCGGGCGCGATCCGCGGCGCTCCGGCGACATGCTCGCTGCGGCGCTCACCGCCGGGCTCACGGCGACGGGGACCGACGTCCTCGACCTGGGCGTCGTGACCACGCCATCCCTGGTGCACGCCAGTGGCCGCGATGACCTCGCAGCCGGGATCATGGTGTCGGCCTCGCACAATCCGGCGCCGGACAACGGGCTGAAGGTCGTGGTCGGAGGACGAAAGGCCGACGACGCGACGGAGCGGGCGCTCGAGCGGCGCATCGCGGCGGATGGCCCCCGGCCGACAGGCCCGAACGACGCGCTCGGCCGCGTGCGACGCGACGCCGCGCCGATCGAGGCGTACCGGCGCCACCTGGTCGAGGTCGCCGGCGACGCCTTCGCCGGCCTGCGGGTCGCGATCGACTGCGCCAACGGCTCTGCCAGCGTCATCGCGCCGGACCTGCTGCGGTCCCTCGGTGCCGAGCTCACCGTGCTGTTCGACGCGCCGGATGGGACGAACATCAACGACGGCTGCGGCTCGACGCATCCGGAGCGGCTGGCGGCCACCGTGGCGGCGGCCGGCCTGGACCTCGGGCTGGCCTTCGACGGCGACGCCGATCGACTGATCGCGGTCGACGAAACCGGCGCCCTGGTCGACGGCGACGCCATCATGGGGATCTGCGCGCTCGAGCGCCTCGCGGAGGGACGCCTTCGCAACAAGGTGCTGGTGGTGACCGTCATGAGCAATGGCGGCCTCGAGCGGGCCGTGACGCAGGCGGGAGGCAGGATGGTTCGGACCCCGGTGGGCGATCGGCACGTCCTCGAGGCGATGGAGCGCGAGGACGCCGTGCTCGGCGGAGAACAGTCCGGCCACATCATCTTCCGCGATCGATCCTCCACCGGCGACGGAATCCTGTCGGCCATCGAGCTCGTTCGCGCCGTCCGGGCGGCCGACAGGCCGCTCTCCGAGCTCGCCGCCGCCATTCCGAGGTGGCCGCAGGTGGTGATAAACTCAGCCGTCGCTCGCCGCGACGACTGGGGAGAGGACGAGACGTTCGTGGCAGCCGTCGAGCGTGCCACCGAGCGCATGGGGGAGCGAGGACGCGTCCTGGTGCGTCCGTCCGGTACCGAGCCGAAGATCCGGATCATGGTCGAAGGCGACGATGCCGGCGAGATCGACGAGATCGCCCGCGAGCTGGCCGCGCTCGCCGAGGCACGACTGAGCTAGCGCCGGGTCGGCGAGGAGGGTTCCATGTGTGGCATCGTCGGATACGTCGGGCCACGTGACGCCGCGCCGATCCTGATCGACGGCCTCCGCCGGCTCGAGTACCGCGGCTACGACTCGGCCGGCATCGCGGTCATGACCGGCGATGAGGTCTTCATCGAGAAGAAGGCCGGCAAGCTCAGCAACCTCACCGAGCATCTCAACGGCGACACGCCGACCGGAGGGCCGGGCATCGGTCACACGCGCTGGGCGACCCACGGCCTGCCGAACGACACGAACGCCCACCCGCACGTCGACTGCAGCGGGAAGCTCGCCCTGATCCACAACGGCATCATCGAGAACTACGCCGAGCTCAAGGAGCGCCTCGTCGCGGAGGGCCACCGATTCACATCGGAGACGGACACCGAGGTCCTCGCGCACCTGATCGAGACGAAGTACGCCGGTGACCTGGTCGAGGCGGTCCGCGCCGCCCTCGCCGACGTCCGCGGCGCCTACGCCATCGGCGTCATGCACACCGACCACCCCGAACGCATCGTCGGCGCGCGCATGAACGTGCCGTTGATCGTCGGACTCGGCGACGGCGAGGGATTCCTCGCCAGTGATGTCCCCGCCATCCTCGAGCACACGAAGAACGTCGTGATCCTCCACGAGGGCGACATCGCCGACGTGACCCGCGACGGCACGCGGATCCTCACGCTCGACGGCACCGAGGTCCAGCGCGACACGACCGAGATCCGCTGGAGCATCGAGGCGGCCGAGAAGGGCGGGTTCCCGCACTTCACGCTCAAGGAGATCTACGAGCAGCCGCACGCCATCCAGGAAGCGCTGCGCGGGCGGGTCGGCGCGGACGGGTCGGTCCGGCTCGAGGAGCTCGAGCCGATCGCCGATCGGCTGCGCGAGATCGAGCGCGTGTACGTCGTCGGCTGCGGCACAGCGAGCTACGCGGCGCACGTGGCGGCATATTTGCTCCAGGAGTGGGTCGGGATCCCGGCCACGATGCAGATCGGCTCGGAAATGCGGTACAGCCCGCCGCCGCTCGACCATCGGACGCTCGTCATCGGCGTGAGCCAGTCCGGCGAGACGGCCGACACCCTGGCGCCGCTCAAGCTGGCCGCCGAGCGAGGTGCGACGATCGTCGTCGTCACCAACGTGGTCGGCAGCGCCATCACCCGTGCCGCGGACGCGGTCTGCTACCTGCAGGCCGGACCCGAGATCGCCGTCGCCAGCACGAAGGCCTTCGTGACCCAGGTGCTCGTGCTCCAGATGCTCGCCCTCCACCTGGCGGAGCTGCGTGGCGCGCTGCAACCGAACCGGGTCCGGACCTACGGGCTCGCGCTCCGCACCCTGCCGCGCCTGGCGGCCGAGACGCTGAAGCTGGCGCCGCAGATCAAGAAGCTCGCCCAGCGCTTCGCGAACGTGCGGGACTTCATCTTCATCGGCCGTGGCGTCGGATTCCCGATCGCGATGGAGGGGGCGCTGAAGCTCAAGGAGCTCTCGTACGTCCACGCCGAGGGCTACGCGGCCGGCGAGCTGAAGCACGGCCCCATCGCGCTGCTCGACCCGCAGACCCCGCTGGTGGCCATCGCCACCCGCGGCGCCATCTACGAGAAGGTGGCCAGCAACGTGGCCGAGGCGCGCGCCCGGTCGGCACCGGTGATCGCCGTGGCGACCGAGGGAGACGACCAGATCGACCGCTACGCGCAGGACGTGCTTTACGTCCCCGAAACGCCCGAGGCCATCAGCCCGGTGATCGCGGTGCTTCCCCTGCAGCTCCTGGCGTATGAGATCGCGGTCGCGCGAGGGACGGACGTCGATCAGCCGCGAAATCTCGCGAAGTCGGTCACGGTCGAGTAGCGGCCGGCCGGCCCGCCCATGAGCCGCCACGAGATCGGGATCGACCTCTGTGACATCGACCGCATCGTCGCGGTGCTGGGTCGGCATCCGGACCGGTTCCGGCTGCGCGTGCTCACCGACCTCGAGCAGCGGTACTGCGGCCGCCGTGTCGAGCGCATCGCCGGGCGCTGGGCCGCGAAGGAGGCGATCAGCAAGGTGCTCGGCCTCGGGGTCCGAGGCGTCGGGTGGCGCGAGATCGAGATCCTGCCGAACCGTGCCGGCGCGCCGCAGGTGACCCTTCATGCCCGGGCCGCACGTCGGGCGGAGGCGATGGCGATCGACGAGGTGAGCGTGTCGATCTCGCACGAGCGACGGATGGCGGTGGCCGTCGCCGTCGCGCACCGTCGCCACGACGGGGGAGCGCCATGACCGTCGCGTCGCTCACCGACCGGTGGGTCGCCGGGCGTCTTCCCTCCCGGCCCGACCGCGCTCACAAGGGATCGTTCGGCCGGGTGCTGGTGGTGGCCGGGTCGATCGATTATCCCGGTGCCGCATTGCTCACCGCCCTCGGCGCAATGCGGGCCGGCGCAGGACTCTGTCGCGTGGCGGCCGCAGAGTCGGTCGTCGAGCGCCTGTCCGCGCGCGTGCCCGAGATCACCTGGATGGCGCTGGACGAGGAGGCGCCCGGGCTCATCGCGCCGGCCGGATGGCGGCGCATCACGGCCGAGGCCGCCGCATTCGACGCGGCGGTGGTGGGGCCCGGCCTCGGCCGTCAGCCGGCGACCCAGCGCCGGACGCGACAGCTCCTCGCAGCGCTGCGCATCCCGACCGTGGTGGACGCCGATGGCCTGAACGCCCTTGCCGTGGCCAGCCGCTGGTGGCAGGGCCTGCCCGGCACGCTCGTGCTGACGCCTCACCCGGTGGAGTTCGAGCGCCTCACCGGCGCCGAGGCGCCCGATGCCGACGACGACGCGGGACGGGCAACGGCCGTCGCCGATGCCGCCGAGCGCTGGGGGCAGGTCGTCGTGCTGAAGGGGGCGAACAGCGTCGTCGCCGCGCCCGACGGGAACGTGCTGGCATCGCGCGTGGCGACGCCCGCGCTCGCGACCGCGGGCAGCGGCGACGTGCTGGCCGGCGCGATCGGGGCCCTCCTCGCCGCGGGGCTCTCGACCCGCGATGCGGCTGCCTGCGGCGTGGCGGCGCACGGCACCGCCGGGCTGCTGGTGGCCGAGCGTGTCGGACGTGCCGGGGCCATGGCAACCGACATCGCCGGCCATCTTCCGGAGGCGCTCGAGCGACTGCGAGGCACCCGCGACCGATGACGCGGCCGCGCAGCCCGCATCGAGCGTGGATCGAGGTCGACCACGCTGCGATCCGGCACAACCTCGGCGCGGTCCGCGGCGTGATCGGGAGCCTGTCGGTCATCGGCGTCGTGAAGGCCAATGCCTACGGCCACGGCGACGTGGCCGTGGCCCGGACGCTGGTTGCGGCAGGCATCGAGCGCCTGGCCGTCGCCACCGTCGACGAGGCACGGCGGCTCCGCGAGGATGGCATCGGGGTGCCCGTCCTGCTCCTGTGGGGGATCGGGCCGGACGAGGCGGCCGACGTGGTGGAGCTCGAGCTCGAGCCGATCGTGTACGACCGCCGCGCGCTGGAGTGGCTCGATGCCGCGGCAGGCGCGCGGCCGGTCGGTGTGCACCTCAAGGTCGACACCGGACTCGGGCGGCAGGGCGCGGCGCCGAGCGAGGCCATCGAGATTGCGACGGCTGTGGCGAGGAGCCCCCGCCTGCGGATCGCCGGCACGATGAGCCACCTGGCGGTCGCCGGCGAGGATGACGCGTACACCGACGAGCAGGTCGTCCGCCTGGCGAGGACGCTTGACACGCTGCGATCGTCGGGGATCGATCCGGGGCTGGTCCACGTGAGCGCCAGCTCGGGCATCCTGGCCGGGGTCGGCGGCCTCGCCGACGCGGTCCGGCCGGGAATCATGCTGTACGGGATGCTGCCGGCCGGCGTGCAGCGCAGCGCGCCCCTCGCCGAGCTGCGGCCGGCGCTGAGCCTCAGGGCGCGCCCGCTGCGCATCTTCGATCTGGCCACCGGCGACGGCATCGGCTACGGGCTGCGGTACCGAGCGCGGAGGCCGACGCGGATCGCGACGCTGGGGATCGGCTACGGAGACGGCTGGCCACGCCAGCACGCCAACAACGGGTTCGTGCTCGTGCACGGGAAGCGCGCCCCCGTCGTCGGAGCGGTGAGCATGGACGGTCTTGCCGTCGATATCGGCGAGATCGCTGGTGTAACCTACGACGACGAGTTCGTCCTCATCGGCGACCAGGCGGGGGGGCGGATCACCGCGGACGAGGTCGCGGAGGAACGACGGACGATCAACTACGAGGTCACGACCGCGCTGCGGGATCGACTGCCCCGGCTGCACCTGGGAGCGGACTGACTCGCCGGACCGGTCGGAGGGCGTGAGCGGCATCGATGGCAGGACCGATGGAGATCGACGTCTGGCAGGGCGACCTCGCTGAGCTCGAGGTCGACGCGCTCGTCGTCTCCGCGATGGAGTCGCTGTTCATGACCGCCGGTCCCGCGGCTGCCGTCAAGCGCCGCGGCGGCGCCGAGAGCGAGCGCGCCGCCGTCGACCAGGGTCCGGTGGCCGCCGGATCCGCGGTGGTGACTCATGCCGGAGGATTGGCGGCGAGCTACGTCATCCACGTCGTGGCCGTCGGGCACGACCGCGTCGCCGATCCGGAGCGGCTGAACGCGGCGTTGCGGGCCGCGCTCGCGGCTGCCGGCCCGCTCCAGCTGCGGAGGATCGCCGTCGCCCTGGTCGGCGTCGAGTCCGGCGTGTTCGACGTGCAGGAGGCGGCGCATCTCCTTGTGTCCGCGCTGCGCTCCACCGACGCGGCGCTGGAGGCGGTCGTCATCGCCACCACGAGTCGGGCCGAGACCGAGGCCGTGCACGCCGCGCTGACGTCGACCCCGACCACCGCCGCATGAGCTCCACGTCGCTGCGACGCGCCGTCACCGGCCTCCGTCATCGGCGCCTCGACGTGCCCGCGCGCCTGCTCGCCGACGCGCATCGACCGCTCGCCCCGCTCCTCTCGGATCTCGGCGTCGCGCTCGGACCGCTGCTCGGCGCGGCCGGCGCCCGAGGCGCCGGCCGGCTCCTCGCCGAGGAGCGGCTCCTCGAGGCGTTCGTGGACGAGCTCGACGCGGACGAGGAGCCCGATGCCCGAGCCGGCTGAGCTCGTCGGCCAGCTCGTCCGCCTCGTGGGCGAGATCCTCGGCCGCTCGTCCCTCCGGTTCGAGATCGTTCCCACGCTCGCCGTCCTGGGCGTCCTGCTCGTTCTGCTGCAGCTGGTGGCCCGTCCGGTCACGCGATGGACGAGTCGCGACGCCGGTGGCCTGGCAGGCGTCGGGCGAGCCATGGCCCTCGCGGCGGAGTCGGGGACCGATGCGGTCGTCGCCCTCGGCACGGCCGGGATCGTGCGCGGGACGGATTCCCTGGCCCGGCTGCAGACGCTCGCCGCACTGCCCCTGCTCGGCCACGTCGCGCGCGCCGCGGCGAGAAGCGGCGTCCCGCTGCGGGTGCTGACCAACGACCCGCTCGCGGCGGCCGCGGCGGCTGCCGCCGTCGAGTCTGCCCACGACGCCACCTCGACGCGGGAGCGCAGCGGCCGGTCGCGAGCCGTCTACGTCGGCGAGGGTCGTGGCGTGGCGGCCGGCCTGGCGCTGACGACCCGCGCGCGACCGGCCGCGGCATTCGCCTTCGGGAGCCTGCGCGAGGAAGCCCAGCTCCACCTCGACGGACTGGGCGGTCGGGCCGGCTCGTTGACGGCTGCCACGGCCGAGCCTGCCCAGGCGGGCACCCTGCTCCTGGCCACGCCCGACGCCCTCGTCGGTCCCGGGCTGTACCACGCGGTGGCTGATCTCCGGGCCGATGTCATCGAGCGCACGACGGTGCTCGCCGCGAACCGGCTGATCGGGCTCGCCGTCGTCGTCGTGCTGGCCGGGGGGACCCTGGCGTGGGCGGTCGGCCTCGAGCCGATGGATGTGATCGGACTCGCGCGCCGGTGAGGCGTCCCTGGCTGGCGGCCCTGATCCTTGTCATCGGGCTGCTGCTGCTCATCGACTTCCTCGTCGTCAACGACTCGCTCGGCGAGATCGCCGACCTGGCGGTGCGCGCCGCGATCCTGGTGGCCGTGGGAGCGGCGCTGGCCGGGGCGGCGGCCCTCGCCGTGCGACGGGGCAGCGACCTGTGGCGTCGTCGCGGCGACCCGGTCGGTGCGGCCCTGGTCCTGGCCGGGATGATTGCGATCCTGGCGGCCGGGCTGCGTCCCGGCTCGGAAGGCTCGAGCGACCCGGCCGTGATCTGGCTGCTGGCAGCGCTCGTGATCCCGATCGGGGCCACGCTGTTCGCGCTGCTGTTCGTGAGCACCCTCGCGGCGTCGCGACGAGCCGTGGCGAGCCGCCGGCCCGACGGCGTCGTCATCGTCGGCGCCGCGACGCTCGTGCTCATCCTGCTCGTGCCGCTCGGTGGGTCGGTCGGGGCCTGGCTGGCGGAGGCCTCGGCCTGGACCCTGGCCGTCCCGATCGGCGCCGTCTTCCGGGGACTCCTGATCGGGATCGCGCTGGTGGCAGCCGTGGTGGCGGCGCGAACGTTGTTCGGCATCCGGGGCGCCGATGACTGACCGCGAGCGGCTCGTGCGCCTCGCGCCGATCGTGCTGCTGCTGCTCCTGGTCGCGGCGAGCCTCGTCCCGACCGACGAGGCGCTTCGCCTCGAGTCCGGGGACGGGACGATCGCGGAACGCTTCGTCGAAGCGGCTGACGCGCTGCCGGCCGATGCGGTGGTGCTCGTGGCCTTCGACCCGGACCTGGGGACCTACGCGGAGATCAGGCCGACCGTGCGGACGGCGCTGGCGGAGCTGCTCGAGCGCCGCATCGGACTGGCCTTCGTGAGCCTGACCACGGAGGGACGGGTGCTGGCCGTGTCGGAGCTCGACCGTCTCGAGGCGGCGGGCGCGAACCCGAGGCGGATCGTCGACCTCGGGTTCCAGCCGGGCGCCGAAGCCGCACTGGTCGGCCTGACCCGGACGTTCCCGGCCGCGCGGACCGACACGGCCCTGGGTCGCACGGTCGCTGATGGCGGATTCGACCAGGTCGATGCGATTCTCGTGATCGGCGGCAACGACCTGGGCCCTCGAAGCTGGATCGAGCAGGTCGTCCCGCGAATCGATGAGCTCCCGGTCGTCGCGATCGTCCCGGCGGTCCTGCTCCCCGAGGTGGCGCCATACGTGGCCACCGGACAGCTGGAGGCGCTGCTCGCGACGCCGCGAGACGGCGCGGCATATCGTGCGGCGATCACCCTCGACGCCGGCGCGCGCCTGCTGCCGGACGACGGGCCGTCGGTCGCGGCGATCCTGGCGGGCACGGTCATCGCCATCGCGGTGCTCGGCCAGGCGCTGGTCTCGGCTGCCGTGCGAGGCGGATCGGAGCGCCAGCGATGAACGGGTTCACGGCGCCCGGCTTTCCCGACGCGGTCACGACCACCGTCGCCGCTCTGGTGACCCTCGTCGTCCTCGGCGGCCTCCTCGGTGAGCGGCGCGCATTCGGCTGGACGCAGCACCTGTTCGCCGGGCTCCTGACCGGATTCCTCGCGCTCGTGGCCGTCACCGAGGTCCTCGTGCCGTGGATCGCGGCTCCACTCGTCGAGGACCCGCTGGGGCGGCCGGAGCTGTGGCTCGGCCTCGCCCTCGTCGCGTCCGCCGCCGTCGCGCCGTGGCTGCCGCGGTCGGTGGTCTCGATCCCGCTGTCGATCGCGATCGGTGCGCTGGCTGCCTTCGCGCTCGGAGGCGCCGTGATCGGCACCGCGCTGCCCCAGCTGGCCGTGACCGTGCCCGCACCGGGGTCGACCGGCGTCGAGACCGCCGCCACCGTGGCCAGCGCAGCGGTCACCGTCCTGGTCCTCCTGTCCTTCCTGAGCGGCACGCCGCGTGGTCGGATCCTCGGCACCGCCACGGCCACCGGCCGCTGGATGCTCGTGGCCGGCATCGGTGGCTGGATCGGCTACCTGCTCTTCTCACGGCTCATCCTCCTCGTGGACCGGATCGGCTTCCTGCTCGGCGACTGGCTCGGAGTGGGCCGGTGACACGGGTGGACACGGAGCTCGCCCTCCTGGTCGACGTGGGTTCGGCATGGACGAAGGCGAGCGCCGTGGCGCGAGCTCGGGGGCGGTGGCGCCTCGTGGCCCACGTGGCGCAGCCCACCGGCTGGGGCGACGACGAGCTGCGTCGCACCCTCGTCGACGATCTCGCCCGATCGGCGGACGCTCGCCTCACCGATCGGCTCGCGGCGCTGGTGGCCGGTGCGAACCGGATCGAGAGCCACAGCCCGCGCCGCTCCGGCCGGATCGCCGTGGTCGCCGTGTCGCGCGAGCTCTCCGGCGGCAGCGCGCGGCGGGCGGCGGAGGCGGCCGGCTGGGAGGTGGCCGAGATGGTGACCCTGGATGACGGCCGAAGCCTCGCCCAGCGGCTGTCCGCCCTGGGATCGGTCGACGTGGACGCCTGGCTGCTGGCCGGCGGCTTCGACGGCACGCGCAGCCAGCGTGCTCTCGAGGCTGCTGCCCTCGTGGCCGCTGCCCGACGGCCGGGCGCGGGCCAGGTGGTGTGGGCCGGCGCGGCCGATCTGGCCGCCCAGGTGGAAGGACTGTTCGAGGCCGGCGCCGTGCTGGTGGTCGAGAGCCCCCGCCCGGACGCGCGCCGCGAGGAGCTCGGTCCGCTCCGCAGCGCCCTCGCCGAGCTCCTGCGAGCGACCCTTGGCGGCGAGGAGCAGGTCGGTGTGACCACCGATGCCCTGCCGCGGGCGGTGAGCGCCCTGGCGCGCACGACCGGCCTCCGGGTGCTCGCCGTCGACGTCGGGGCTCGTGGCGCCATCCGCGCTCTGGCCGGGCCGGACGGGGCGGTCGTCAGCCGCGTCCATGCTCGCGGCGGACTCGCGGGCCTCTCGTCCGTGCCCGGAGCGGCGGCCCGCGTCGCCCGCCTGGCCGGCGATGCCGGCGATGACGCCGCCGTTGCCGACCTGCTGCAGACGATCCGCGCACGGCCGGCCACGCTGCCGCAGACCCTCGAGGAGGTGGCCGCGACCCAGGCGGCGGCGGTCGTGGCCCTGTCGTCGGCGCTGGACGAGGGGCCACCGGGCGGCTTCGATCTGCTCGTCGGCTGCGGCCGCTCCGTGGCCTGCGCACCCGCACCGTCTCAGGCGGCGCGCATGCTGCTCGACGGTGTGCGGCCGGTGGGAGTGACCCAGCTGGCCCTCGACGGCGCCTCGGTCCTCGGACCGCTCGGCACGCTGGCGGTCGACGAGATCGGGGAGGGACTGGCGCTGCTCGGTGACGACCTCCTGATTCCCCTCGGCACGGCGGTCGTGACCCGCGGCGGCGAGCCCGGGCGGATGGCAATGCGCGTGACGGTCCACCGGCCCGGATGGCCAGCCTCCCAGCCGATCGAGGTGCGTACCGGCCAGGTGCAGGTCCTGCCGCTGGCACGCGGACAGGAGGCCGAGCTTCACATCGAGGTCGGCGCTGGCGTCAGCCTGGCCGCAGCCCGTCGCTCAGCGAGGATCACCGCCCTCGCAACCGGCGGCAGCGTCGGGCTCATCCTCGACGCGCGGGGCGTGCCGGTCGCCCTTCCGCGCCGAGCAGACGACCGGCGCGCCATGCTCGCCTCCTGGCGGGACGCGTTCGGCAGGGAGGCGCCCGCTGGCGTGGAGCGCATCGCATGAGCGTCGTCCACCGGGTCCGGTTGCCGATCGGCGCCGTCCCGCTCGTCGAGGTCGGTCACCGGGTGGAGCCTGCCGAGGTGCTCGCCACGAGGCGGCCGCCGGGGGAGGGGCGATCGATCGCGGTCGCGGCGCCGCTGCGACGATCGCCGGCGTCGGGCGAGGCCTGCGTGTTGGTTCGTCCCGGGACCATGGTCGAGGCCGGTGAAGCCCTGGCGCGCCAGGGCGGGCGAGAGGTCCGCGCCCCGGCCGACGCGCTCTATCTGGGCTACGACCCGGTCGACGGGTCCGCGCTCGTGGCTCCGCTGCTCGGGACCGAGCCGATCGTCGGTCACGTCCGCGGCGAGGTGGCGTCGGTCAGCGACGAAGCGATCGAGATTCGCGCGTCCGGCGCCATGGTTGCCGGCGTGGCCGGCAGCGGCGGGGCCGTGCACGGGGAGCTGCGCCTGGCCGTCCACGATCCGGCCGACGAGCTTCGGGCCACCGCGATCGACGTCGGGACGACGGGCCGCATCCTGGTCGGGGGCTCGCGCGCATCCGCGGAGACGCTCACGCGGGCACGGGCCATGGGGGTGGCTGGGATCGTGCTCGGCGGCGTCCTCGACAAGGAGCTGCGTGACTTCGAGGCGACCCAGCGACGGCGGCGCGAGACGGCAGGAGAGGTCGGCGACCTGCCGATCCTGCTCCTCGAGGGGTTCGGAAAGGTCGGTCTCGACCCGGAGGTCTTCGCGTGGTTCCGCGCACACCATGGGCATGTCGCGAGCCTCTTCGGCGACTCGGCCGAGCTCTACGTGTACGACGCCACCCCACCACCGGCTCGTCGTGCGCTGCCGCGGCCGGGCGACCGCGTGATGGCACATCGACGGCCGTACGCCGGGCTCAGTGGTGACCTGCTCCGGGTGCTCCCCGGACTGCACGCCACCGCAGCCGGCACCACGGCGCGCTCCGGGGTGGTTCGCTTCGACGACGGACTGACCGCCGTCGTTCCGCTGGCCAACCTGGAAGCCGTCGACCGCGCGCCGGGCGGCTGAGCTCCGCGTTCCTATACTGCTCGGCATGCATCGAAGCCCCGCGCGCGCCGTCGACGGCGAACGCGCGAGCACGAGCGTGGAGGACACGCGTGCGCTCGGCTGCGCCATCGGTGAGCTCGCCGTACCGGGCACCGTGCTGGCTCTGATCGGACCGCTCGGAGCGGGCAAGACGCAGCTCGCGAAGGGCGTCGCGAAGGGTCTCGGCGTGACCAGCGTGGTGAACAGCCCGACGTTCGTCCTCATGAACGAGCATGACGGACGCCTGCGCCTCTACCACATCGACGCCTACCGGCTTGGTGACCCGGAGGAGGCGCTCGCGGCGGGGCTGCTCGACGAGCGGCAGGTCGACGGCGTCACGGTCGTCGAATGGGCGGATCGGCTCGAGGGATGGCTTCCACCCGAGCGGCTGGAGATCGTGCTGTCCCAGGGGCAGGCTGACGATCGGCGCACGATCCGGTGGGTGGCCCACGGCCATGCTCACGAGCGCCTGGCACGAGCCGCCCTGGAGGGTCGCACGTGATCATCGCCATCGACGGGACCTCGACCGACCTGTCGGTCGCGCTGGCCGCGGCCGACGGCACGCTCCTCGGGCTCGACGCCTGGAGCTCCGAGGGGCGCCAGTCCGCGGAGCTTCTGCCCAGGCTGCTGGACCTGGTGGAGCGTGAGCATCGATCGCTGGACGAGGTGACGGCGATCGCGGTCGGTGCCGGCCCGGGCTCGTTCACCGGGCTGCGGGTGGCCATGGCGCTGGGCAAGGGGCTGGCCGTCGCCCTCGGCCGGCCGATCGTCGGGGTCGCGAGCCTCGAGGCGTGGCTGGACGCCACACCCGACGCGGTGGCCGCCATCGCACGGGCCGGCGCGCGCGAGGCGTATGTCCACCTGCGCGGCGAGGACGCTCCGGTCCTCGCCGACCGAGATGCGCTTGCCGAGCGCCTGCGCGATCGGCCGGTGGTCGCGCCGGCCGAGCTGGCGGCCGCCTTCGGCCTCCGCGCCGCCACCTCGCCTCGCGCAGCCGGCGAGATGGCGCGTCGTGCCGCCGAGCGACTCGGCCGCGACCCCGGCGGCGACGACCTCGCGCGGCTCGAGCCGCAGTATCTGCGCGCGCCCAGGGGCGTCGGATCGGATGACGGAGCGCTGGCTCGATGGCGCTGACCGCCCGCGTCGTGGTCGACCCGATGCGCATGGACGACGTCCAGGCCGTCCACGAGATCGAGCGGCTCAGCTTCCGCACGCCGTGGCCGGCCTACGCGTTCGAACAGGAGCTGCGCGGGAACCGGCTCGCCCGCTACGTCGTGGCCCGGGCGGGCGATCGCGTGGTCGGCTTCGCCGGGATCTGGCTCATGGTGGACGACGCGCACGTCACCACCTTCGGCGTTCATCCCGACTGGCGGCGCCAGGGGATCGGGCGCCAGCTGCTTCTCAACCTGGCCGAGCTCAGCGTGACCATCGGGGCTCGCCGCATGACGCTCGAGGTTCGCCCCTCCAACCAGGCCGCGCAGGCGCTGTACCAGGCGTTCGGCTTCGAGATCGTCGGCCGGCGCCCGCGGTATTACACCGATGACGGCGAGGACGCCCTGATCATGACCACCCCCGACCTCGCCGATGTGCGCATGCGCGACCTGGTCGCAGCCGAGCGGCGGCGGCTGGCCGGATGAGCGGGCCGCGGATCCTGGCCATCGAGTCGTCGTGCGACGAGACCGGCGTCGCGGTCGTCGTCGGCGGGCGCCGGATCGAAGCGAACCAGGTGGCGACCCAGGTCGCGCTGCACGCCGCGACGGGCGGCATCGTGCCGGAGGTGGCCGCCCGCCAGCAGCTGCGCTGGATCGTGCCCACCCTCGAAGCCGCGTTGGGGGAGGCCGCGTGCGCGTTGGACGACGTGGACGCCATTGCCGTCACGTATGGTCCCGGGCTCATCGGCTCACTCCTGGTCGGGGTGAACGTGGCGAAGGGGCTGAGCTCGGTGACCGGGCTGCCCCTGGTCGGCGTGAACCACATCGAGGGCCACATCTACGCCAACTGGCTCATCGATGCGGGCGCCGGTGAGCCCGAGCCGGAAGAGCCGCCCTTCCCCCTGCTCTGCCTGGTGGTCTCCGGCGGGCATACCCAGCTCGTGCTCATGCAGGACCACGGACGGTACATGCTCCTGGGACAGACGGTGGACGATGCCGCGGGCGAGGCGTTCGACAAGGTCGGGCGTCTGTTGGGCCTTCCCTATCCGGGAGGGCCGGCGATCTCGAAGGCGGCGGAGGGATCCGCGGCCGCGACTCGTTTCCCCCGCGCGCGGACGCAGGGCCGCTACGACTTCAGCTTCTCCGGACTCAAGACGGCCGTCCTGCGCGAGGTGAACGGCTATCGCGAGCGGTCGGAGCCGATCCCGGTGGACGGGCTGGCGGCCGCGTTCGAGGAGGCCGTGGTCGACGCGCTGGCCTCGAAGACGGTTGCGGCCGCGCTCGACCATGGAGTGGCGGCCGTGGCGCTCGGAGGCGGCGTGGCAGCCAACCGCGCCCTGCGCGCGACCCTCGAGGAGCGCCTGCGTGGCGAGGGCCTCGCCCTGCTCGTGCCGCCACCGGCGTGGTGCACCGACAACGGCGCGATGATCGGCGCCGCGGCCGGCTACCGATTCGTCGCCGGCGACCGCTCGGATGCGACGCTCGAGGCGGTCCCGAACCTCGCGTTGCCCTGGCTGGAACGCTGAATGGGCGATCCTCTCGCGCCGGACCGCCTGACGCCTCCGACGCCCGGCCAGCTCCGAAGGATCATGGGGACCGAGCGGCTGCGCCCCAGGAAGAGCCTGAGCCAGAACTTCCTGACCGACCCCGAGGCGCTCGACGCCATCGTCGAGGCCGCGGAGCTCTCGCCCGGCGATCGCGTGGTGGAGATCGGCCCGGGGCTCGGCGTCCTGACCCGGCGCCTGCTCGCGGCCGGGGCATCGGTGCTGGCCGTCGAGCTGGACGCACGGCTGGCCGAGTACCTTCGCCGCGAGCTGTACGGGATCGAGCGATTCGATCTGATCGAGGCCGATGCGCTCGAGATCCATCCGCGCGACTGCTTTCCGGGGGAGTCGTTCAAGCTTGTCGCGAACATCCCGTACCACATCACGAGCCCGCTGCTCCACACGTTCCTGGAGGGCGAGCGACCGCCGGTGCTCACCGTGCTCCTCGTCCAGCTCGAGGTCGCCGAGCGCGTCGCCGCAGTCCCGGGGCAGATGAGCTACCTGTCGGCATTCGTCCAGAACGTGACCTCCGCCGAGATCGTGGCGCGCGTCCCGGCGGCCGCGTTCGAGCCGGAGCCGAAGGTCGACTCGGCGATCCTGCGCCTCCGCCGCCGAGACCACCCGACCGTGCCACCCGGGGATGGGCGCGAGCTGTTCTATCGCGTCGTGCAGGCAGGGTTCCGCCAGCGGCGGAAGCAGGTCCACAACGGCCTGAGCCGGGAGCTCCCGGTCGATCGCGAGCAGGTCGAGCGGGCGCTCGCGACGTGTGGCGTCACGCCCGACCGCCGTCCGCAGACCCTGAGCCTGGACGAATGGGCGTGCCTGACGACCGAGCTCGGGCCGCTGTGAGCCCGTCGAGCAGTGGGCTGCGGCTGGATGCCGCGGCAAAGCTCAACCTGGGCCTTCGCGTCACCGGGCGCCGCGAGGACGGCTGGCACGAGCTGGAAGGGATCTTCGTCCTCCTCGACCTGGCGGATCGGCTGCTTCTGATGCCCGGCTGTTCCGGCCTGCGAGTCGAGGGGGAGGGGATGCGGGACCTGCCGCTCGACGAGCGCAACCTCGCCTGGCGGGGGCTGGTGGCGGGGCTCGACGGTCCCCCCGACCTCGCCTGCCTGACGCTCGAGAAGCGCATCCCCGCCGCGGCCGGATTGGGCGGAGGCTCGTCCGACGCGGCCGCGGCCTGGCGGCTCGGTCGCGCGTGGCGCGGCCGACCGGATGCGGCAGACGTCGACGAGCTGGTGGCGCTGTCGACCATCGGAGCCGATGTCCCGTTCTTCGCCAGCGGCGTCGCCGCCGCCGAGGTGACCGGGATCGGAGAGCGCGTCCGGCCGATCCGCCTCGGATCGTGGCACGCGGTGCTCGCCCGGCCGGCCTTCGGCCTCTCCACGGCCGCGGTCTTCCACGAGCTTCGGCGCGACGAGTGGGGCACGGCCGACAATGACCTGCTGGCACCCGCGCTGCGGCTCCGCCCGGAGCTCGGCAACGTGCTCGCCGCCGTCCGTCGCGCCGGCGGCGAGCCACGCCTGACCGGCTCGGGATCCACCGTCTTCACGCTGACCGACGACTCCGAGCGAGCCGGGTCGGTCGCCGACCGCCTCCGTGACGCCGGGCTGTCGGTCATCCTGACCCGAACGCGCACCGAGCCGCCTCGCATCGAGGCCATTCACCCCGAAGAGGAGGACGAAGCATGACCGCACGCCAGGTGATCCAGACCGATGCCGCCCCGGCGGCGGTGGGCGCCTACAACCAGGCCATCCGCGCGGGGGACCTCGTCTTCACCGCGGGACAGCTCGGATCCGATCCGGCGACCGGCGACCTCGTTGGCGACGGGATCGCGGAGCAGGCCGAGCAGGCACTCGCGAACCTCCGCGCCATCCTGGAGGCCGCCGACAGCGGCCTCGACCGGCTCGTGAAGGTCACGGTGTTCCTGGCCGACATCGGCGATTGGCCGGCCCTCAACGAGGTGTACGGCCGCATGATCCCGGAGCCGTTCCCGGCCCGAAGCGCGTTCGCCGTTCGCGACCTGCCCAAGGGAGCGAGGATCGAGATCGAAGCCGTGGCCATGGCCGGGGCGAGTTGACGCTGCGAATCGAGCGCCCCTACCATCGCGCAACGTGTCTGCACCGCTGACCGCCCCCGCGGCCGTCGTCCTGGCCGCCGGACAGGGTACCCGCATGCGATCCCGCATCCCGAAGGTGCTCCATTCGCTCGCCGGACGCCCGATGATCGCCCACGTCCTGGATGCGCTCGCCGCCGCGGGCGTGGGACGTCCCGTGGTGGTGACCGGGCACGGTGCCGGCGCGGTCGAGGAGGCCATTGCCGACCGGGCGGACACGGTGCGCCAGGAGGAGCAGCGCGGGACCGCGGACGCGGTACGGGTTGCCCTGGCCGCGGTCTCCCCGGAAGCGGGCACGGTGCTGGTGACGATGGGCGACGCTCCGCTCCAGGGCGCCGACCTGTTCCAGGCGCTGCTCGACGCGCGCGCCGACTCGGACGCAGCCGTGGTCCTGGTCTCGGCCCGGATGTCCGATCCGACCGGCTACGGCCGGATCCGGCGTGACGAACGCGGCGACGTGACCGCCATCGTCGAGGAGGCCGATACGGACGAAGCGACCCGTGCCATCGACGAGACGAATGCCGGCACGTACGCCTTCGACGGAGCGTGGCTGCGGGGCGCGATCGGCCGAATCGAGGCGTCGCCGAGCGGAGAGCTGTACCTCACCGATCTCATCGCCCTGGCGGTGGCCGACGGGCTCACGGTCCGTGCCGTGCAGGCTGCCGACGCGATCGACGCGATGGGCATCAACGACCGTGTCGCGCTGAGCGTCGCGGAAGAGCGACTGCGGCGCCGGATCGTGGAGGCCCACCAGCGCGCCGGCGTGACGATCGTGGATCCGGCCACCACCCGGATCGACGCCGGCGTCGAGATCGGGCAGGACGCCCGCATCGAGCCGTGGACCATCCTGGAGGGCGCGACGAGCATCGCGCCCGACGCGGTCATCGGGCCGAACGCCCACCTGCGCGATAGCCGCGTCGGGCCGCGCACGCGGGTGTGGGCCAGCGTGCTCGAGGGGGCCGTCGTCGCGGAGGACTCCGAGATCGGCCCGTTCTCGCACCTCCGGCCCGGGGCGGAGGTGGGCCCGCGATGCGAGATCGGCAATTACGCGGAGATCAAGTCCAGCCGCATCGGTGCCGGATCGAAGCAGCACCACTTCAGCTACCTGGGCGACGCCCAGGTGGGCGAGGACGTCAACGTCGGCGCCGGATCGGTGACCGCGAACTACGACGGCGTCGCCAAGCACCGCACCGAGATCGGTGACAGGGTCAAGCTCGGCGTCGACACGATGATGGTCGCCCCGGTGACCATCGGGCCTGATGCCGTGACCGGCGCCGGCGCCGTCGTGACCCGCGACGTCGCGCCGGGCAAGACCGTGGTCGGCATGCCCGCCCGGCCGATCGAGCTGCAGCGTCGCCGTTCCGTGGCGCGCACTGCCGCGGCTGAATCCTCCAGCGCCGACGAGGCGCCCGTCCCGACCGGGGCGGATCGGAACACGTAGCGGAGGCTGGTTCACACCCGCCCAATGGACGGCAGCAGTACCATCGGCAACCCGGTCTTCGACCTCGGGGTTGTCGCTCTCCTCATCCTCGTCGGCGGCTTCTTTGCGGCCAGCGAGATCGCCCTGATCACGGTCAAGCGCCATCGTCTCCGCCAGCTCGCGGACGAGGGGAACGGCGCCGCACGCACCGCCCAGCGTCTGACCGACGATCCGTCGCGATTCCTCGCCACCATCCAGATCGCGATCACCTTCCTCGGGTTCCTCGCGGGCGCCACCGGCGCCGCGGCGTTCTCGGACGCGCTCGGCGACCTCTTCGAGCCGCTGCCGTTCCTCGATGCGGACGGTGCGAACAGCTTCGCATTCGTGCTCGTCACGCTGGTCATCGCCCTGATCTCGATCATCGTCGGCGAGCTGGTTCCGAAGACGTTGGCCCTCTCGTTCCCGGAGCGCCTCGCCCTGTTCGTCGCCCGTCCGGTCGGGTGGCTGGATCGGCTCCTGTCCCCGATCGTGTGGTTCGTCTCGACCGTGAGCAAGATCCTGGTCCGCCTGCTCGGCGGCAAGGAGAAGCCACAGGCCGGGTACCTGTCGACCGAGGAGCTCAAGATGCTCGTCGAGAGCAGCACGGAGCAGGGCGGCTTCGAGGAGGACGAGAAGGAGATGATCCACGGGGTCATCGAGCTCGGGGACAAGAAGGTCCACGAGGTGATGGTCCCTCGCATCGGCATTCGGGCCGTGAACGTCGACGATCCGTTCGACGAGGTGCTCGACATGATCGTGCGGGCCGGTCACTCGCGACTGCCCGTCTTCGAGGAGAGCCTCGACAACATCGTGGGCATCCTCTACGCCAAGGACCTGCTCCCGTACCTCAAGCAGAACGGCCGGCCGTCGGGCGCCATCAACATTCGCCAGCTCGTCCGAACCCCGGTCTACGTCCCGGAGTCGAAGGCTGTCGACGAGCTGCTCCACGAGATGCAGAGCGCCAAGCGTCATATCGCGATCGTGGTCGACGAGTACGGCGGCACGGCCGGACTGGTGACCATGGAGGACGTGGTCGAGGAGATCGTCGGCGAGATCCAGGACGAGTACGACACCGAGGAGGCGATGGTCGAGCCGATCGAGTCCGAGACCGAGCTCACCTTCCGCCTGGACGGGCGCGTGAGCATGGATGACCTGCGCGACCTGTTCGAGCTGTCCGATGACGACGAGCCCGACGAGGAGGAATACGACACGGTCGGCGGGTTCGTGGTGCACCGCGTCGGGCGGATCCCGCTGCCCGGCGCGGAGGTGCCGTTCCGGGACGGGATCATCCTGCGGGTCGAGGCCGCCGAGCCGCGTCGGGTGGCGAAGGTGGTGGCCACGAGGACGCGCGTGGCCGACGAGGTGGAGGCCGAGGAGCCGGGAGCTGCGACCGAGGCGACCTGATCGGCCGCTCAGTCGTTCAGGCGCCAGATCTCGAAGTTCAGGGCCATGGCGAACGTCGTCCACGCCAGGTAGGGCAGCATCAGCGCCCCGGCGGCGGTGCGGCGCGCGAAGAAGGCGACCGTGGTCGCGGCGATGGCGAGCCACAGCACCGCGATCTCCACCAGCGCGATCCCCGGCGCTCGCAGCCCGAAGAAGATCGGCGTCCAGGCGGCATTGAGAACGAGCTGGCCGCCCCACAGCCCGAGCGCGCCCCTGGTTCCCGGCCCGCCGCGCCGGTGGACAAGCCATGCCGCGACGCCGATGAGCGCGTAGAGCGCGGTCCACACCGGGCCGAAGAGCCACGCGGGCGGCGCCCAGGGCGGCTTGCGGAGATCGGCGTAGTACTCCGGCGCGGGGAAGGCGGCGCCGATGACCGCCGGCACGAACGCCGCGACCAGCCACAGAACGAGTCGCTTCATGTGCTGCGCCGTCGCATGACCCGTGCCGTCGCCCGATGCACTCGCTACGCGGCGATGACCGACTGCACCAGCTCGGCGATCTCCCGCTTGCGGTCGGCGGGGCAGGGCAGCAGCTCCAGGTGCCGGAGCGCAAGGTCGCGGTACCGGCGAGCTTCGCCGAGGGTGTGCTCTCGCGCACCGCTCCGTTCGAGGATCGCGAGCACCTCCCCGACGGCGTCGTCGTCGAGCGGCGAGTCGGCGATGAGGGCCGGGCCACGGCCATCGGTGGCGCGGATGCCATCGGCGTAGGTCGACAGCAGCCGCTCGCGATCGGCTGCGGAGGCGTGCTGCAGCGCCCACACGATCGGCAGCGTCATCTTTCGCTTGCGGATGTCGCCGGCCTCAGGCTTTCCGGAGTCCGACGAGGTCCAGAAGCTGCCCTTCACGTCGTCCGCCATCTGGAAGGCCATCCCGAGGTCGTACCCGAACCGCCGGTACGCCTCGATCACCTCGGCGTCGTCCGTCGCCAATATCGCGCCGGCCTGGACCGATGCGCCGACGAGCGCGGCAGTCTTCTTGCCGATCATCTCGAGGTAGGCCTCGACCGTCACGTCCGGGCGGCGCTCGAAGCTGATGTCGAGGTATTGCCCCTCGCACAGCGCGAGGCAGGTCTCGTCGTAGACGCGCATGAGCGCCAGCACCCGCTTCTCGCTGAAGTCGTCGAGCAGCCGGTAGAGCGCCAGGCGCGACAGGGCGAAGAGCGCGTCGCCGGCGTTGATCGCCAGCGGCACGCCCCAGATCGCCCAGAGCGTGGGCCGGTGACGTCGTTCCGTGTCGGCATCCTCGATGTCGTCGTGGACGAGGCTGAAGTTGTGGCCCAGCTCGACGGCCGCGGCGCCGGGAAGCGCGGGCCGGTAGTCCCCGGTCAGCGACCCATAGGCCAGGAGCCCGAGCAGCGGCCGCATCCGCTTGCCGCGCGGTCCGGCGGCCGCGTCGAGGCCGAGGTGGTACGCGAGCATCTCGTACAGCGGCCGGGCGTGCCCGTCACGCTCGGCGAGCACGCTCGACATCTCCCCCTCGATGTCGGCCAGCAGACGCGTAAACTCGGTCCTGATGTCCACCGCCAAAGCGTACTCGACCTCCTCGGCCAGGCGTGCCATGTCCACGGTACGTGCGGGAGACCGAGGCGGATCGGCCCGGCGCGGATGAGCCCCCGGGCGCGCCTCTACAAGACGGAGGCGATCGTGCTGCGGACGATGGACCTCGGTGAAGCCGATCGCGTGCTCACCGTCCTCACACCCCGGCTCGGCAAGCTGCGCGTCATCGCGAAGGGGGTGCGACGCCCGCGGTCCCGGATCGGCGGCGGGTTGCAGCCGTTCAGCGACGTCCAGCTGGTGCTGGCCGTGGGACGGACGTTCGACGTCGTCACCTCCTCCTCGCTCGAGGATCCGCACCTCGGCCTGCGGAACGACCTGCACTCCACGGCGGCCGCCTGGTACGTGGTCGAGCTTGCCGATCGCTTCTGCGAGGGCGCGGCGGATTCCCACGAGGCGTTCCGGCTCCTGGCCCAGGCGCTGTCCGCGCTCGATGCCGGACCCGACGTCGCGCGCGAGGTCGTCGCCCGCTGGTTCGAGCTGGCCCTGCTGGATGCGATGGGCTTCCGCCCGGAGCTCGGTCAGTGCCTCGAGTGCGGAGCAGAGATCGAACCGGAGGGCAACGCCTACTCGCCGGCCGGTGGTGGCGCCGTGTGCCCCTCCTGTACCCACTCGGCCCACGGCGCCCGTCCGATCTCGATGGACGCGCTGAAGGTGCTGCGTCACCTTCAGCGCTCGCCCCTCGCCGGCATCCTGCGCCTGCGAATGGCGCCTGCCCTGCACCGTGAGGTCGAGCGGCTCCTGCACGCCACCGTGTCGGCGGTCCTGGAGCGCGAGCTTCGCTCACGCGACTTCCTGGAGGAAGTGGCCGCCCGCGAGGCGGCGCTGTCGTGAGGATCAGCATCATCGTCGCGGTCTTCAACCCCGGACCCGCGCTCGACATCCCGGTGGGCTCGTTCCTGCGCCAGACGATGCCGCGCGACGAGTTCGAAGTGATCTTCGTGGACGACGGGTCGACCGACGGCAGCGGGAAGCGGCTCGACCAGCTCGCGCGCCGCCATCCGCACTTCCGCGTCATCCACATCCCGAACTCCGGGTGGCCGGGGCGACCGCGCAACCTCGGGATCGACGACGCGACCGGCCGCTACGTGCTGTTCGTGGACCACGACGACTGGCTGGCCGATGACGCGCTCGCGTACCTGTGGGAGATCGCGGAGAGGGAGCGGGCGGACGTCCTGGCTCCGCGTGAGATCGGTCACGGGTTCGGTGTCCCGCGACGGATGTTCCGGCGCACGATCCTCGACGCGGAGCTCGGCCGGGACGACATCCTGGCCCTGCTGACCCCGCACAAGCTGTTCCGGCGCTCGATGCTGGTCGAGCACGGCATTCGCTTCCCGGAGGGTCCGCGGCGGCTCGAGGATCATCACTTCGTGATCCAGGCCTACTTCGCCGCGCGCCGGATCATCGTCACCGGTGACCACCCGGTCTACCACTGGGCGAAGCGGGACGAGGGGACGAACGCGACGGGCATGCCGTTCGCGCACGAGCTGTACTACGACAACCTGCGCGACATCCTCGACATCGTCGACCGGAACACGGAGCCGGGGGAGCTGCGGGACCGGCTGTACGCTCACTGGTTGCGCTACAAGATGATCCACAAGCTCCTCCGACCGCGGTTCCGGACCCCCGGGACTCGCGCCCGTGCCCTCTACGAGGAGGTGCGGAGGCTGATGGACGATCGGTTTCCGGCTGCTGTGGATCGGTTCCTGCCGGTCGGCTATCGCGTCGTGGCCAGGGCCGTGCGCGCCGATCGGTTCGAGGTCGTGGTCGCGGCGGCGAACCTGGCCCACGATCTTCGCCTCGAGGTCGAGACTCGCGATGTCAGGGTGGACGGGGAGCGAGTCGAGATCGATCTGGAGCACGAGCTCCGCACCGCCGACGGGCCGGTGGAGCTCGGGGACCAGCCAACGGGCCGAGTGTGGGTCCCCCCGGCGGCACTGGTCGAAGACCTGGCGCTCGATTCGGAGGACCTGCGCGTCGACCCGGCCGAGGGCGAGCTTGCGATCGTGGCGCGCCACCGTGGCCTGAGCGTCGACTATGACGAGGCCATGGCGTACCCAGGCCCCGGGGACGTCGCGGCCGATGGTCGGTTGGCGGGACGAGCAACGTTCGTCGTCGACCCTGCGACCTTCGCCGCCGGAGCCCCGCTGCCGGAGGGCACCTGGGAGACGCTGCTCACCGCCGAGTTCGGTGGATTTCGCGCCACGCGACGCGTGCAGGGCCTCTCCGCGATCGGCGCGACGGGGCGACGAGTGCGCACGACGCTGAGCTCGCACGGCCACCTGGCGATCGTGGTGGGCGATCCCTCGGCCGGTCGCGCCACGCCGTCTCGACCGAGGGCTCCCGGCACCGGCACGCCGGCGCCCGGCATCGCCGTCCGCGCGCGCGCGGCCGCGCGGCGACTGCTGCCACCCCCGGCTCGACGCCTGGTGCGCCGGGCCCTGGACCGCGTTCGCGGCTGACGAGCGCTCAGCGGCGCGTCGCCTCCCGCCACATCGGGCGCAATACGGGTCCGCCGTCGGGGAGCGGCAGGTCTCCCATGGCTCGGAATCCGAGTCGCTGGTACAGCCGCGCATTGTCCGGGGTCGAAGCTTCGAGGTAGGCGGGCGAGCCCGCCAGCGCCGGCGCGTCGAGGATGGCCTGCAGGAGGCTTCTCCCGATGCCACGACCCTGGCGCTCCGGAACCACGCCCATGAACATGACGTACAGGTGCGGATCCTTCGGATGATGTTCCTCGATCCAGGAGAGCGTGCGGAGCAGCGTGGGGAGCCGACGCAGCCCACCCGCATACGCCATGGCCGGGAGGAGCCGAAGCGTTCCGAGCAGTGTCTCTCGGGGCGCCGACGGCGGGTAGCAGATCGCCGCGGCGTCCCCGGCCTGCGTCAGGTACACCTCGCCGTGCGGCAGCGCTTCGAGCGCCGCGCGCCGGAAGAGGCGACGGAGGGCCGTCGTTCGATGCCGGTCCGTGCGGAACAGGTGGCGCATGAGCGGGTCGTCGTCGAAGGCGCGGGCGAGAACATCGCCCACCGTCTCCATGTCGGCGCGCGTGGCACGAATGCCGGCCGGGACCGGGGCTGACGTCGCGTCAGCCGATGGAGGCGCCAGGACGGTCGCCGTCGCCCGGGTCATCGGGCGAGCTCCGCCACGCGCGCGTCGGTATCGACGACCACGTCATCGGTCGGGATGACGCTGAGCACGCGGCTGTGCGTCCGGCCAACGAGACCCGCATCGAGCAGGGCCTCCTCGATGGCGTTGGCGTTCGGCGCGTTCACCAGGATGAAGGCCTCGTGCGCGGCGCGGTTGATCCAGGACCCTTCGACACTGACGCCCTGCTCGCCGGCGCCAGCCGCGAGACGGTCGAACGCCTCGGTGAGGATCCGACCTTCGTCCGCGCCGCGGAACGCGCAGCTCTCGGCGTTGTGGGTGTTCACGATCATGTGCAGCATGGGGGCATACCTCTCGTCGGATGCGGAGCATCGCTCCTGTTCGACGACGGTATGCCGGCCCGGCCGCGAGCCGCATCGGGCGATCCATGCATCCGGACGGCCCGGGCATGGGTGGAATTACGTACGCGCCGTGCTCGCGATCCCGTGCTCGAAGGCGTATGCCGCCGCGGCGGTCCGGGACGGGAGGTCGAGCTTGGTGAAGATGTTCGACAGGTGCCGCGCCACGGTCTTGTCGCTAATCACCAATGCCGCGGCGATCTCGCGGTTCGTCTTCCCCGACGCCACATGGGCAAGCACCTCTACCTCGCGGTCGGTCAGCCCGTCGCTCCGACTCGACGTGCTCCGCAGCGCGGACGCTCGCTCTGCGTCCAGGCGAGCGCCGAGCCGGCGGAACACCTCATCGGCCGCATCGAGCTCCATCGTGGCCGCGTCCTCATCCCCGAGCGACCGGGACACCTCGGCGAGCAGGACGCGGGTCCGAGCCGTCTCGTAGGGCACCCCGAGCTCCTGCCATCTCCGCGCCGCATCGCGCAGGATCGGCAATGCGGAGGCCGCGTCGCCGCGCGCATGCGCGACCGCCCCGTCACAGCGAGCCGCCATGGCGAGCAGCCCCGACGTGCCGAACTGCGCCGCGATACGGGAGAGAGCGCGCGCGCCTGCCTCGGCGGCTGCCAGGTCACCGGCGGCCAGGCTGATCTCCACCTGGGCCTCCAGCAATGGGGCCGAGGCCAGCGCATCTCCCGCCGCGGCGAGCAGCGCGGTGTCGATGGACGAAGATGCGGCCGGCACACGCCCCTGGGCCAGCCTCAGGAGCGCGAGCCCGGGCTGAGGATCGCGGCCGCCGGCGTGTGCGCGGCGGTAGGCAGCCTCTGCCGCGGCCAGGTCGCCGCGGAGACGCTGGACGTCCCCGAGCTGATACTCCGCCTCCGCGACGTTCGCCACCGAGATGCCGGCGAGATCCTCGCAGACGCGCCGCGCCTCCGTCTCCGAGCGGGTCCAGTCCCCCCGCGCGTGATCCACCCGGGCGCGATGCACCCGGCAGATCCCGGCGAACAGCACCGCGGCCGGCATCGTGTCGAGCCAACGCTCGGTGGCCGCGACCCACTGCGCCGCCCGCGCGAGGTCGGCGACCTGGTGACAGGCGTCCATCAGGTTGCAGTACAGGTCGCCTGACCACTCCGGGCTCAGCTCACCGGTGGTGATGGCCACCATCGCCTCGTCCAGGAGCGCCAGGCCGCGGGCCGCCTCGCCGAGTCGCAGCAGTGCCCGACCCTCGCCGACCATGCCGGCGACCCGGAGGTTCGCATCGGCGTGGATCAGGCCGATCTCCTGGACCCGTCGGGCCGCCGCCAGCATCGCGTCGGGGTCGCCGGCTTCGCTGTAGTCGACGCCGGTCAGGTAGAGGACATAGCCGCGCTCCACGCTGTCGGGCGGCCCATCGGTCAGGAGGCGCTCGCACCGGCTCATCCAGCCGGAGGCGAGGGCCTGGTCGCCGCGCAGCGAATGGCTGATCGCGATGAACATCGCCGTCATGGCCGCATCGGTCGGCCGGCGCTCGAGCTCGAAGGCGCGAAACGCCTCCTCGGCCGTGGCAAGGTGGGCGCGCACATCCCCGAGCCACCAGGCGGCGTCGCACAGCGCGTACAGCGCGTCGCCGTCGAGCGTCAAGCCCGTCTCACGCGCGTGCTCGAATCCGTGACGAGCAGCCGCCCAGTCACGGCGGCGATACGCATCGTGTGCGTGTGCGAGCGTGGTTGCCTGCTCCATCGGGTCCTGCTCGGTCGGGATCGGTCGATTATCCATTCCATCGGCTAGACTCGACCACCCCCGGTCAACCTCCGTCGCATTCTGAGAGCAGGAGCTGCCGCCCCACCGTGCCAGCACCGAACTTCGACGTCATCGTCAGCCTCGCCAAGCGCCGCGGCTTCGTCTTTCCCTCGTCCGAGATCTACGGCGGGATGGCCGGCTTCTGGGATTACGGCCCGCTGGGCGTCGAGCTCAAGAACAACGTCAAGGCCGCGTGGTGGCGGCACATGGTCCATCTGCGCGACGACGTCGTCGGCCTCGACGCGGCGATCATCATGAACCCGCGCGTGTGGGAGGCCTCCGGTCACGTCGCCGGGTTCAGCGACCCGATGGTCGACTGCCGCAACTGCAAGCTGCGGTTCCGCACCGACGACCTCAAGGGCGCCCCGTCGGAGATCGCCTGCCCGAACTGCGGCCAGCGCGGCACGCTGACCGAGCCGCGCCAGTTCAACCTGATGTTCGCCACCCACGTCGGGCCGGTCGAGGAGTCCGCATCGATCGCCTACCTGCGCCCGGAGACGGCCCAGGCGATGTTCGTCCAGTTCGACAACATCGCGACCAGCATGCGGCGCAAGCTGCCGTTCGGGATCGCGCAGATCGGGCGCAGCTTCCGCAACGAGATCACGCCCGGCAACTTCATCTTCCGCGACCGCGAGCTGGAGCAGATGGAGATGGAGTTCTTCGTCCATCCGCGCGACGAGGACGAGTGGTTCGCGCACTGGGTCGACGCCCGCCACCGCTGGTGGACCGAGGTACTGGGCATCTCCGCCGAGCGCCTCCGCCTCCGACCCCACCAGGCCGACGAGCTCTCGCACTACTCGAAGCAGACGACCGACATCGAGTACGAGTACGCCGG
>DATHTR010000005.1:0-2489 GCA_035463095.1 Candidatus Angelobacter sp. | reverse complement strand
CGCCCTGAATCGCCTTGCGGCACCGGCGAAGATTGAGTCCGGTCCCGTTCCATGCTGCCCATACGGGGTGAAGCCGGCCCGCCCGGCCGGCCAATGGGCGGAACGAGGCATGGACACCGATCTCGTGACTCGAGCGCAGCGCGGCGACGAGGAAGCCTTCGCCAGCCTCGCGGTGGCCGCGGGCGATCGACTTCACGCCGTCGCACATCGGATCCTGCGGGACCTCGACCTCGCCGAGGATGCGACGCAGCAGGCGCTGCTCGCCATCTGGCGGGATCTTCCGCACCTTCGTGATCCGGCGAAATTCGACGCCTGGTCGTACCGGCTCCTGGTGCGCGCCTGCTACGCCGAGGGTCGGAGGGAGCATCGCTGGGATCCACCACTGCGCCTGCTCCCGTCCGATGCGGCGACCCAGGCCGACGGGGCGAGCCTGGTCATCGACCGAGATCAGCTCGAGCGCGGGTTCCGGCGGCTGTCCATCGATCATCGTGCGGTGGTGGTGCTGCACCACTACCTCGATTGGCCGCTCGAACGGGTCGCCGATGCACTCGACATCCCCGCCGGAACGGCCCGTTCGCGACTCCATCACGCGATGCGCGGGCTCCGCGCGGCGCTCGACGCCGACGCGCGCCCGCCCTCGAGGGAGGTGGCGCAGTGAGCATCGATCCCGAGACCACACGCATCGTCCGAACGTGGCTGGACGAGGGCGTGACGCAGCTCCCGGACCGAGTCCTGGACGGGGTGCTCGACGAGCTCGTGGCGACGCCACAGGTCCGCGCGCGACCACGGCTGCCGAGGTCCATCGGCCTCCTGATCGCTGCGACGATCCTCCTCGCCGTGCTCGGTGGTGCCCTCACGCTCGGCACGCGGATCGGCGAGGCCAATCGCCACCCGACACCCACGCAGAGCGCGGCCCCCTCCGTGCGGTCGCTGATGCCGTTGCCGTCGGGGCCCATGGAGGCGGGTCCGTACTCCGTCGATGCCGCATTCCCGGTCCACATCGGCTTCGAGATACCCGAAGGCTGGTCGAAAGTGCTGAGCGACCCCGATCTCATCGTCATCGAGCGCAGGACGGCCGGCCTGGCGGTGGGGCCGGGCGGAGGCATCCAGCTGGGGTTCTCCATGGTGGAGAACCTCTTCGCCGACCCCTGCGCGCTGGAGGAGCCGATGCTCGAGCCGCCCATCGGGCCAAGCGTCGATGACCTCGCAGAGGCGTTCGCGAGGATCCCCGCGTACGAGGCGTCCACGCCCGTGCCCGTATCGGTGGATGGACACCCCGGATTGAGCATGGAGCTCGATCTCCTCCTGTTCATGTGCCCCTTCGGCGAGGCCGGGCTGTGGCGGACGCCGGCGGGCTCGATCCGGGTGGCCGCCGGCGAGGAGGAGCAGCTCACGCTCTGGATCCTCGACGTCGGAGGCGAGCGGATCGTCGTCACGGCGAGCACCTTCCCGGAGACGACCGCCGACGACATCGCGGCGCTCGATGCGGCCTTCGATACGATCGACCTGGCGGCTCGAGGCGACTGACACCCGGGTCACGCGGCATCGCCCGCGCGCCGGCGCGGGAGGATGCGGGCTACCAGCGCTCCTGGTGGACGAGCGCGGAGAGCGGCACGCGACCCCCGGCACGGTTCGGCGCGGTCAGCTTGGAGGGATCGGCCGGGTGTCCGAAGGAGAGCAGGAAGTCGCAGCGGCGGTCCTCCGGCAGACCCAGCAGGCGATGCGCGAGATCGTGGTCGTACACGGTGGCCGGGACGCTGCCGATGCCGAGCTCCCACGCCGTGAGCACCATGTTCTGTGCCGCCCGCCCCGAGTCCCACATCACCGAGTTGTTGTAGTGGCCCGTGGCATCGGGAGTGACAAGGGCGACCGCCACCGTCGCACCCGCAAGGTGGCCCGCGTAATGCCCGACCTTCGCCAGCTCGGCCAGGTGGTCGCGATCGCGGATGACGATGAACGCCCAGTGCTGGTCGTTCTTCGAGCTCCCGGTCCGCCGCCCGGCGTTGAGGATGCGTTCCAAGTGCTCGTCAGCGATCGGCTCGTCGCTGAACTTCCGGACCACCCGGATGGTGTTGATGGCCTGCCAGGTCTCCACGGTGCTCCATCTCCGCTGGTTGAGGTGCCCATCATCACATCCCGTCGGCACCTCGCCGGTGACGGGGCTTGACATCGGCCGGCAGTGGCACGCGGCCAACCTGCTGGCGCTGGCCCACGCGTTCGAGCAGGCCACCGAGGTGCGTGTCCCGCCGCAGTTCCTGCTCACCCTCGACTGACTGGCAATCCGTCGGAGCCGGGCCGCCGGCGTGGCCGGCCCGGCTCGCTCGTGCCCGGACCGGAGATCGATTGACTTCTGCCGCTTCACGCTCATACCTATCAGCGGACCCCGAACAGGGCCGCCACCGAGGAAAGGATCGTGGAGCGGCAGCTGGTGGCACGGGCGCAGCAGGGCGATCATGACGCCTTCGATCTGCTCGCCTCGCAGTCGGTGG
>DATHTR010000004.1:0-7471 GCA_035463095.1 Candidatus Angelobacter sp. | reverse complement strand
CCGGTCCGACAAGAGCGGATCACTCGCCGGGCATCCCCCGGCGTGGCATCGTCCCGATGAGCTCCGGATATGAGAAGAGCCGCCCCATCGGGCGGCCCTTCTCGTGGAACCAGGTGGTCTAGAGGTCCTGTGTCGGGAGCGAGACCCCGGTCACCTCGGCGATCCACGCGTAGACCGCCTCGGTGTCGACCCGGTAGCCGAAGCCGAGGCCGGCGCAGTTCCCGTTGACGACGAACGAGTTCACGGCGACCACGATGTCGGTGTCGCCCCACAGGATCGGCCCGCCGGAGTCACCGAAGCAGGTGCCGCCCTGGCCGCGCCCGACGTTGGTGCTGACCTGCACGTTGAAGCCGGCCGTGGACTGGTTACGAACATTGATGATCGTCCCGGTCGCCTGGAGGCGCTCGCGGAGCGAGAGGGTCGCCGGCCGAATGTCACTCACGCCGTAGCCGGTGAAGGTCACCATCGGCCCGGCACCGCGCCGCTGGTTCGTCCCGAGGTAGTCCATCGAGCCGGGGGACGCGAGCACGGCGTAGTGGGTCGCGAACGAGATCGGCTCGTCGAGGACGATGATCCCGACGTCATTGGTGTCCGGGAACCCGGCGAAGTTATCGAAGCCGCGGTTGTAGAGCTCATCGGCCTCCACGCACAGCGGGTCACCGTCGAGGCAGTGGTACGGGTAGCCGGTGTTCGGATCCGCGGTATCGGTGACAGGATCGTACGCCGACCCGCCGGACTGGTGGAACCAGATGCGCGCGGTCGTGGCGCCCTCGGTGCAGTGGCCAGCCGTGAGGAAGATCGTGTCGGACAGGAGCGCACCCGAGCAGCGGTGCGAGAATTCGCCGTTCTCGTCGTAGAAGGCGACCAACCCGACGTAGGTGTGTTCGTGATCTTCCGTGAAGTTTCCCGTGATCGCGGCGGCGGGGGCCGCGAATGCGACCATCAGGACCAGGGCGGTCAGCAAGGCGACCAGTCGACCCATGGCAGTCTCCCCATGCGGTGATGCAGTGAACGGCGGCCCTCGTTGCAAGACGTGAGCCATGCCCGACCGGTCAGCCGAGGCGGCGGCGGAGCTCCTCGTTCACCAGCTTCGCATCGGCACGGCCGGCGGTGCGCTTCATGACCTGCCCGACGAAGAAGCCGAACAGCTTCTGATTCCCGCCGCGGTACTGCTCCAGCTGCGCCGGGTGCTCGGCCAGGACCGCCTCGATCTCGGCACCGATGGCGCCGGCGTCCGACACCTGGCCCATCCCCTCCCGCTCGATGACCGCTCGCGGAGACTCCCCCGTCTCGAAGCTCGTCGCCAGGACGGCCTTGGCGTTCGTCTGCGACACCCGCCCGGCCTCCACCTCGCCGATGAGCTCGGCCAGGTCGTCGGGGCGAAGCGCGACCGCATCGGCCCGCAGGCCATCGACGGCATGCTGGTTCAGCAGCCGGCTGAACTCGCCGGTGACCCAGTTCGCGGCCTTCTTCGCATCGGCCCCGGCGGCGACGACGGCGTCGTAGTAGTCGGACAGGGCGCGATCGGCGGTGAGGACCCCGGCGTCGTACGGCGACAGGCCGAGCTCATCGGTGTATCGGACGCGACGCTGCGACGGCAGCTCGGGCAGCTGCGCGCGGAGCTCGGCGACCCAGTCCTCCGACGGTCGGAGCGGCGGCAGATCGGGCTCGGGGAAGTAGCGGTAGTCGTTCGCCTCCTCCTTCGAGCGCTGGACGATCGTCCGACCGGCCTCCTCGTCCCAGCCCCGCGTCTCCTGGGTCAGCGGCTCACCCGCCTCGAGGGCCGCGGCATGGCGCTCCACCTCGTACTCGAGCGCCCGCTCCAGGGAGCGGAAGGAGTTGAGGTTCTTGACCTCCACCTTCGTGCCGAAGGTGCTGGCGCCGCGTCGGCGCAGGCTGATGTTGCCCTCGATCCGCATGGAGCCCGCCTCCATGTCGGCGTTGCTGGCACCGATGGCTCGCAGCAGCTCGCGCAGCGTCTCCCCGTACGCCCGAGCCTGGGCCGGCGAGCGCAGGTCGGGCTCGGTGACGATCTCCATCAGCGGCACGCCGGCCCGGTTGAAGTCGACGACGCTGTAGCCCCGCCCCGCGTGCTGCATGCGCGCGGTGTCCTCCTCGAGGTGAGCGCGGGTGATGCCGATGGTGACCTCCGCGCCTTCGGAGGGCACGGCCACCACCAGGCGGCCGTTCGACGTCAGCGGCAGGGCGTACTGGCTGATCTGGTAGCCCTTCGGCAGGTCGGGGTAGAAGTAGTTCTTGCGCTCGAAGCGGACGGCCTCCGTCTCGACCCGGCAGCCCAGCGCCAGGCCGGTGAGCATGACGAGCTCGACGGCGCGGCGATTGATGACCGGCAACGTCCCCGGCATGCCCAGGCAGACCGGGCAGACGCGGGAGTTCGGCTCATCGGTGCCGTCCGGCGGCGGCTGGGTCGGGCACGAGCAGAACATCTTCGACTCGGTCCGCAGCTGGGCGTGGACCTCGATGCCGATGACCGTCTCGTACTCGGTTCGGGCTTCGACCGTCATGCGGCCGATTGTAGGGCGTTCAGCCGCGGCGGCTGATCAGCGTGGACGGTGCGTGGTAGGTGGCGTCACCGGATGCAACCGGCCACCCGCGAGTACACTGCGCCGCGTGAAGATCGGCGAGTGGGACAACCTCGGACGCGCGCGCGGCCTGCTGCAGCGCCAGATGGGCGAGATCGGCGCCACCGAGTACGCGGCGCACGTCACCGTCAACCCCGAGAACGGGCGCCTGCGCATCCTGCTGGCGACCGATGTCGGCCTGTTCGACTACAGCTACGCGCCGGCGGGCTCGAACCCGGAGGGCGACTGGATCCTGCGCGGGCTGCTCACCCGCTGGCCCTCCGTCCGCGGGATGCGGGTCCAGACCGATGCGCAGCTCGAGGAGTCCAGCGACCTGACCCGATCGGTCTGGCGGGTGGTGGCGGAGGAGCCGAAGATCGAGCTGGCCGCCGCGTCCGATGCCGGCGATCGGTCCCTGGCGGGCGTCCTGGACTTCGCACGGGCCTGCCTCCAGCACGCCGGCTGACGACCGCTAGCCGGGGTTGCGACCCACCAGGTACAGGGCGCCGAACGGGATCCGGTACCCACCCTCGGCCGTGCGCGGCGTGACGGCGTCCATCTCGTCCGCGAGGGCGCGGTGCTGCTCGGGCGTGAACCCGGCGGTGGCCGGGCCGCGCGGACCGATCCGGTACCAGGTCCGGAAGGCGGCCTCGTCGGGCAGGACGATGGCCGTGGACGGATCCGCCTCGACCCGCACCTCCGACCAGCCGGCCTCCTCGGCGATCGCGGCCAGCGACCCGGTCGTGGGGTAGCCGCTTCGGCTGGCCAGGCCGTGGCGCTCGTAGACGGCCGCGTACAGCGCCGATGGAGTGGCGTCGTCGGGGCCCGGGACCGACAGGCTCAGCCGGCCGGACTGGCGCGTGACACGGCGCCACTCGCGCAGGACGGCGACCTGGTCATCGGCGAAGAGGAGGGCATGGACGGAGAGCACCGCGTCGAAGGCTCCGTCGTCGAACGGGAGGGCGCCGAAGTCGGCCTCGACGAACCGAACGTCCGGGACCTCGGCGCGGGCGATCTCGAGCATGCCCGGCGCAGCGTCCACGCCGACGACGGTGCGGCCCTCACCACGCGCCAGCGCGGCCGCGGTGCCGGTTCCGGTCCCGATGTCCACCACCCGCTCCCCTGCTGCCAGGAAGGCTCGACGCACCACCTCGGCCGCCATCGGCCGCAGGGATGGGGCCATCGTGGCCGCATAGCCCTCGGCGGTCGCGCTGAAATGCTCGGCGGGGGTGGGCATCGGCGAAGCGTACTCGCGCCGGTTACCGTGCAGCGGGACTACCGGCAACGCCCGAGTGTTGCGCGGGATCGGCGGGGCCGCGCAGGACTCAGGCTGGGCGGCGGTGGCGCTCCACGAACCGCTCGATGCGATCCATCGCCTCCACGATCTGCTCGTAGGCGGTGGCGTAGCACACGCGCACGTGGCCGGCTCCGGACGGCCCGAAGGCGGTGCCGGGGACCACCCCGACCCGCTCCTCCTCGAGCAGCTTCTCCGCGAACGTGCTGTCGTCGAGGTCGCACAGCCCGCTCACGTGCGGGAAGCAGTAGAAGGCGCCCATCGGCTCGAAGCAGCTGATGCCCATGGCATTGAACCGATCGACCATGTAGCGGCGACGGCGGTCGTACTCGCCGCGCATCTCCTGGAGCGATGGCTCGCCGTTGCGCAGCGCCTCGATCGCCGCGAACTGGGCCGAGGTCGGCGCGCACATGATCCCGTACTGGTGCACCTTGGCGATGCCGGCCATGAGGTCGGCGGGGGCCGCCACGTAGCCGATGCGCCAGCCGGTCATCGCATAGCTCTTGCTGAAGCCGCCCAGCAGCACGGTCCGATCCCGCATGCCGGACAGCGAGCTGAACGCGGTGTGCTCGTGGTCGCCGTAGACGAGGCGGTCGTAGATCTCGTCGCTGAAGACGAGCAGGTCGTGCGCCTCCGCGACGCGGGCAATCGCCACCAGCTCGTCGCGATCCAGCACGGCGCCCGTGGGATTGTTCGGGTAGCCGAGAAAGATGGCCTTCGTGCGCGGCGTGACGGCGGCCTCGATCATCTCGGCGGTGACACGGAAGTCGGTCTCGTCCGTGGTCGCGACCGCCACCGGGACGCCGCCGGCGAGCGTGATGCACGGCGCGTAGGCCACGAAGCACGGCTCGTGGTAGATGACCTCGTCGCCGGGATTGATCGTGGCGCGCAGGGCGGCGTCGACGCCCTCGGACGCGCCGACGGTGATGACGAGCTCGGTCCGCGGGTCGTAGTCGACGGCGTACCGGTCCCGCAGGTTCGCGGCGATGAGCTCGCGCAGCTCCAGCATCCCGCCGTTGGCGGTGTAATGCGTCTCACCCGCCTCGAGGCTCTCGATGGCGGCACGGATGATGTGGTCGGGCGTCGTGAAGTCGGGCTCGCCGATGGTGAGGCTGATGACATCCTTCATCTCGGCCAGCATGTCGAAGAAGCGCCGGATGCCCGATGGCGGGATGGCGCGCACCGTGTCGTTCAGGAAGTCGGCGGGCGCGCGGCGGGTCGAGGCTGGCTGGGTGGTCATCGGCGCCAAGTCTAGCGGCCGATGGACCGCGAGGCTCAGGCCGGCGGCTGCGGAAGTCGAGCGCGGATCGACTGGAACTCGACCACGTCGATGACGCTGGCGTCGAGGAGCGCCTGGAGTGCGGCGCGCAGATCGGGGTCTGCCTCTCCTTCCGCCTCCGCCCCGCCGGCCGCTTCGCGGTCGACGCCGGAATCGGCATCCGCCGGAGTCGGTGTGGGCTCCGCTCCGGCGTCGACCGTTGCGGCGAGAAGGGCCAGGCGCGGATCGGATCGCAGCTCCTCGGTGGTCATGGCCGGGCCGTCGGGTGCGTCCGCCGTGCCCTCCGTGACACGGCGGACGTGACGCCGGTTCACGATCAGCACCGACAGGGCGATCGGCTCGCCGGGCATCGTTCGCGGCGCGACCTGGACCTCGGTGAGCGGCACCAGGTCCCGGGTGCCGCGGAGGACCTGGTCGGTGGCGTCCGCGCCTGGACGAACGTGGGCCTGCCCGGAGACGGACCACCCGTCGAGCTCGAGGTGGAGCAGCACCCGGCGCCGATGGAGCCGAAGGTGCCGGTTCGGCGGCAGCGCCGGTGGCACGACCCACGCGATCCGATCACGGGCAAGCGGCTCCGGGCCGGCGATGGCCGGGTCCGGTGGCGCGGACGGCGCGCTCTCCGGGCTCGACCTCCCATAGATGGCGACCTCCGTGCTGGCGTTCAACCAGTCGCTCGTGCGCTGCCCGGCCGTGCCGATCCAGCCCACCTCGATCGTGCCGTCGTCGAGCAGCAGCTCCACGCAGGCGAGCTCCTCCGGCCGCGCGTCACCATCGTCAGAGGCATCGTGCTGCTCGGCTGCGGCGCGACCCCACCCGAAGCGCATGACTCAGGCCCCTCGCTCGTGGTCGGCGACGCGTCGTCCGTGATCGGACGGTGGCGTCGGCTCGGTTTCGGGGTCGGGATCGGTGGCGCGGGGCGGGCGGACCACCACCTCCATGGTGGCAGCGGCTCCGGAGCCGTCGATGCGAGCGCCCGCGACGCGAACCAGGAACAATCGGGCGTCAGTGCCACGGTTGAGCCAGGACAGCGAGGCGATATGGCTGCTCGCGGCCTCCCCGGCGACCCAGATGACGGTCGACGAAGCGCCGAGGGCGGCGACCTCGAGGACGGCGGCCAGGGACGCGTCCGTGCTGTCGCCAACATCACACACGACACTCACCAGCGTCCCGGCAGGGTCGGTGGCCGAGACGCGAGACGGATTGGGCCCGACGGCCGCGCCGGCAAGCGGAACTCCGACCGCGTCAGCGAGCACGGACGGGTCGGCCGCGATCCATGCAGCAAGGTCAGCCGGCTCGGCCCACAGCTCGCTGGCCGGGACCGAGGTCAGGCGGCCGATACGGGGCCGAGGAGGCGAGTGCACCGGGGCCGTGTCCGCGGGGGCAGTGGTCCGATCTGCGTCGGCCGACGCCGTCGGCTCGGGCGCCGGCGTTCCGTTCGCCGCCGCGGCACGCTCCGGCGTTTTCGGCACCGCTGGCGACTCGTCAACGCCTGGCGAGGAATGTGCCATCAGCTGCGGCTCGCTCGGGGGGCCCTGCCCGAAGACGGGGCGCGGGCGGGTGAGGTTCGCGAGGCGGGACATGACGTCGACGCCCTGGTCGCCGGTCGGCTGCGGCGCGCCGGTTGCGTCTCCCGGCTGTGGATGCTGCTCGGGCACGGTGCTCATCTCCTGCAGGGCGGAACCCCTCGTCTCGCGACGAGCGGCGTGGGCAGGCAGCCACCGCCAGTGTCCGCCTCCGTGACCGAGCGACCAAGGGTACCTTCGGCCCGGACGATCGGGTCAGGGCCGCCGGTAGGCCATCTCGCCCGCCTCGACGCGCACCGGCAGACGGTTGTCCGGCCAGGGCAGCGGGCAGGTCGCATACGGGCTGAAGACACAGGGCGGGTTGTACGCACGGTTGAAGTCGAGGATCACGCGCCCGTCCGCCTGCGGTGCCTCGGTGTAGACGAACCGGCCCCCGGCGTACGTCTGCGAGCCGTTCGTCTCGTCGCCGAACACGAGCCACAGCGATCCGTCCGGCCCGCCCGGCAGCGCCTGGAGCCGATGCTCCGTCCCGCCCAGGGCGAACACGACGTCGCCCGGCGAGGTCTCGTCGTAGCCCGGCCCGAGGACGTCCGGCACGTGAAGCGTCCGACCCGGCGTCGGCTCGAGGCGAGCCTCCAGACGCCAGCCGGCATCCTCCGGCCAGTGGTCGATGCCCGTGAAGTCGCGTCGCTGTCGGGCGTCGAGGTCCCAGGTCCGCAGCGCCAGCCGATCGCCGCGCCGAATGACGATCATCTGGAGCCGATCGAGCTCGAGCAGGGTCGGCTCTGCCTGC
>DATHTR010000003.1:0-14414 GCA_035463095.1 Candidatus Angelobacter sp. | reverse complement strand
GCCACCGCCGACGAGGCGATCGCCGAGGCGCGCCGGATGCTCGATGTCTACCGCGAGGTCGCCGAGGATGTGCTCGCCATCCCGGTCTTCACCGGGCGCAAGTCGCCCGGCGAGCGCTTCCCCGGCGCGGTCGACACGCTGTGCATCGAGGGCCTGATGCGCGACGGCAAGGCGCTCCAGTGCGGCACCTCGCACTTCCTCGGCCAGAACTTCGCGAAGGCGTACGACGTCACCTTCCTCAACGCCGATGGCGAGCAGGAGCACGCCTGGGCCACCTCCTGGGGCTTCAGCGCCCGCATGGTCGGCGCCACGATCATGGCCCACGGCGACGAGGCCGGGCTCCGCCTGCCGCCGGCCATCGCCCCGGTCCAGGTCGCGATCGTGCCGATCTACCGCTCCGACGAGGAGCGAGCGTCGGTCGTGGACGTCGCCGAGAAGCTCCGCGCGGACCTGGCCAAGACGGGCGTGCGCGTGCGGCTCGACGACCGCGACCAGCATCGGCCCGGCTACAAGTTCGCCGAGTGGGAGCTCAAGGGCGTGCCGGTCCGGATCGAGCTCGGGCCGCGGGACGTGGCCGCCGGCCAGGCCGTCCTGGCCAGCCGCCTCGGCGGCGAGAAGGAGAGCGTCGCGCTCGACGCGATCGTTGCCGGGATGTCGGAGCGCCTAGCATCGGTCCAGCGCGACCTCTACGCCGACGCCCTCGCCTTCCGTGAGACGAACACGCACGAGATCACGTCGTTCGAGGCCTTCGCCGCCGGCGTCGAGGAGCGCGGGGGCTTCTGGATCGGCGCCTGGTGCGGCGACGACGCCTGCGAGGCCGAGATCGCCCAGAAGACGAAGGCCACGATCCGCTTCCTGCCGATGGAAGTCACCGATCCGGGCGGCGCCTGCATCCACTGCGGAAAGCCCGGCACGGACACCGCGACGTGGGCACGCGCGTACTGAGCGCGGTGCCCCGTCACCTGGCCCTTACCCTCCTCGTCGCGCTCCTCGCCGGCTGCGCTCTCCTCCCGGCAGCACCGGACTGGGTGACCGACCGTCCCCCCCTGCCGGCATGCGGCGTCGAGCTCATGACAGACGAAGGAGGCGAGGACGGCGAAGCTCGACGGTGCCTGCTGGCCGCATGGGAGGCTGGCGAGGAGGCGGAACTGATCACACGCTTCACGACGGCGGATGGAGACACCACGACACGCTACCTGCGGGTCCGCGCCGGCGGCGTGATCGAGTTGTTCGTGGACGCCACGCTCGACGCGCTCGGGTCCGGGCAATGGGAGCGATGGGCGTGCGATTCGCTCGCACCGGTCGCGGACGATGGAGGGACGGAACTCGTCTTCACCGAACAGGGATGCCGGACGCTTCCGTGAGCGGGACCCCGAGCGCATGAGCGGGTCGTTGCCACGTCGGCTCGTCACGATTCGGGACATCCGAGAGGCGGCGGAACGGATCCGTGGTGTCGCCGTGCGGGCACCGCTGCTGGCGTGGGACGAGCGCACCTGGCTGAAGGCGGAGTCCCTGCAGCCGATCGGCGCGTTCAAGATCCGTGGCGCCTACAACCGGATCGCCTCGCTGTCGCCCGAGGAGCAGGCCCGCGGCGTGGTGACCTACTCCTCGGGCAACCACGCCCAGGCCGTGGCGCGCTCGGCTCGGCTGCTCGGCATCACCGCGGTGATCTGCATGCCGGAGAACGCGCCGCGCGTGAAGGTGGACGGGGTCGAGCGTGACGGCGCCGAGATCGTCTTCACCGGCAACGACTCCGAGGATCGACACCGGAAGGCGCTCGAGCTGGTCGCGGAGCGCGGGCTCGTCATGGTCGAGCCGTACGACGACCCAGCCATCATCGCCGGCCAGGGGACGTGCGGGCTTGAGATCGTCGAGGACCTGCCGGACGTGACGAGCGTGCTCGTCCCGGTCTCGGGCGGCGGCCTGTCGTCCGGCGTCGCCACGGCCGTGAAGGCCCTGGCGCCCCACGCCCGCGTCATCGGCGTCGAGCCCGAGCTGGCGGCCGACGCGAAGGAGTCGCTCGAGGCCGGCGAGCTGCGCAGCTGGACCGCCGAGCAGACCGGCCGCACCATGGCCGACGGGCTTCGCACGAACTCCCTCGGCACCCTTCCCTTCGAGCACCTGCGCCGATACCTGGACGAGATCGTCACCGTCAGCGAGGAGCAGATCGGCGAGGCCATGCGCCGGCTGGCGGCTCGCGGCCGGCTGGTCGTCGAGCCCTCCGGCGCCGCCGCGATGGCCGCCGAGCTGTCGGGCGTCGCGCCGAGAGCGCCGGGCGACGGCGCGCGGGCGATCGTCGTCTCGGGCGGGAACGTCGACCCGGACCTCTACGCCCGCATCCTGTCCGGTGCCTGAACGTCAGCCCCACCGCGAGCTCGAGACGGAGCGGCTCCGCCTGCGCCCCTTCACGCCCGACGACCTGGAGCACCTCGTGGAGCTGGACGCCGATCCGGAGGTGATGCGCTTCATCACCGGCGGCGCCCCGACACCCCGCGACGAGCTGGCCGGCGAGGTCCTTCCCGCCTTCCTCGCGTACCAGGAGTCCGGCACCGGCTACGGGTTCTGGGCAGCGGAGGAGCGGGCGACCGGTGCGTTCGTGGGCTGGTTCCACCTGCGCCCGCACCCGGAGCACGGAACGCCGGATGATCCCGAGCTCGGATATCGGCTCCGCCGGGAGGCGTGGGGCAAGGGGTTCGCGACCGAGGGCTCGCGAGCGTTGATCGACCGGGCCTTCGCCGAGCTCGGCGCTCGCCGCGTCCATGCCGAGACGATGACCGTCAACGGCGCGTCGCGGCGCGTGATGGAGAAGGCGGGGCTCCGCCATGTGCGGACCTTCCACGCCGACTGGCCGGTCCGCATCCCCGGCGACGAGGAGGGCGACGTCGAGTACGCCATCACGCGGGAGGAGTGGCTGGAGGGCCCCTCGACGCGCGACGATTGATCAGCCGCCGCGCAGGATCTCCAGGGCGCGCTCCAGCTGCGGATCCTCGCCGGCGAGCGGATCGTCGGGCGCCTCGACCACCACGTCGGGCTGCACGCCACCCGGCGACACGGAGTTGCGCTCGGGAGTGAACCAGCGGTCGGTCGTGAGACGCAGGCCGCCCCCGTTCGGCAGGTCGTTCCAGACCTGGACCGTGTTCTTTCCGAAGGTCGGCGTCCCGACGATCGCCGCCCGCCCGGTCTCCTGGAGCGCGGCGGCCACGATCTCCGAGGCCGACGCGGATCCGCCGTTCACGAGCACGACGAGCGGGAGCGACGCGTCGGTGGCGAGCCCACCTTCGTCGGCGGTCCAGCGCTGCACGTCGTCCCCGGACTCGACGGTGAACAGCAGCTGCCCGGCGGGCAGGAACTGGCTGCCGATCCCCTGCGCAGCGACGATGAAGCCCCCCGGATTGCCGCGCAGGTCCAGCACGATGCCGGATGCCCCCTGGTCGAGCAGCTGCTGCAGCGCGTCGCGCAGGAGCGATGTCGACCGATCCGTGAACGAGCTCAGGCGGAGGTAGGCGACGTCGCCGGCGATGAGCTCGGCGGTCACCTCGCGCAGGTCGATGACCGCCCGGGTGATCGTGATGTCCCGCTCCTCGCCGCCGCGCTCGATCGTCAGCGTCACATCGGTGCCGGCCTCGCCACGGACCCGGAAGACGAGCGAGCTGAGCGACTCGCCGAGGGTCGGCTCGCCGTCCACGGCCAGGACTCGGTCTCCGGGCCGAAGGCCCGCCGCTTCGGCGGGCGAGCCGCTGATCGGCGAGACGATGACCATGACGCACGTCTCGGTGACGATCGGGCACGCGGCCAGATCGTCGGGGTCGACGGTGTTCTCGATGCCCACTTCCGCACCGATGCCGCTGAACTCGCCCGACAGGTCGTCGAGCGCGCGGTCGTACTGGCTCTGCGGCAGGTAGCCCGAGTACGGGTCCTCGAGCCCGTACTCGATCATGCCGCGGACCGCGCCGTCGACGAGGACCTCGTCGTCGATCTCGTCGACGTAATCGCCCTTGATCTCCGCATAGACGTCGCAGAGGACCGCGAACGCCTCTGACGGCTGTGTGCAGCTCAACCGCTCGAGGTTCGGTGTGGGGCGTGGCGTCACCGGTTCGGACGGAACCACGGTCGTCGGCTCGGGCGTGGGATCGCCACCGTTCGGGGCGCCCGGGCTTCCGACGCCGACCGGTCCGCCCGCCACGACGACACCGGCGACGAAGGTGGCGGCGCCGAACAGCAGCAGGACGAGGACGAGGATGGCGGCCGAGACGCCGGGCGAGCGGGGCCGCGTCGGTGAGGTGGTCATGGCGCGGGCATTCTCCCGCGAATCCAGCGAGGCCGCTCGGAGCCGAGGACGTCCTCAGCCTCGACGGGCACGCAGGCCGAGGAAGATCGGGATCTCGGCACTGGCCCGTTCGTCGCCCCGTGCGACGCGGCCCGGACGCCGGGCGGGCGGCAGATCGGGGAGCTCGAGCATCGCGTCGGTCGCGAAGCCCTCCGCCGCCAGGGCATTGACGTAGCTGCTGATCGGGCGGTGGAAGCTGCGGGTCGGCAGGCCACCGCCCAGCGACTTCATCGGCACCGCCATCTCGCCGAGGTAGGCGTCGATGCGGCGATAGGTCAGCTTGCGGCCCTCGTCGAACCCCCAGCCGGAGTGGCGCGCCTGCCGAAATGCGGGATGGGTCATGAGCAGGACCACGCGGCTCATCGGCTTCAGGGCCCAGGACACGCCGTCCATCACGGACTCCAGGTCGTCCATGTCCTGGATCGACAGCAGGAAGGTCGCCGCGTCGAACGATGCGGGCTCCAGCCCGGCGACCGCCGGCAGGCGTCGCGCGTCGCCGACGAGGAAGCGCGCGCCGCGGAGGGACCGATGCCGCCGCTTCCCGGCGGCCACGAGCTTCGCGGAGGCGTCGACGACCGTGACGGCAGCCCCCGACTCGACGAGCCACGGCGCCAGCACGCCCTGCCCCCCACCCACGTCGAGGATCCGCTCATCGGGCCGCGGCTGAAGGAGGTCGAGGACGGCCGGGATGGCGAGCTCGCGGTGGTACGCCGAACCGCGGTCCCCGACCCAGCCGTCGTACCAGGTCGCCACCCGCTCCCAGCTGGTCTCGCGCGGGGCGGAGCCGCCGCGGCGGGGCGGTGGCTGTCGACTCATGCGCGCCAGTATGGCGCGGCCCCTCACGTCATCGCTCCGGGCGGATGCGGCCGGTGTCCACCACCTCGACCGACGGGCGGCGGCGCGTGCCATGCAGGACCAACGCGGCGCCTCCGGCCACGACCACCCCGACCAGGCCGATGATCCCGAAGCCCCACCCGAATCCGGCGGCATCGGCGACGCCACCGGTCAGGATCGGGCCGACCGCGAGGCCACTCGACAGCGAGGTGCCGTACCCGCCGAGCCCGGTCCCGCGCAGCTGGGGTCGCGCCACCTCGCTGATGGTGACCTGGACCAGCATCAGCGTGAAGGCGAGCATGAGCACGCTCACCACCATGATGGCCACGAGCGCCGCGACCGACGTCTGGAGGCCGATGAGCATCACCATCACGCCGTAGCCGGCGGCCCCGGCCGCGGCCGCGACCGGCGGGACGTGACGTCGGTCGATCAACCGCCCGAGCGGCACCCGGGAGACCCCGTTCGCGAGCGACTGGCTGGCGAGGATGAGCCCGACCGTCCCCGCTCCGAGCCCGATGCCCGTGCCGAAGAGCGGGAAGAGCCCGCTCACCGCGCCCCACGGAATGCCGATGGCCAGTGCCGCGAGCCACGTCCCGACGATCACGCGCTGGCGCGCGACCTCGCCGATCATCGCCGGCAGGCGTGCGAATCGGACGCGGTTCCGCCCGACGGCGGGCAGGAAGAGGGAGGCGACCACGGCGACGAGCCCGATGCCGGCGGCGACCATGAAGGTCGGCGCGGGACCGCCCCAGTCCCACACCAGACCGCCGATCGCGGGGCCCAGCGCGACGCCGGTGTGCGTGAACAGGGTCAACCACCCGAACGCGCTGCCTCGCGCCTCGGGCGCCGCGCTCTGGGCGATGTACGCCCCGGCCGCGGGCAGGAAGAAGGCCGAAGCCGCACCGGACGCCAGGGCCCAGGCGTAGTACGGCACCGTGGTCTCTCCGGCGACCGCGAGCAGGGGGATGAGATTGACGAGGGCGTTGGCAACGGTCGCCACCAGCAGCACGCGTCGCGTCCCCCAGGCATCGGTGATGGCACCGACCGGCAGCTGAAGGAAGGCCTGGAGCGATGCTCGGATCGCGGCCAGCAGGCCGGCCTCGGTGGCCGTCCCGCCGAGCTCGACCACGTGGAGCGGCATGGCGATGAAGGCTGCCCACCCTCCCACCCAGAACGTGAAGGTGGCGAGGTACGCCGGCCACAGCGGCGCAGGAGCCGGTGCCCGGCTCGATGAGCCGGTGCTCATCTGCCCGCGATCGCCTCCCGCAGGCCGCCGAGGAAGGCGACCGCATTGGCGCCGAGGGCCTCGACCGCGTAGCCGCCCTCCTGGAGAGCCACCACCGAGGTTCCGAGCCCGGCGATCGCCGCCCCCATGCGGACGTAGTCCTCGGTCCGCAGCGACAGGTCGCAGATCGGATCGGCGTGATACGTGTCGAAGCCGAGCGAGACGATGAGCGGAGCATCGGGATCGAATGCCCGGATGGCGTCGAGCGCCTCGTCCAGCACCGCCAGGTACGCCGTCCCGGCCGTCCCGGACGCGAGGGGGAAGTTGCGCGTGGCTCCCTCGCCCGCCCCGGCGCCGCGTTCGGCGGCGAAGCCCGAATAGTACGGGTACGCGCCCGACGGGTCGCCGTGGAGGCTGACGTACAGCACGTCGCCGCGCTCCCAGAAGATCTGCTGCGTGCCGTTACCGTGGTGGAAGTCGACGTCCAGGATCGCCACCCGCGCCGCGCCCCGGTCGACGAGCGACTGCGCCGCGATGGCAGCGTTGTTGAAGTAGCAGTAGCCGCCGATGAGGTTGCGCCCGGCATGGTGCCCCGGCGGACGGCACAGGCCGTAGGCGAGGGGCGCTCCGGCGAGCACGAGATCGAGGGCGCTGAGGCCGATGTCGACGGCGGCCCGCGCGGCCCCGGCCGTCCCCGCCACGATCGGGGTGGCGGTGTCGAAGCAGTACGCCCCGAGCCGATGGTGGCGCGCCGGAGGCAGCTGGTCGAGCGGCATTCGGCCCGGATAGGAACGGAGGAGGAAGGTGTCGGGCAGCAGCGGACGGGAGGGCTCCCGACCGTCGGCCATGGCATCGGCCCAGACGTGCTCGACGAGGTCGATCATCTCGAGCTCGTGGACGGCGGCGATCGGATCGGGCCCGTGCTCGGTCGCTGCCGTCAGCTCGAACTCTCCGGTGGCCAGCAGCGCGTTGCGGATGACGGTCGCACGCTCCGGCGACTCGTAGCACGGGACCTCCCGGCCGGCGAGGAGCTCGACCAGCCCGTCGTGGGCGAGGTGGTCGTCGGAGGCGACGAGGGGCGTCGGCGGCAGCGGAGGCATCGGCGCGAACGATACCCGAGGCGCCGCCTACACTGGTCCTCGATGAAGATTGCCCACGTCAGGGAGCGCACCGCTCCCGCCGGAAGCGGCTGGCGCCTCGCCGCAGCCCTCGACCCGGACGGCACGCGCTGGCTCGACCTCGAGGCCGCCCGTCGCGCGCTCGTCGCCGCGGACCCGCGCCGATCCCACAACAGCGCCCTCTTCCGGCAGCCCGTCACCACCCTCGATGCCCACCTGGCGGCCGGCCTGCGCGTCGACGCCCTCGGCGACCTGCTGGACGCCGATCCCGACGAGCCGATGGACGCCGCCGACCTCGCCTTCGGGCCGCCGATCCTCCAGCCGCCGACCTTCCGCGACTTCTACGCCTTCGAGCAGCACGTCGGCACGATGTGGAAGCGCCGCGACATGGAGATCCCCGAGGCCTGGTACCGCCTGCCGATCTTCTACTTCAGCAACGTCAGCGAGATCCGCGGTCCCGGCGACCCGGTCTGGGCGCCCCGTGGCTCGTCCGAGCTCGACTACGAGCTGGAGGTGGCGGCAGTGGTCGACACGCCGGTCCGCGACCTGGACGCTGCCCGCGGCGAGGAGGCCATCGGCGGCTACCTGATCCTCAACGACTGGTCGGCCCGCGACCTCCAGCGCGAGGAGACCACGGTGCGGCTGGGCCCGGCCAAGGGCAAGGACTTCGCCTCATCCATCGGCCCGTGGCTCGTCACCCCCGACGAGCTGGCCGATGCTCGCCAGGCCAAGGGCTTCGATCTTGCAATGACCGCGCGCGTGAACGACACCGAGTGCTCGCGCGGGACGTGGGCCAGCGCGCACTTCAGCTTCGGCGACATGATCGAGCGCGCCTCGGCCGACGTCCGGCTCCGACCCGGCGACCTCATCGGCTCCGGCACCGTGGGCACCGGCTGCCTGCTCGAGGTCCGCGACGAGACGCTGGGACGCTACCTGCAGCCCGGCGACGTCGTGACGCTGGCGATCGAGCGGCTCGGCGACCTGACCGCGCCGGTCGTGGAGCGCCCGTCGTGAACGCCTCGATCGACTCGCTCATCGGCCGCATGGCGGAGGCGGAGCGCCGGCTGGCCGAGCACGCCGCGGAACCGGTGCCATCGGGCCTGACCGATCCCGACGAGCTCACCAGCGAGCGCTGGGAGGCCGGGCAGGTGTGGGCCCACGTCGCCGAGTTCCCGGCCTACTGGCTCGGGCAGATCCAGCGCGTCATCGCCCAGCCGACGCACGGCGCCGTGCCGTTCGGTCGGGTGAAGACCGACGTCGGCCGGCTCGAGGCCATCGAGCGCGAGCGCCACACCGATCCGGCAGCCCTCCTGGAACGCGTCCGCTCCTCGTTGTCCGAGATCACCGACGCGATGCGGTCGTGGTCGCCGGAGACCTGGCGCCTGGTCGGCGCTCACCCGACTCTCGGCGAGATGACGGTCGAGCGCATGATCGACCATTTCATCGTCAGCCACCTCGAGGAGCACGCCGACCAGCTGGACGGCCTACGTCCCGCCTGACGTCGCCGTTCCCCAGCGGCGGATCTCGGCGTCGAGGTCGAGCGGCATGACGGTCGCCTTCCGCTCGTACTCGCCCCAGGCCTCCCGCGGGACCTCCCACATCACTTCGAACTCGTTGCCGTCCGGGTCCCGGCCGTAGAGCGACTTGCTCACCCCGTGATCCGACGCCCCCGTCAGGGCCCCGAGCTCACGCAGGCGGCCGGCCATCTCGGCCAGGCCCTCGATCGTGTCGATCTGCCAGGCGAGGTGGTACAGGCCGACGGAGCCACGGGGCGGGCGGAGCGCATCGGACCCGACCGCGAACAGGCCCAGGTCGTGGTGGTTCCCCCCGGCCGGCGACCGCATGAAGACGGCCGCCATGCCGGGGATGCGGTCGAGCTCCTCGAAGCCGAAGGCGGACCGATAGAACTCGGCCGCCGCATCGGCATCGCGAACGAACAGCACCGCGTGGTTGAGGCGCGTGATCGCCATCGTCTGCCTACCCCTTGTTCTCGAGGCGCCAGGCGGAGCTCCAGCTCCAGCCGTTGGCCGCGTTCAGGCCGATGTTGATCCAGGCCATGCCCTCCAGGAACCGGGCGTGGGCCAGCGGACCGGCGTCGACCGGCGTGAAGCCCATCGCCTCGACGAGACCGATGACCTGCTGCTTCGCCCCGGCGTCGTCGGCGGCCACGAAGCCGTCGATGTCGAGGCTCGGACTGGCCTGGTTGCCGGCGAAGATCGTGTTGAACGCCTTGACCACCTTGGCACCCGGGAGCAGGCGCTGGAACGTCTCGGCGGCAGAGGTGTCGCTCACGGCCAGCCCGGAGTAGTCGGGCTTGATCGGGTTGGTGGCGTCGATGACGATGCGGTCGCCGATGACGCCGGACAGCTCCGCGGCGACCTGCTCGCCGGCACCGACGTACGGCACGGCCAGCACGATGACATCAGCTCCCGCTGTGGCATCGACCGCGCTCGAGGCGGCCCCCACACCGGTCTCCTCGGCCGCGGCTCGCGCGCTCCGCTCGGAACTTGCGGCAAGCGTGACCTCGTGGCCGGCGCGCGCGAACGAGGTGGCGAGGGCCTTTCCGACGTTCCCCGCGCCGATGATGGCGATCTGCATGATGGACTCCTCTACAGGCTCTGGTGTTCGTTGGTCATCTGCCAACTGTTTTTGTCGTGAGCCATATCGTAGGCGGGTCGATTGTTCTTGTCAAGACATGTTGGTTATGGGCATACTGGCGCCATGACGCAGACACCGCACGCGCGCCGGAGGCCGATGGTCGGAGCCCGGATCCGCCGGCGGCGTCACGATCGGGCGCTCACGCTGGCACAGGTCTCGGACCAGACGGGACTCAACGTCGGATACCTGTCGCAGCTGGAGAACGACAAGGCGTCGCCGTCGCTGGAGACGCTCGCCGCGCTGGCCGAGGCGCTCGACGTGCCGATCGCCTGGTTCCTCCTGGACCAGAGCCTCCCCCCTCGCGTGGTCCACGCCAGCGAGCGGCCGGCGCGCGTCACCACGCGGGACGGGGCCGTGGTCCTGTCGCAGGTCGACGGCGGCCTCGCGCGCGACCTCGCGATCTTCGAGGGGACGATGCCCGTGGGAGAACGGACCGGCTTCCATGCCCATCCCGGCGACGAGCACCATCTCGTGCTCTCCGGGCGGGTCCGGATCGTGCAGGGAGAATCGGTCGTCGACGCCGGACCGGGGGATTACGTGCTGCTGGACGGAACCCTGCCGCACGACGCCGAGGTGATCGGAGAGGAGCCGGCGCGTCTGATCATCGTCTACCCTCGCGGCGGACACTCGGAGCTGACCCGGACATCGACCTCGGATGACGACTGACGCCACCCCCGACGCGGACTCGCAGCACAGGTCGGCGATCGACCTGCCGCTTCTGCGTGGCGAGGTCGCCTTCCGTCTGCTGGTGGATGCGGTGGCCGACTACGCGATCTTCCTCCTCGGCCCCGACGGTCGCGTGCTGACCTGGAACCTGGGCGCGCAGCGGATCAAGGGCTACACCGCCGAGGAGATCATCGGCCAGCATTTCTCGCGCTTCTACACGCCTGCCGATCAGGAGGCCGATCGACCATCATTCCTCCTCGCCCGGGCCACCGAGTACGGGCGCTTCGAGGACGAGGGGTGGCGCATGCGGCGCGACGGCACCCGCTTCTGGGCGGATGTCGTCATCACCGCCCTGCGGGAGACACCGGATGCGCCACCCTACGCGTTCGTGAAGATCACCCGGGACCTGACCGAGCGCCGCGCCGCGGAGGAGCAGCAGCGGGAGCTCGTCGCCGAGCAGCGGGCCCGCGTCGCGGCCGAAGAGGCGCTCGCCGCCCGGGATCGCTTCCTCGGCATCGCATCCCACGAGCTGAAGACGCCGGTCGCCAGCCTGCGCCTCGCCACGGAGGCGATCCTGCGGGCGCGTGATCAGGGCCGCCTGGACGACCTCCGCCTCGAGGCGAACCTGCGGCGGATCCTGACCGCGAGCACGCGTCTCGGGGAGCTCCTGGACGAGCTGCTCGACGTCAACCGCCTGACGGCGGCCGACCAGGGGCATCGTGTGGGTCGCGCCGATCTCACCGCCCTGGTTCGCGAGGTCGTCGACCGCTTCGCCGATCACGGCCGGGAGGGTCGCATTCGGCTTTCCGGCGCGGACCAGGTCTGGATCGAGCTGGACGCGGCCCGCATCGACCAGGTCGTCACGAACCTGGTGGACAACGCCCTGAAGTACTCCGGCGGGGACGAGCCGATCGAGGTGGAGGTCATCGACGCGGGCGATCGGGTCGGGGTGCGCGTCGCCGACCGGGGCATCGGCCTCGACGAGGCGACGAAGGACCGCATCTTCGAGGCCTTCGGCCGCGGCGAGAACGCTGAGCACTATCAGGGCATCGGACTGGGCCTGTACATCTCGCAGCAGATCGTCGCACGCCACGGTGGCCGGATCGACGCGGTCGCCCGCCATGACGGACCCGGTTCGGTCTTCACGATGGACCTCCCGCGGCGCGAGGTCGCGGAGTGACCGCCGATGCGCGTGTCCTCGTGGTCGAGGACGACGAGATCCTGCGCGACACGCTCGTGGAGGTGCTGGGCGACGAGGGCTACGACGTCCGCTCGGCCTCGAATGGCCGTGCCGCCCTCGAGGCACTCGACCAGTGGGAGCCCGACGTCATCGTCCTCGACCTGATGATGCCGCTCATGGACGCCTTCGAGTTCCGGCGCCACCAGGTGGCGGCCGACCTGGCCCCGCAGTCGCGGGTGCTCATCCTGTCCGCCGCACGCGATCTCGAGACAGCCGCGGAGCAGATCGGCGCCGATGCCTGGATGGCGAAGCCATTCCGATTGCTCGAGGTCATCGAGATCGTGGAGCGCCTCGTCCGCGAAGCCGCCGCCTGACCTCCCCGCTCCGGGGATAATGGCGCCGATGTTCTACGTCCAGCGCGGCGAGATCCCGCACAAGCGCCACACCCAGTTCCGCAGGCCCGACGGTGGGCTCTACGCCGAAGAGCTCTTCGGCGTCGAGGGCTTCTCCGGGCGCGCGAGCCTGCTCTACCACCACACGCCGCCGACCCAGACGCACGAGATCGAGAAGGTCCGCGACGTGCGCATCGAGCGCAGCGAGGACGAGGCGACCGGTGCGCATCGGCATCGGCTCGTCAACACGAAGGACCTCCAGCCATCCGGCGACGGCATCACCGGGCGTGTCCCGCTCTTCTACAACGTCGACGTCACCTTCGGGGTGGTTCTGCCGGCCGAGGGCATGGAGCGGTACTACCGCAATGGCGAGGCCGACGAGATGTACTTCGTCCACACCGGGACCGGCGTGCTGGAGACGAACTTCGGACCGATCGACTACGGCCCGGGCGACTACCTCGTCATCCCGATCGGCACGACGTACCGGCTGATCCCCTCCTCGGACGATCAGCGCATGCTGTGGGTCGAGTCGCCCTCGGCCATCGTGCCCCCGAAGCGCTACCGCAACGACTTCGGCCAGCTCCTCGAACATTCGCCGTTCTGCGAGCGCGACATCCGCCCTCCGGCGGAGATGGCACCCAACCTCGATTCCGGCGACTTCGTCATCGAGGTCAAGACTCGCGGCCGGATCACGGCGTACCACTACCGGCACCACCCCTTCGACCTGGTCGGCTGGGACGGGCACCTGTGGCCGTTCGCCTTCAACATCGGCGACTTCGAGCCGATCACCGGGCGCGTCCACCAGCCGCCGCCGGTGCACCTGACCTTCCAGCCGCGCAACTACGTGATCTGCTCCTTCGTGCCGCGCAAGTTCGACTACCACCCGCTCGCGATCCCCGCCCCCTACAACCACTCGAACATCAATAGCGACGAGGTCATCTACTACGTCGCCGGCAATTTCATGAGCCGCCGCGGCGTGGACATCAGCTCATTCACCATCCATCCGGCCGGGATCCCCCACGGACCGCATCCGGGGTCGGTCGAGGCGTCGATCGGCAAGGAGGCGACCGAAGAGCTGGCGGTCATGATCGACACGTTCCATCCGCTCCACCTCACGCGCCAGGCCGAGGAGCTGGAGGATGACCGCTACCCGTACTCCTGGATCCCGCCCGAGGACTCCTCGGAGCACGCCCGCGAGCTCGCCGAGCGCGGCCCGGAGGCCTTCCCCGACTGACTGCCGGACGGCCCGGGACCGGCTGCCACCGGCTGGGGCCACGGCCGTCCCGCCGATGGCTGCCGTGGTCGGAGCGTGCTGGGAGTTGACCACCAGCCACCGAACGTCGCGCGTCGGCAGCCTCATGCGCCGCCCGTTCCCCGCAGTGCACGTCGGACGAGCATTGTGCGACCGATACGCGCGCCAATCGCGTCGTCGACGCTCGGCCCAGGGCGGCGCCCTCTCACAACGCCCGCGAAGCGCTCGGTGTGAGGAACGCTGAGCCGCGTTCCCCATACCGCGCGGACGGGGCGCGGTGCGAGAACCGCCACGTGACGCCGCGGACGGCATCGACCGCTCAGCCGGGCAGCATGAGGTCACGGGCGCGCTCGGCCATCGCCACGACGGCCCCACGGTCGAGGTCGTCGAGCCGCCTGAACGTGACGTTCGCACTGCCGACCTTGACGCGGCCCAGGCGATCGGCCCAGCGCTGAACCAGGTACCGGCCATCCTCGACGGCGCTGACGTAGAGCGACAGGTGCGCCTTCTGCGCCGCCAGCCCGACCACGAACCAGTCGACCTCATCGCCACTTCGGTTCTGCTGCCGGAATCGGCCGTAGCCGATGATGCGCTGCTCGGTCCCGCCCCACATCGGGCCCACCCAGAGCGCTCGCTCGTGGCCTTCGAACACGGCGGCCAGGTCGGCGTCCAGGTCGGTGAGGTCCTCGCGCACCCCGTCGGGCAGGGATGCCAGGAAGTCGGAGATCGGCGTGTCGGTCGGCTTCATCCGTGAATGCTAGG
>DATHTR010000002.1:0-40843 GCA_035463095.1 Candidatus Angelobacter sp. | reverse complement strand
GGTGCCAGGTTCCCACCACCGGCGTCTGAGGCGGAGCTGGCCGATGCTGTCGTGCCACATTCCCACCACGACGTCACATGGCGAGCCGATGGCCGGTGGATGAGCACAGGCCCGCCAGTCCGAGGCGATCGGCGGCTGCCGAAACGGTGCCTCAGGTCGCGTGGGTGGGAATCTGGCGCGGCTCGAGACACTGTGCATCGCCGCAGGGGCGGATCCCGGCAGGTGTACAGAGCGAAGACATGGCCGGCAGACGCGGGTGAGGCTGAGTGCCGACCAAGCCTCGGGCGTGGATCAGCCGGCGCCGCGGCGCAGGGTGTCGCCCGACGCCAGCTCGGTGACGCGCGCCCAGTCCTCGGGCTCCACGAAGGGATCCACCCGACAGTTGCGACCGATGCGCATGCCCGGCGGGATGACCGCCTGCTTGCCGACCAGGGTGAGCCCGGTGTGCAGGCGCTCAGGCTCGTCGCGGTTCGGCGGCCCTTCGTCGCCCCAGCCCACGAGCGCCTCGGGGCCGATGCTGACCTCCTTGTCGACGATCGCCCGATCGAGCTGGGCGCCCGCCCCGACGACCGCGTCGAACATGACGATCGAGTCGCGCACCACGGCATCGGGACCGACGCGAACGCCGGGCGAAAGGATGCTGTTCTCGACGGTGCCCTCGATCACGCAGCCGTGGCTGATCATCGAACGCCAGACCTGCGCGCCGGGCCGCACGACGGCGGGGGCGCGCTCCTCGCTGCGGGTGTAGATCAGCCAGCCCCGATCGTTGAGCTCCATCTGGGGCGCATCGGACACGAGGTCGAGGTTCGCGCGCCAATACGTGTCGACCGTCCCGACGTCCTCCCAGTAGCCGCCGTACTCGTAGGCGAAGACGTCCCGACCGGCCTGGAGCATGGCGGGAATGACGTGGCGGCCGAAGTCCGCGCGCTCGGGACGCAGGGCGTCACGCAGGGCACGACGCGAGAAGACGTAGATCCCCATGCTCACCAGGTTCGACGGCGGGTCCGCCGGCTTCTCGACGAAGTCGACGATGCGCCCGTCGGCGTCGAGGTCGGCGATCCCGAATCGATGCGCCTCCTCGATCGGCACGGTGCGGACGGCGCACGTCACGTCGGCACCGGCGTCGCGGTGGCGCTCGATGAACGGGCGGTAGTCCATCTTGTAGACGTGGTCCCCGGCGAGGACCAGGACGAGCTCGGGCGTGCGCTCCTCGACGAACTCGATGTTCTGGAGGACGGCGTCGGCGGTGCCGCGGTACCAATCGGCGGCTCGTCCGCGGCCGAGGTACGGCTGGAGGAGGGTCACGCCACCGCGGCTGCGATCGAGGTCCCACGGGCGCCCGACGCCGATGTGGTCCATCAGGCTGCGCGGGGCGTACTGGGTCAGGATCCCGACGTCGGTGAGCCCGGAGTTCACGACGTTGCTCAGTGCGAAGTCGATGATCCGGTACTTGCCCCCGAACGGCACGCCGGGCTTGGCGCGGACCTGGGACAGGATCGACAGGCGCTCCCCCTCACCACCCGCCAGGATCAGGGTGAGGACCGATGCGACCACGAAGCGATTCTATGCCCGCCCCGAGCCGGTCAGGAACCCCGGTTGCTCATCGACGAGTAGTCGGCCCCGGTCCGATCGGCGGAGGCTGCGGCGCGTCGCGCCGACGGCGGTCGGGTCAGGTCGTTCTTCGCGCCATCGGCATCCGGCTCGGCGGCCCCTCCGACGGTCCCGAGCGCATCCCGCATCGGGCTCCCGGTCGGAGGCTCGCCGGACAGGAAGCGCTCGACGGCCTTGCGCGCCAGGGCGGCGGTGATGATCGCGGCACCGGCCTCGAACGCGTTCCAGGCGGCACGCTGCGGACCCGGCGGGCCCTCGGCGATCTGCTCCGCCAGCTTCTTGCTCACCTTGCCGTGCTTGCGTGGATCGTGGCGCCAGCGCAGGAGCTCGCGCGCGAGCTCCTCGCGGGCCTCCGAGGCGCGCGGCCCGACGGCGCCGGCCATGTGGTCGATCCAGCCCTGCATCGGCTTCGGAAGCGCGTCGTAGGCCTTCTCGGGATCCGAGCGGAACAGGCGACGACGCACGAGCTTCGCGACGCGGACCGGGCCACCGGCGAGGAGGAAGACGGCGCCGGCGCCGATCACGACGAACAGCGCCGGGTTCTCCTCGAAGCGCTTCTTCAGGTTCAGCGACTCGCGCAGCTGGTCGGCCGTGCGCTCGAGCTCGGTCCGCTGGGCGGCGATGGCCACCCGCGTCTCGGCTACCCGCGCCTCAGCAGTCGGCTCTTCGCCCACTCCACTTCCTCCTTCACCGATGCGATCGTCTCCTCCGGAGTGAACTTCGTGCTCGTGACCTTCTTGATGCCCTGCCAGGCCAGCAGCCCGAGGACGACGAGCATCAGCACCAGCACGATCAGGGCAACCCACCACAGGCCGATCACGACGAGCACCGCCATGAGGAACGCAATCAGCGCGATCAGGAACATCACCGCGACCGCCGCCGCGATCGCGAGCAGGACGATGCCGCCCTTCAGCTCCCCCAGGTTTCGGGCCATCTCGGCCCTGGCGTGCTGGATCTCGAGCTTCGCCAGCGAGACGCCGCCGGACAGCATCCGCTTCACGAGCGTGAACGGGTTCTCGCGACGGTGCGTGTCGCCAGGGGTCATGGCACCTCCGGGTGATCAGCGTGGGCCTGGTGGCCGGCGCGCCGGTGGGCGCGGCCGTGATGATACCAACGAGCAGATCCGGTGCCACGACGCCCGATCGGTTCCTTCGCTATGCTCTCGTGCCAATGGCCAAGCGACGAACTTCCGGTATCCAGCGGCGCGAGCGTGCCAGCGAGGACGCCCTCAACCGACGGCTCGACGACTCCGGCAGCGGCATCGCCCTGCCGGATTGGCGCCTGCTCGCCATCGGCGGGGTGCTGGTCGTGGGCGTGATCATCATCGGGCTGGTGCTCCTCCTCGGCGGCGAGCCGAGCCAGAACGTCGGCACCCAGCAGCCGAACGACGGCTCGGAGCACATCCGCGACGGCACGGTAGTGCCCGAGACCCAGCGGCCGTGGACGTCGGTCCCCGGCACCTCCGGCGTCCACTGGGACAGCCCGGCGAACTGGGGCGTGTACAACTCCCCTCAGCTCGAGGAGCAGCTGATCCATAACCTCGAGCATGGCGGGATCGTCATCTGGTACGACCCTGACGCCCTCGATGCCGACGGCGTGGACCAGCTGGCGCAGTACGTCCGCCGCCAGAACTCGGCCGGCATCAGCGGTCGGTACAAGTTCATCCTCACGCCATGGGACGGTCCCGACATCGACGGCAGCATCGCCGTCACCGCGTGGCGCCAGCTCCTCTACCTCGACGAGGTGGACATGGACGCCATCGACGAGTTCGCGCGCGCCCACTACGGACGTTCGCCGGAGCCCGCGGGAGGACCCGGCCCGCCCGGCTGAGCGCTTCTCCCGCGGCGTGCGGGCGCGGTTGACCCTCCCGTCGGGCTGCGTCATCATCTCCGCGGGCGCCTAGCTCAACGGCAGAGCAAGTGACTCTTAATCACTAGGTTCGGGGTTCGAATCCCCGGGCGCTCACCACGACGCACCATGTTCGACGGGCCGCACCAACGCGCGCCCGTTTTCCGTACCGGGAGGAGACCGCGTGCCCGACGTTCCGATCGAGCGCCATCGCCTGGACAACGGGCTGCGGATCGTCCTGTCACCGGACCGGCGAGCCCCGCTCGTCGCCGTCAATCTCTGGTACGACGTCGGCAGCAAGCACGAGAAGCCGGGCAAGACCGGGTTCGCCCACCTGTTCGAGCACATGATGTTCCAGGGATCGGCGAACGTGGAGCGCGGCCAGCACTTCGCGCTGATCAATGCCGCAGGTGGCACGCTGAACGCCACCACCTGGCTCGATCGGACGAACTACTTCGAGACCCTGCCCGGCCACGAGCTCGAGCTGGCGCTGTGGCTGGAGGCCGATCGGCTCGGCGGCCTGCTGCCGGCCATGACCCAGGAGAAGCTCGACACCGAGCGCGACGTGGTGAAGAACGAACGACGGCTGCGGATCGACAACCAGCCGTACGGGACGTGGGACGAGAAGCTGTTCGAGCTTCTGTATCCGGAGTCGCATCCGTACCACCATCCGACCATCGGCTCGATGGAGGACCTGTCGAACGCATCGCTCGACGACATCAGCGAGTTCTTCGCCACCTACTACGTGCCGAACAACGCGGTGCTCACCGTGGCCGGCGATTTCGAGTCCGATGCGGCGCTCGAGATGATCCGCCGCCACTTCGGCCCGCTGGCGCCGAACGAGGACCTGCCCGCCCCACCGGACATGACCGTCGACCCGACCATCGGTGAGGAGCGGCGGCTGGTGGTCCCGGACCGCGTGCCGTTGCCACGCATCTACCTGGCCTACCGCACGCCGGTGTTCGGCACCGATGCCTTCGACGCGCTCGACGTGGCGGCCGACACGCTCGCCAATGGCCGCGCGTCGCGCCTCTATCGCCGGCTCGTGCGCGAGGAGCGGCTGGCCCAGGACGTGACGGCCTTCGTGCTGCCGATCGTCGGCGGCGCCGCGACCGCCATCCTGGTCGCCACCGCCCGTCCCGGCGTCGAGGCCGAGCGGCTCGAGGCGGCCGTGCTGGCCGAGGTCGACCGGCTCGCCGCCGAGGGCCCGAGCCAGGCGGAGCTCGACCGGGTCGGCAACCTGTACGCCGCCCGCGTGGCATCGGCCCTGGAACGGATCTCGGAACGGGCCGACCAGATCGGGATGTACACCTGCCTCTTCGACGACCCCGAACGGGTCAACCGGCAGGTCGAGCGCTACCGGCGCGTCGATGCGGGTGGCGTGTCCGACGCGATGCGCGCCTCGTTCCGGCCCGACAACCGCGTCGTCGTCACCTACGTCCCGGCAGAGGCCGCCGCATGACCGTCACCCGTCCCGTGGCAGGCGCACCGCGGCCGTATCGGTTCCCGGACGTCATCCGCCACACCCTCGACAACGGCCTCGGCGTCTGGATCGTGCCGCTCGCCGGCCGCGAGCTCGTCAGCGTCCAGCTCCTGACCGATGCCGGGGCCGCCGCCGAGGAGGAGTCCCGCGCCGGCGTCGCGGCGTGGACGGCGCAGGCCCTGGTGACCGGCACTCGACGCCTCGACGCCACGGCGTTCGCCGAGACCACCGAGGCGCTCGGCATCGATGTCAGCAGCGACTCGTCGTGGGACAGCGCCCGGGCCGGATTCGTCGCGCTGGGCGAGCACCTCGACGCCGGCCTCGCGCTCCTGGCCGAGATGGTCCGCGAGCCGCGCTTCGATGCCGGGGAACTGGAGCGGCTGAAGAGCGAGCGCCTCAACGACATCCTCCAGGCCCGAGCCGATCCGGCGCGCCTCGCCGACGAAGCCTTCCTGCGCCAGGTCTACGCCGACGACGTGCCATACGCGCGCCTCTCCGCCGGCACGCCGGACAGCGTCGAGGGGCTGGCCATCGGGGATGCCGGCGCCTTCCACGCCGACCGCTACGCGCCGAACGTGGCCGACCTGGTGATCGCCGGAGACGTCGATCCCGATGCGGCGCTCGCCATCGCCGAGGCCGAGCTCGGCGACTGGCAAGGGTCCGGTCCCGGGCACCGTGAGATCCGCGCCGCCGCCCGAGGCGGCCGCCGGGTCGTGCTCGTCGACCGGCCGGGATCGGTCCAGAGCGAGCTGCGCGTCGGCCACCTCGGCATCCACCGCGCCCACCCGCGCTACTTCCCGGCCCTCGTGCTCGGAGCCCTGCTGGGCGGCGTGTTCCGCAGCCGGCTGAACATGCGCCTGCGCGAGGAGCTCGGCTACACCTACGGCGCCCGCGCCTCATTCGATCCGCGCCGCGCGCCGGGTCCGTTCATGGCGAGCACCGCGGTGCAGACCGAGGTCACCGCCGATGCCGTGCGCGAGCTCCTCGCCCAGCTCGACGGGGTCCGCGATGCAGCGCCGCCCGACGACGAGCTGCGCGAGGTCCGCGACTTCCTGGTCGGAGTCTTCCCGCTTCGCTTCGAGACGACGGCCGGGATCGCGGCGGCCATCGAGCCGATGGCGGTCTACGACCTGCCCGACGACTGGTGGCAGACCTACCGGGCCAATCTCGAGGCCGTCCGCCCGTCCGATGTCCACGACGCGGCCCGAGAGCTCGTCCGCCCCGACGAGCTGCTCATCCTCGTCACCGGCGACGCCGAGCGCGTCCGACCGGAGATCGAGGCGCTCGAGCTGGGCACGATCGAGACCTTCGCCTTCTAGCTAGCCGCCGGCCCGGCATGGCGCCGGGCGAGCTCCGCCTCGACCTCGGCCATGGGCACGTCGCGCGAGACGAGCAGCACGAGCAGGTGGTAGGCGAGGTCGGCGGCCTCGGCGACGACCTCCTCGCGCGAGCCGGCGAGCGCCGCGGCCGACAGCTCACCCGCCTCCTCGGTGACCTTCTCGGCCGGACGGCGCGGCCCGCTCGCCAGCAGCCGCGCCGTGTAGGAGCTTTCCGGATCGGCGTCGCGGCGCTCCCCGACCACGCGCGCCAGGGCCGCCAGATCGAACCGGTCCGCGCCCTCGAAGCAAGAGCGGTCGCCGGTGTGGCAGGCCGGTCCGCGAGGACGAACCCGGTAGACGAGCGCATCCGCGTCGCAGTCCACGCCGATGTCCATCACGTCGAGCACGTTGCCGCTGGTGGCCCCCTTGCGCCACAGCTCGTCGCGCGAGCGGGAGTGGAAGTGCGCCTCGCCGGTGGCCTCGGTGGCGGCGACGGCCTCGACATCGGCCCACGCGAGCATCAGGAGCGTGCCGTCGTCCGCGTCGAGGACGACGACCGGCTGGAGCGCGGTACGCGACCAATCCGGCCGGCGTTCGCTCAGCCAAGCCACGCGGCCACCTCCCGCGCGTCGACCGGCTCGGGAAGCGGCCGGACCGGGAGGCCGCGCTCGCGGAGGGCCGCCTTGATCTGGCCGATGGTGAGCACGCCGAAGTGGAGCGTCCCGGCCAGCAGCGCGGCCGATGCCCCGCCCTGGTCGAGGACGGTCGCGACGTCGTCCGCCGACCCCGCCCCGCCCGAGGCGATGACCGGCACGCGGACCGCGTCGCTGACCGCGCGGGTGAGGGCCAGGTCGTAGCCGGCGCGCGTCCCGTCGCGGTCGATGGAGGTGAGGAGGACCTCCCCCGCTCCCCGCTCGGTGGCCTCGCGCGCCCATTCGACCGCATCGCGGCCGGTCTCCTCGGTGGCGGCCACCGACCGGACGTGCCAGCCGCCGTCGGGGTGCGCCGCCGCGTCGATCGCAACGACGACCGATTGCGAGCCGAGGTGGCCGGCGAGGCGCCCGATGAGCGACGGATCCCGCAGGGCGGCGCTGTTGACGGCCACCTTGTCCGCGCCGGCGCGCAGCAGCGCCGCGGCGTCGTCCACCGACGCCACGCCGCCGCCCACGGCGAGCGGCACGTCGAGTGCGGCGGCGGCACGATCGATGAGCTCCACGAGCGCCGGGCGTCGGTCCCGCGTGGCGCCGATGTCGAGGATCGTGATCTCGTCGGCGCCCTCGGCGGCGTAGCGCGCGGCGAGCTCGACGGGATCGCCCGCGTCGACGAGATCGACGAAGCGGGTGCCCTTCACCACGCGCCCATCGGTGACGTCGAGGCAGGCGATGATCCGGCGGCGGAGCGTCATGCCAGTGCCCGGATCGCCTCGGCCGGGTCCACCGCGCCGGTCAGCAGCGAGAGCCCCACGATCGCCGCGTCGATCCCCGCCGCGTCCAGGGCCTGGAGGTCGTCGATCGATCCGACCCCACCGGCAGCCACGAGCGTCGCATCCGGCAGCGCGGCGCGCATCCGCATCAGCATCTCGAGGTTTGGCCCGGACTGTGTTCCGTCCCGCCGCGTGTCGGTGACGATCAGCCGCGCCGCCCCGCCGGTCAGCAGGCGCCGGGCGAGCCGGAGCGGATCCTCGGTGCCCAGCCGTTCCCAGCCGTCCAGGGCCGGGCGTCCGTCGCGCAGGTCGAGCGATGCAAAGATCCGACCCGGATGTCGCGCGGCGGCGGACCGGAGCAGGTCCGGTCGCTCGATCGCCGCGGTGCCGAGGATCGCGTCGTCCGCGACCGCCAGGACCGCCTCCAGGTCGTCCTCGGTTCGGATTCCGCCCGCTGCCTCGACACGGACGTCGGCGGCCTCGGCCCGGGCCGCGTCGACGACCCGGCCGACCTCCTCGAGCTGCACGGGTCGACCGGCTCGAGCCCCGGCTAGATCCACGACGTGCAAGCGCCGACAGCCGGCTGCCAGGAACCGTCGCGCGAGCTCGGCCCCGTCGGCCCCGGCCGGGATCCGGCGTGCGTAGTCCCCCTGCACCAGCCGCACGGCGCCGCCGTCGAGCAGGTCGATCGCGCAGATGAGCTCCATCGTCACGACACCGGTGCCGGCATGCCGTCGAGCAGCCCCGCGGCGAAGGCCGTCAGCAGGGCGCGTCCGGTCGGCCCGCTCTTCTCCGGATGGAATTGCACGCCGCTGAGTGCCTCGCGGCGGAGGACGGCCGGGAATCGGAATCCGTCAACCTCGGTCCAACCCCGCACCGCGGCCCGGTTCGCGTCGAGCCAGTAGCCGTGCACGAAGTACGCGTCGAAGGCCCGCCGGTCGGTCCGCACCTCGTTCCAGCCGATGTGCGGCACGCGCGCCGGCCCGCCGTCGGCCGCCGAGGGAAAGGCGCGGCAGCGACCCCCGATCAGCCCCAGGCCGGGCGCATTCCCCTCATCCGATCCGTCCAGCAGCAGCTGCGCCCCGAGGCAGACGCCCAGCAGCGGACGGCCGTCGGCGCCCCAGCGCCGCAGGGCGTCCCACAGGCCGGCTGCCATCAGCGCGTCGACGGCCGATGGCGCGGCGCCGACGCCGGGGAGCACCACGCGGTCCGCGGCGTGCAGCCCCTCCGCGCTCGCGACGAGCCGCGCCCGCGCACCGCCGGCCTCGAGCGCGCGCAGCACCGACCGGGTGTTGCCGGATCCGAAGTCGACGACGGCAATCACCGCAGCGTGCCCTTGCTGCTCGGCACGGTGTCGGCCAGCCTGGGATCGGCCTCCCACGCCTGGCGCAGGGCGCGGGACAGGGCCTTCGCCCCGCCCTCGACGAGATGGTGCGTGCTCCGCGCCCCGCGGACCTCGAGATGGACGGCGGCACGTGCCTCGCGCGCGAGGGTCTCCACGAAGTGGGGCCACAGCTCGAGCCAGACGCTGGCGGCAGTCAGCGGATCGGGCACCGGCGCCACGTCGCTGTATCCGCGGCCGCCGAGGTCCACGGCGCACAGTGCCAGCGCCTCGTCCATGGGGAGCCGCACGTCGCCGTAGCGGCGGATCCCGCTCCGATCGCCCAACGCCTCGTCGATGGCCCGGCCCAGCACGAGCGCGGTGTCCTCCACGGTGTGGTGCTCGTCGATGTGCACGTCGCCGCTGGCGGTCACCTCGAGGTCCACGAGCGCATGGCGAGCCACGAGCGTGAGCAGGTGATCGAGGAAGCCGATCGGCGTCTCGACCTCCGCCCGGCCCGTGCCATCGAGGTCGATCCTGACCCGGATCGTCGTCTCCGCCGTGGCACGTTCCTGCAGCCCGACCCGGGTCATCCCATCACCTCCCGCAGCGCGGCGTGGAGCCGCCGTTCCTCGTCGTCCAGTCGCGCGGTGGCCCGGAGCCACCCGGCCATCGGTCCGGCGTCGTAGCGGCGCACGGCGACGCCGCGCGCCAGCAGCTCCCGGTCCACGTCGGCCGCGGTCCGGGTCCCCGGGCGGAAGGCCACGAAGTTCGTGACCGAGGGCAGCGTCCGGGCACCCAGCTCGGCCAGGAGCGCGGTCAGCGACTCGGTCGCGATCCGCAGCTCCCGACGGCGGTCACGTGCCGCATCGGTCCGAGCCAGCGCCGCCAGGGCGACTGCCTCCGACGGCGAGGCGATCGACAGCGGCAGGCGGGCCGCGGTGAACCGGTCGACGAGCGCGTCGGGCACGATGAGGTACCCCACCCGGGCGCCGGCGAGGCCGTACGCCTTGGACAGCGACCGCAGGACGAGGACGTTCGGCAGCTCGTCCTGCAGCGTCACCGCCGAGGTGAAGGCCCCCTCATCCTCCGCGAACTCGGCGTAGACCTCGTCCACGCAGACGATCGCGGGCAGCCCGGCGGCCACCGTTCCGATCTCGTCGACGGGGGTGACGTCGCCGGTCGGGTTGTTCGGCGTGCAGATCCAGACGAGGCGGGCGGCCGCCTCGGTCGCGGCGGTGCGCAGCTCGTGCGCCGTGCGGCGGCAGGCCGGGTCGGTGCGGGGCAGCTCGACGACGCGCCCGCCGGCCAGGCGCGCCTCGACCGCGAACATCGCGAAGGTCGGTGTCGGGACGAGCACGGCGTCCCCGGCGCCGACCGCCTGGGTGGTGACCAGCCGGATGAGCTCGTCGGCGCCCGCGCCCGGGACGATGCGCTCGGGCGCCACGCCGATCCTCTCGCCGATGGCGGCGCGCAGCCGCACGTAGGCGAGATCGCCGTACTCGCTCAGGCGTCGCGGCGGCAGTCCGGCGAGCTCGTCGGCACCCGGCAGCGGCGCCCCGCCCAGGGTGTTCATGTCGGCGCGCACCACCGAGGTTGGATCGATGCCGGCGAGCTCGGCGAGCTCCTGGTCCGAGGGCTCAGCCGGGTACGCGGCCACCGGCTCCGGACGCCGGAGGAGCTCCACCGGATCGTCGTGATGCATGGCCGATGCGGCACGCTCCGCGCGCGCCACCACGCTGGCGCCATGGGCCGGGAGTCCCTCCGCGCGCGCGATCGCATCCACGGTGGGGGCGATGCCGGCGACGCCGGTCGGGGTCAGCCGCTGGACCTCGATCCACCGGCCGAAGGCCTCGACGCCGACCCCGCCCCAGGCCCGTGCCGCGCCGCCGGTCGGGAGCACGTGGTTCGTTCCGGTGGCGTAGTCGCCGGCGGCGATCGGCGACCACGGCCCGATGAACACCGCCCCGGCATTGCGCACCTGCTCCGCGCGCGCCTCGGCATCGGCGCACTGGAGGCTCACGTGCTCGGCGGCGACGGCGTCCACCACCTCGAGGCCCTGCTCGAGATCCTCGACCAGCACCGCCGCCCCGTGGCGGCGTACGGTGGCCAGCGCACGCTCCCCGGTCGCGAGGGCCGCGGCCCGCACCGGAAGCCGCTCCGCCACCGCGTCCAGGAGCGCCGGGCTGTCGCTCACCACGATCGCCACGGAGTCGGGGCCGTGCTCGGCCTGGGCGAGCAGGTCGAGCGCGACGAGGTCCGCGTCGGCGGCCTCATCGGCGAGGATCACGCACTCGGACGGGCCAGCCGGAAGGTCGATCGCCACCCGGCTGCTCACCGCCCTCTTGGCGGCCGTCACCCAGGCGTTGCCCGCCCCGAAGATCTTGTCCACGGCCGGGACCGACGCGGTGCCGAAGGCCAGGGCCGCGATCGCCTGGGCGCCGCCGGCTCGAAGGATGCGGCGAACGCCCGCGATCCGCGCGGCGGCCACGATCGCCGGACGGACGCCTCCCTCGGCGTCCGGCGGCGTCGCAACGATCACCTCGTCCACGCCCGCCAGCGCGGCGGGGACGCCGAGCATGAGGACGCTGCTCGGATACGAGGCCCGGCCGCCCGGCACGTAGGCCCCGATGCGCTCGAGCGGCTGCCAGCGGCGCCACGCCGTCACGCCGGGTGCGGTGCGCACCAGGCGCCGCCCGCGGAGCGCGTCGCGCTGGTCGGCGTGGTAGCGCCGGATGGCCTCTGCCGCGCGGCCGAGCGCCGTGGCCAGTTCGTCGGGAATCGACGCATCGGCCTCATCCACGTCGAGCCACGGATCGGCCAGGTCGGCGCCGTCGTGCCGCGCAGTCAGCTCGCGGAGCGCGGCATCACCGCGCCCCCGCACGTCGGCCAGGATCGCGCCGACGTCGGCGTCGGGCTCGTCCGGGCGGAGCCGCTCGAGCCACGCGCCACGGGCATCGGCATCCAGGCCGGCCCAGGCGATGCGGGTCGGCAGGGTCATCGCATCACCTTCTCGATCGGCACGACGAGGATGTCGCGAGCTCCGGCGGCCTTCAGGGCCGGCACGATGCGCCACAGCTGGCTGCGCTCGACGACCGAGTGCACGGCGATCTGCGACGGGTCGGCCAGGGGCATGACGGTCGGGCCCGAGAGGCCGGGGATGATGTCGCGAATCCGTTCGAGCGCGTCAGCCGGCGCGTTCATCATCATGTACTCGCGTCCGCGGGCATCGAGCACGCTGCGCAGCATGTCGACCAGCGGCCCGACTCGCTCGTCCCGGTCGGTCCCGGCCCTGCCGACCAGGACCGCCTCGGAGGCGAGGAGCGTGGCGATGGCGCGCAGTCCGTTCATCCGGAGCGTGCTCCCGGTCGCCACGAGGTCGACGACGGCGTCGGCCACGCCGAGCTGCGGCGTGACCTCCACGGCGCCGCGCACCTCCACCACCTGGGCCTCGACGCCACGGCCCTCCAGGTAGCGGGCGGTCGTCCGCGGAAAGGAGGTCGCGATGCGACGCCCGGCAAGGTCCGCGGCGTCGCGCGCCTCACCGTCGCGTGGGACGGCCAGCACGAGCGAACACGCGCCGAAGCCGAGCGGCAGGATCGGCTCGAGATCGCCACCGTGCTCGGCGACGAGGTCCGCGCCGGTGATGCCGAGCTCGACGAGGCCGTCGGCGACGTACTCGGCGATGTCCTCGGTCCGCACGAACAGCAGCTCGAGATCCGCGTTGGCGACGCCGGCGCTCAGGCTGCGGACCGACAGCTCGAACTCGAGGCCGGCGGCGCGCAGGAGATCGACGGCGGGTTCGGCCAGGCGGCCCTTGTTGGGCAGCGCCAGGCGCAGCGCGCTCATCGTGATCGACCCCGAGCCGGGGATGCGGCCTGCGTCGCCTGCCGGTCCAGGACGAGGCGGTAGCCGTCCCGCCCGTAGCGCAGCCACTGGTTGACGCGGCTGATGGTGGCGCTCGACGCACCGGTCCGCTCGCTGATCTCGTGGTAGCTCGTGCCGTGGTCGAGCAGCCGCGCCACCTCCCATCGGGCCGCGAACTCTCGCAGCTCGGTGACGGTGCACAGGTCGCGCAGGAAGCGCAGCGCCTCGTCCGCGTCGCGCAGCGACGCCACGGCCTCGGCGAGGTCGCGCGTCGAGTCGGTGATCCAGCGGTCCTCGCCGCCCCGCTCATCGGTCATTGCTTTAGCACGCTAAAGCAGTAGCGAACGAGTGTCAAGCCGTGGTGGCTGCCCCTTCCCGGTCCGCCGATGCCCCATCCGGTCCCTCACCGGGAGGGCCCTCGTCGGCGGCCCTCGGCCAGCGCAGCACGAACGTCGCCCCCGGTCGCCGGGTCGCGAGCTGGACGGAGCCGCCCATGGCGGCCATCGTGGCGTGCACGAGGAACAGCCCGAGTCCCAATCCGCGCCCGGCGGTGACCCGATCACGGAACAGGCGGTCGGCGACGTCGTCGCTCACGCCGGGACCTTCGTCGCGGACGGAGAGGGCGACCTGGCTGGCATCGGCCCTGACCTCCAGGTGGATCGGCGTCCCCGGCGTGGAGTAGCGGTCGGCATTGGTGAGCAGGTTCGTGATCGCCTGCTCGCTGAGCTGACGATCCCCGACCGCGTGGATGCCCGGCGACAGGGCCACGCGGACCTCACGCTCCGAGCCTCGGGCGCGAAGCCGCTCGATCGCCGCCCCGATGGACGGCGCGAGCTCGAACGGCTCGCGCGCGGCCTCGACGCGGCCGGAGTCGGCGCGGGAGTACAGCTCCAGGCGCTCCAGGATGGCGATCGCCGCGTCGACCGACTCGAGCGCTCGCGTTCCGTGCGCTCCGGCGCGCTCCGAGAGCGCGGGGTCCCGTTGCGCGAGCTCGATACGGGCCTTCGCGACGGCCAGCGGGTTTCGGAGCTCATGCGCCACGAAGCTGGCGAATCGCGACAGCCGGCGACGTTCGTCCTCTTCCTTTCCGACATCCCGGAGCAGCAGCACCGCGCCCCCGCCGGGAATCGGCGTTCCCTCGACGTCGACCAGCACGTCGCGCCCGGACATCGGAATGCGCAGCATGAGACGGCGACGCAGCGGCTCCTTCTGGGCGACAACCTGCGGCCACTCGTCGGGCTCGAGCGCGATGCCCCGCTCGGTGCGGGGCTCGGTGGCCCGACCCCAGTCCTCGAGCGGCCGCTCCACGAACGAGCGGCCGAAGAGCCGGAGGGCGGCACGGTTGCCGTAGGTGCCCTGGAGCTGGTCGTCGTACACCACGAGCGGCTCCGGGATCGACTCGGCGACCTCCTCCAGGCGAGCTCGTTCGCGTTCGGCAGCCTCCAGGGCTTTGCCGACCTCGTGGCGAGCCTCCTCGAGCCGCGCCCGCTCCGCCTGGAGCGTCTCCTCGGCCGCGCGGCTGGAGGCGAGGGCGTCAGCGGCGGCTGCGCGGCTCTGCTCGAGCCGATAGACCAGGTAGACGAAGATCGGCGAGGCGACGAGGAATGCGAGGAACCTGATCGTGTCGTCGATCTCGAAGACGCCGTCCGTGTTCATCTCGAGCGTGGTGACGACCAGCACGGCCCCACCGGCGAGGTAGGCCCAGAGCGCCGCGCGCGAGCCCAGGACGAGCGCCGACACGGCGACCGCGATGACGAGCAGCACCACGTAGGGGAGGTCCTGGCGGGCCTGGCCACCCATGAACGCCGCCAGCAGGGCGGTGCCCACCCCGACGAGGGCGCCCGCGATCGCGCTGCGGTCCGGAACCAGAAGCTTCACCGGTCAGGCCCAACTCCGCGGTGCGTGGAGTCCGAGCCTATCACCCGTGCGGGGTCAGGTGGCGACCCGCGACGATCGCCGGCGGGCCCGCGAAAGCCGCTCGCGAGCCGCCGAGATCCGGCGCCACGGGTTCGTCACGCGACGGGGATCCAGCGTCTCGGGATGCTCGCCACGCGCGATCTCGGCGAGGATCGTCGAGGCCCGGTCCAGCTGCCCGGCCTCGGTCAGGATCTGAACGAGGCTGAACCAGCGGCCGGGCTCGGTGACCGGCGCGCTCACCACCCGCTCCACGAGCTCTGCGGCCCGGCCGTCGTGGCCGGCGCGCCGATGCGCGGCGATGGCGGCACGGTGGTCGGTGAAGCTCGGCTCGAGCCCGAGCGACTCCAGGAAGTTCAACAGCAGCTCCGCGTTCTCGGCACGCTCCGCGGCGGGGCCGCGACGAACGTGGGCGTCTCGGTACTCTCCGAGCAGGATGCGGAGCTCGCGCTCGGCCCAGCGACGCTGCGGCGTGCCCGGCGCGTGGCGCTCCGCGATGCCCGCCACGACCATGGCCCCGCGCAGCTCCTCGCCCGCCTCCAGGTAGGCCTCGCGCACGCCGGCGTCGACGATCTCCGCCATCGGCGGCTGCTGCGCGAGCAGGCGCTCGAGGGCGCCGAGCCAGTCGTCGACCCGGCCGCGCTCCGCGTAATGTCGCGCGGCGAAGCGCAGCCAGTAGCGCTCATTGTGGTCCCGCCAGTCCTGCCCCGAGATGTGGTGCTCGACGATCCAGCGCTCCTGCGCGACCGGACCGGCCAGGAACACGTCGGTCGGGACGCGAAACCCGGCGACCGACCGAAAGCGGGGCTCGTGCCATGGGCTCGGCTCCCCGGGCTCGACGCGGCGGCGGTGGGCGCGTCGCGACGAGCGACGGCGCTCCCCCTCCTCGAGCGGCCACTCGAGGGTCTCGGCACGCCCGCCCTCGAGGGCGTGGTCGTAGTGGAGCCGGCGGACCGGGTCGCGCAGCTCGGCCCAGGCGCGGTTGAGGATCGAGGTGCGGCGGGTGGACACCTCGGACGAGTCCGCGCGGTCCGGGTGGTGGCGCAGGACCGCCTCGCGAAAGGCGGTGCGCAGCTCCCCGGTCGACGCCGACGGCCGGGCACCGAGGACCTCGTAGAAGTCCCGCGTCTCAGTCTGGGGCGTGTCCACGGATGCCATCCGATCGAGTCTAGTGGGCGCCCGATGCGCCTGCGACTCGCTATGCTGCGACCATGCCTGCCACGCCCGGTCCCCGGCAGGCCCGGACCGGACACCTCCTCCTCATCGGCGGCGCCGAGGACAAGCTGCGCCAGCGACAGATCCTGACGCGGTTCGTGTCGCTCGCCGGAGGCGGCGACGCGCGCGTGGTGGTCATCTCGACCGCCTCGTCGCTCGGGGACGAAGCCACCGAGCTGTATCTCTCCCTGTTCCGGCAGATGGGGATCGGCGATGTGCGCGGGATGCGGCCCCTGGTCCGCGAGGACGCCAACGACCGACGAGCGGTCTCGGCTCTCGAGGACGCCACCGGCATCTTCATGACCGGGGGAAACCAGCTCCGGCTGTCGAGCGTGATCGGCGGCACCCTGCTCGGCAAGACCATGATCGAGCGCCATCGCGAAGGGGCGATCATCGCCGGCACGAGCGCCGGCGCATCGGCCATCGCGAGCTACATGGTCGCGTTCGGGACGAGCGGCGCGACTCCCAAGCAGCGCATGACGCAGATGAGCGCCGGACTCGGACTGCTGCCCGGTGCGCTCGTCGACCAGCATTTCGAGCAGCGCAATCGGTTCGGCCGGCTGCTCGCGCTCGTGGCGCAGTCGCCGGCGCTGATCGGCATCGGCATCGACGAGGACACCGCCGCGCTCGTCAGCCCGAAGGGTGTGCTCGAGGTGCTCGGCAAGGGATCGGTCACGATCCTGGACCCGGCGCACATCCAGACCGATGCGTACGAGGTGAAGCGCCACCGCCCGATCATGGTGTCCGGCGTCATGCTCCACTCGCTGCCTTCGGGCTATCGCTTCGAGCTCAAGAAGCGGAAGCTCATGGCCCCGCTCCGCCCGGTGAGCGCGACCGACCGCGAGCTGGCCAGCCTGCAGGCGGCGACGAACCAGACGCGACGGCTGATCCGCCGCATCGCCGCCGAGGGAGCCGACGACACCGCCCCGGAGCGCGCCCGCCGGCGCGCGCTCCGCGCCCGACGCATGGACGAGGCGAGCGAGTGACGACCGCAAAGCGGCCGGCGGCCGGGGGCGCTCGCGCGCGCCGGGTCAAGCGAGCGATCGCCAGCGCACCCTCCGGAGCACAGCCCCTGCCCGAGCTCGCCATCGTCGAGACCCGGGTGTACCGCGGGCCGAACTATTGGAACTACGACCCCGCGATCAAGCTCATCGTCGACCTCGGCGTGCTGGAGCACTTCCCGTCGAACACGATCCCCGGCTTCGTCACCGCCCTGCTCGAGATGCTTCCCGGCGTCGGCCAGCACACGTGCGGGACCGGGAAGGTCGGCGGCTTCACGGAGCGCCTGAAGGAGGGAACCTGGGCCGGTCACGTCGCCGAGCACATCGCTCTCCAGCTCCAGCGCGAGGCCGGCACGGAGGTCGGGCGCGGCAAGACGCGGGGCACCGGTGAGCCGGGTCGGTATCACGTCGTCTATTCGTACGGCGAGGAGACCGTCGGCCTGGCGGCCGGCCGGCTTGCCGTGCGGCTCGTCAACCATCTCGTTCGGGCCGAGGACGGCTTCGACTTCGCCGCCGAGCTCGAGCGCCTCATCCTCCTCGCCGAGCGGGCCGCCTTCGGTCCGTCGACCCAGGCGATCCTGGACGAGGCAGCGCTGCGCGACATCCCCTGGATCCGGCTGAACGACCAGTCCCTCGTCCAGCTCGGCCACGGCGTCCATCAGCGACGCGTCAGGGCCACCATGACGAGCCAGACGGCTTCGCTCGGCGTGGACATCGCGTCCGACAAGAAGCTCACCAACCGGCTCCTCGCCGCGACCGGCGTGCCGGTTCCGCGCGCGGAGGTGGTTGCCGACGTCGATGGTGCCGTGGCAGCCGCGAAGCGCATCGGTTTCCCGGTCGCGGTGAAGCCGCTCGACGGCAACCACGGCCGGGGCGTGATGCTCAACCTCGCCGACGAGGACGCCGTGCGCGACGGCTACCGAGCCGCGCGCGAGCAGAGCCGGCGGGGCGGCGTGGTGGTCGAGACGTACCTGACCGGGAACGACTACCGATGCCTGGTGATCGGGGGCCAGCTGCGAGCCATCGCGCAACGCGTGCCGGCGCACGTCGACGGAGACGGAAAGCTCAACGTCAGCCAGCTGGTCGAGGCCACCAACACCGATCCGCGCCGTGGCATCGGCCATGAGAAGGTGCTGACGCGGATCAAGGTCGACGACGAGGCCATCGCCTATGCCCGCGAGCAGGGCTTCGAGCTGTCCGACGTGCCGCCCCGCGGCCAGCGGGTCTACCTCAAGCGCACCGGAAACATGAGCACCGGCGGCATCAGCATCGACCGGACCGAGGAGGCGCATCCCGACAACGTGGAGCTGGCCGAGCTCGCCGCTCGAGTCGTGGGCCTCGACATCGCCGGCATCGACCTGGTCTGCCCCGACATCAGCCTGCCCGTGCGCGAGACCGGTGGGGGCGTGGTGGAGGTCAACGCGGCGCCCGGCTTCCGGATGCACACCAACCCGACCGAGGGCGAGGCGCAGTACGTCGCCAAGCCGGTGATCGACATGCTCTTCCCGCCCGGCGCGCCATCGCGCATCCCGATCGTCTCGGTCACCGGCAGCAATGGCAAGACCACGACGGCCCGCATGATCGCCCACATCATGAAGGCCATGGGGCGCAAGGTCGGGCTCACGTCCACCGACGGGATCTACGTCGACGGCCGGATCGTGCGCAAGGCCGATGCATCGGGCCCGAAGTCGGCTTCGATGGTGCTCCAGAACCCGACCGTCGACTTCGCCGTGTTCGAGGTCGCCCGCGGCGGCATCCTCCGCGAGGGGCTCGGCTATCAGCGCAACGACGTGGCGGTCGTCCTCAACGTGACCGGCGACCACCTCGGCCTCGGCGGGATCCACTCGATCAAGCAGCTCGCCGAGGTCAAGCGGGTGGTGGTCGAGGCCGTCCCGCGCGACGGCGTGGCGGTGCTCAACGCCGACGACCCGCTGGTCACCGCCATGGCGCGACACTGCTCCGGATCGGTCATCTACTTCAGCACCGACGAGGAGAACGAGCGCATCAAGTTCCAGGCCTCCCGCGGACGGCGGGCGGTGACGCTGGAGGCGGGACGCAACGGCGAGAAGATCGTGCTGCGCCAGGGTCGCAAGTCGATGGACCTGGTGTGGACCCACCTCATCCCGGCCACCTTCGAGGGCCGGGCCCGCATGAACGTCCAGAACGCGCTCGCCGCCACCGCCGCCGCCTGGGCCGCCGGCGCGCACCTCCATGACATCCGCCAGGGCCTGCGGACGTTCTCGACCTCGTACTTCATGGCCCCCGGCCGGCTGAACATGTTCGAGCTGGACGGCTACCGCGTGGTCGTGGACTACGCCCACAACCCTCCGGCGGTCGAGGCGCTCGGCCAGTTCGTCCACCAGCTCACGCAGCCATCGCCGGGTGGCGCACGTCCCCCGGTCACCGGGCGGCGCATCGCCGTGGTCGCGACGGCGGGCGACCGGCGCGACGAGGACATCCGGGAGCTCGGCCGCGTGGCCGCCGGCCACTTCGACGAGATCATCGTGCGCGAGGACGCGAACAACCGGGGACGGCCGCGGGGGGATACCGCGGCCCTGATCCTCGAGGGCATCGAGAGCGCAGGCGATCGTCGAGCGACCAAGGTGACGACGATCCTCGACGAGCTCGAGGCCACCCGGTCGGCGCTCGACAAGGCCGGCGACGGCGACGTGGTGGTCGTCTGCGTGGACCACGCGAACCAGGTCTGGAAGGAGCTCCAGCGCCGGCAGCACGGCGCGGCGAGCGAATCCGACGGACTGCGCGCGGTCATCGGCGTGGTCGACGACGACGGGGACGACGCCGACCTGGACTTCGACCTCTAGCCCCTCAGACGGCGACGAGCTCCCGCAGCCGGTCGAGGCTGACCGCGCGGAATCCGGATGCCTCGAGCCACGCGAACAGCTCGCGACGCTCGACGTGCGACATCACGGCGCACAGGTCCCCCGGCGCAGCGCGTCCGACCAGTGCCTGGAGGGCACTCAGCTCGGTCGGGTGCGACGGGATCCGGCCGCGGTACCCGCCCTCACGAGCGCCGGCCCGCAGGAGCTCGTTCATCTCCTTCAGGTCCCGCCCGCGGAGGTAGTGGCGCTTCTCGCAGATGACCAGGTCGTCGACCGAGGCCGCGACGATTCCGAGCCGGCGCAGGATCTCATCGGTTCGATCGCCCGCGGTCCCGAGTGCCAGCCGCACCTTCCCGGATCGCACGACGCCGCGGGCGACCTCGACGAGCCCGGCGAGGCCGGCCTCGTTGTGCGCGAAGTCCACGACTGCGAGGACACCGTCGCGCTCGAACATGTTGAGCCGGCCCGGATTGGCGGTGCGGTCGACGGCGAAGGACGCCATTCCACTGGCGATGCGCCCGACCCGGAGGCCGAGGGCGTCGCACGCGGCCGCGGCGGCGAGCGCGTTGGCCACGTTGTAGCGGGCGAGGCCCGCAACGGTCATCGGCAGCGCGGCGGCCTCCACCACGCGTCGCGGGCGGCCACGCTTCCGGCGCAGGACGATCCAGCCGTCCTCGAGCGTCGCCGAGCGCCCGCCCGCGCGCAGCGTCTCATCCACCGCCCGCGTGCGGCCCTCGAGGCTGAAGGCGTAGGTGCCGCACCTGGACTGGCGACGCATGGCCCAGACCAGCGGGTCGTCGGCGTTGAGGACGCACCAGCCATCGCGCCTCGTGATGCGCACGATGGTGCCCTTCACCTCGGCCAGCTCCTCGACCGTGTCGATGCCCTGCAGGCCGAGGTGATCGGCCGACACGTTCGTCACCACGCTCACGTCGTTGGCGGCATACCCGATGCCGCGCAGCAGGATCCCGCCGCGCGCGGTCTCGAGCACTGCGATGTCGAGTCCCGGCTCGGCGAGGATCCGCGACGCGCCGCCGAAGCCGGTCCAGTCTCCCGCCTCGACCAGCTCGCCGCGGACGAAGATGCCGTCCGAGTTCGTCATGCCCACCCTGCGCCCGGCGCTGGCCAGCACGTGCGCGATCAGCCGCGTGGTGGTGCTCTTCCCGTTGGTGCCGGTCACCGCCACGATCGGGATCCGCGGGCGGGGCAGATGGGCGAGCGGCCCGAGCGCGACCGCACGGAGGCCGGCCAGCTCGCGCCGCTCGCTCGATCGGCCGAGCGCGACGCGGGCTGCGGCAGCCCCGATCGCCTGCGAGATCGTCCGGCGCCGCCAGGGATAGGCGATCGCGGTGCGCAGGCCGTCGACTGAGCGCCGCTCGGTGACCCGCGGCTCCGGGAGGTCGACGGCAGCGTGGAGGGAGCGCACGGCATCTCCCGCCCGTGCCGCCGCCTCGGCGGCGAGACCCCGCCGGGCGGATGCGAACTCCAGCTTGACCGTCGGGCGCGAGAAGAATCGGTTCGGACCGTCCAGGACGCGCAGCTCGACCAGCTCCACGCCGGGCTCGCCGTGATCGGGCTGGCCTGCCATGGGCGTGAGTATATTGATGCCCATGCCCGATCTCGACGCGCTGCGGCGCACCGTCGACGCGCGCCTGCCGCGCTTCCTCGACGAGCTGGAGCGGCTCGTGAACACCGACTGCGGCTCGTACACGCCCGACGGTGTGAATCGCGTCGCCGACCACGTCGCCGATGCGCTGCGTGAACTCGGCGCCGATGTCGAGCGCATCCGTCACGAGCCCGAAGGCGACGGGGCACAGCTCGGCGACCTGGTCATCGGCCGTCTCGAGGGGTCGGGCCCTCGGCTCCTGCTCATCGGCCACATGGACACCGTGTTCGACGCCGGCACCGCGGCGAAGCGGCCGTTCCGGATCGAGGGCGAGCGGGCAACCGGGCCCGGGGTCACCGACATGAAGGCGGGGCTGCTCGCCGGGCTCCACGCCATCGCCGCCCTGCACGAGCTCGGAGAGCGACCGGCCATCACCTTCGTCGCGAACCCCGACGAGGAGATCGGGTCGCCGTTCAGCACGCCGCACATCCGCGAGCTCGCCCCGTCCCATGACGCCTGCTTCGTCCTCGAGTGTGCGCGCGCGAACGGTGACATCGTCAGCGCGCGCAAGGGCATCGCCGACTATCACCTCCGGCTCACCGGGCGTGCCGCGCATGCCGGCGTCGAGCCCGAGAAGGGCCGATCGGCGATCCTCGAGGCGGCGCACCAGGTCCTGGCCCTCGACCGGCTCAACGGGCGCTGGCCGACCGTCACGCTCAACGCGGGCGTGATCGCCGGCGGCACCCGACCGAACGTCGTCGCCGAGCGCTGCGACCTGCAGATCGACCTCCGCGCGGCCACGGCGGAGGCCTTCGACGCGGCCGTGTCCGAGGTGGAGCGCATTGCCGCCGCACCGACCATCGATGGCGTCCGCGTGGAGCTGGAGCGGATCGCGGGCCACCCCCCGATGGAGAAGACCGGGCGTTCGGCTCGGCTGGTGGACCTCGCGGTCCGCCTGGCCGGGGAGCTCGGTTTCGAGCTGCGCGACGCCGCCACCGGCGGCGCCTCGGACGCGAACACGACCTCGGCCCTCGGCGTGCCGACCATCGATGGCCTGGGTCCGGTCGGGGGCGACGATCATTCCGTCGACGAGTGGCTCGACGTCTCGAGCATCGCGCCGCGGACGTCGCTGCTCGCTGCGCTCCTCTCGCGAGCCACCGAGGCGGTCTGAAGCCAGCTGCGCTGTATATCGCCGATATACTGCGACGCATGCCGGCCAAACGAGTCCTCATCTCCATCGACGAGCGGCTCCTCGACCGTGTCGACCAGGCATGCGCGCGGATCGGCGTCACGCGGAGCCGCTTCCTGGCACAGCTGGCGGACGAGCACCTGACCGGCGGCCGCGGACCGGGGGCGGAGCCCGGCGTCCAGGCCGCACTGGGGCGCATCGACCAGCTCGTCGGCCGCACGGCGCGATGAGGCAGCTGGTGGCGGACGCTGCGACCCTCGCCGACTGGTTCACGACCGACGCCGCTCCCCTGCGCGCCGAGTACGAGGCGGGCACGCTGCGCCTGGTCGAGCCCCGATCGGTGGCCGCGGATCTCGTCGCCGAGCTGGCCACCCGGATCGAGGCGGCGCCCGAGACGCTGAGCGCCGTCGCCGACGAGATCGACCGGCTCGGCTTCGACCTTCGCGACCCGGCCACGCGGGACGTCGCGCGCTGGGTGGCCGGCGGCCTGGATCCGCGGCGCGCGGCCTATGCGGCGGTGGCCGAGGCGCACGATCTGACGCTCGCCACCGACGACGCCGAGCTCCGACGGGCTGTCGGGCCGCGAGCCGGCGCGTCCACCGAGGCCTGACGGGGTATATACGGGATATACGCTGCGCCCAGGGTCACCCCACCGGCTAGAATGACCGTCCCGTGACCGATGCCTTCCGTCACCGCACGCCGCTGCAGGTCCGCTTCCGCGACACCGACGCCTTCGGGCACGTCAACAACGCGGTCTTCGCGACGTACGTCGAGCTCGCCCGCGTCCGGTACCTGATCGACGTGCTGCAACCCGAGCGACCGTTCCAGAGGATGCCGCTCATCCTGGCCCGGCTCGAGATCGACTTTCGATCCCCCATCGAGCTCGGCGACGAGGTGGCGGTCCACTCGCGCGTGGACCGCATCGGGCGATCGAGCATCGGCATGGGGCACCGCATGACCGCGGGCACCGATGGCCGCCTGGCGGCCGAGGTCGCGTCGGTCATCGTGGTCTACGACTACGAGACGCAGAGCCCGATGCCGGTGCCCGATGACTGGCGAGAACGCATCGGCGCCTTCGAGAATCGATCCTTCCAGACCGATGCGCTGCGGCCCGAGGCCGCGGCCGCCGGCTGATCACGTACAGGAGAACCATGGCCGAGCCGCAACGATTCGACCTGCTCATCCTCGGCGGCGGCATGAGCTACGTGGGCGCCATTCGCGCCGCGCAGCTCGGGCTGTCCGTCGGTCTCGTCGAGCGGGACAAGCTGGGCGGCACGTGCCTGAACCGCGGCTGCATCCCGTCGAAGGCGCTGCTCGAGACCGCCGACCTGCTCCACCGGGTGACCGAGCAGGGCGCCGAGTTCGGCCTGGCCGGCAACGAGGGCATCAGCCTGGACTACGACGCGCTGGCGGCGCGCCGCGACGCGGTCATCGACAAGCACGTGTCCGGGGTCGAGTTCCTGATGAAGAAGAACAAGGTCACCGTGATCCGCGGCAACGGCGTGCTGACCGGTCCGACCAGCGTCCGCGTCTCCGGCGGCGAGTCGGGCGACGTGGAGGCATCGGCCGAGCACCTGATCCTGGCCACCGGCTCCGCCCCCCGCTCGCTCCCGGGCCTCGACCCGGACGGGCGGCTGATCATCACCTCCGACGAGGCGCTGGAGCGCGGCGACGTGCCCGGACGGGTCACGATCGTCGGCGCGGGCGCCATCGGCGTCGAGTGGGCAAGCATGTACCGCGACTTCGGCGCCGAGGTGAACCTCGTCGAGTTCGCCGACCGGGTCGTGCCGCTGGAGGATCCGGAGGTCAGCAAGGAGCTGGCGCGTGTCTTTCGCAGGCGCGGGATCACGACTCACGTCGGCTCGACCATCGACCCCGAGACGATCAGGAAGTCGGAGAACGAGCTCAGCTTCCAGATCGCGGCGAAGGACGGCGACAAGCGCACCGACGTGACGGCCGACGTCATCCTCGTCGCGGTCGGGCGCCGGCCGCTGACCGAGGACATCGGCCTGGAGTCGATCGAGGGCGTCACCGTCGAGCGCGGCTACGTGAAGGTCGACGAGTTCATGCGCACCGGCGCCCCGAACATGTACGCCATCGGCGACATCGTTCCCGGCTTCGCCCTCGCCCACGTGGCCAGCCACGAGGCGGTCGTCGCCGTCGAGCATCTCGCCGGGCACGACCCCGAGCCGGTCCGCATGGAGCTCATGCCGCGCGTCACGTTCTGCCGCCCACAGATCGCCTCGGTCGGGCTGACCGAGGAGGAGGCGAAGGCCGCCGGGCACGACGTGAAGACGGGGCAGTTCCCGTTCCGGGCGCTCGGCAAGGCCACGATCGTCGGCGAGATCGACGGCTTCGCGAAGTTCGTCGCCGATGCGGACACGGGCCGCCTGCTGGGCTGCCACATCATCGGCGCCCACGCCGGCGACCTCATCGCCGAGCCGACCTTCGCCCAGCTCGTGGAGGGCACGGCCGCCGAGCTGGCCATGAACGTGCACGCCCACCCCACCCTGCCCGAGGTGCTCCCCGAGGCGGCGCTGGCCGTCGACGGGTCGCCCATCCACGTCTGAGGAGGGAGTACAGCCTGATGGCACGCACCGACACCACGGCACGCCACGCCGAGCTGGGCCTCACCGACGAGGACGTGCTCGGGATGTATCGGTCCATGCTGCTCGCCCGCGCGGTCGACGAGCGGATGTGGCTCATGCAGCGCGCCGGCAAGATCGCCTTCATCATCTCCGGCCAGGGCCACGAGGGCGCGCAGGTCGCGACCGCCTGGCCGATGCGCCGCAGGCACGACTGGATGGCGCCGTTCTATCGGTCCATCGCCAGCGCCATCACGTTCGGCATGAGCGCCGAGGACATCATCACCGCCCACCTCGCCACCGGCGACGACGTGAGCTCCGGCGGTCGGCAGATGCCCGGGCACTACGGCGGCGCGCCGTACAACATCGTCAGCCTCTCCTCCCCGGTCGGGACGCAGGCCCTGCATGCCGTGGGCATCGCGATGGGCGCGTGGGTCAAGGGCGACGACGTCGTGGCCATGACGATGTTCGGCGAGGGCACCGCCAACCAGGGCGAGATCCACGAGGCGATGAACTTTGCCGGCGTCCACCGGCTGCCCGTGATCTTCGTGTGCGAGAACAACGGCTACGCCATCAGCGTTCCGCTGGACCGCCAGGTCGCGGGCGGATCGGTGGCGGCCCGCGCGGCCGGCTACGGGATGCCGGGGGTGGAGGTCGATGGCGGCGACGTGCTCGCCTGCTATGCCGCGGCCCGAGAGGCCCACGAGCGTGCGCGCCGCGGCGAAGGGCCGACGCTCATCGAGGCCAAGGTCGTGCGCCTGACCTCCCACTCCTCGGACGACGACCAGCGGCGCTACCGCGACCCGGCGGAGGTCGAGCACCTCAAGGAGCTCGACCCCATCCCGCGCTTCGCCGGCGAGCTGCGCGACGCCGGCATCCTCACCGACGAGATCGCCGAACGCTTCGCGGCCGAGGTCAAGGCGGAGGTCAACGAGGCGTCGAAGCGGGCCGAGGCCCGCCCCGAGCCGACCGCGAGCGACGCCCACGAGCGCGTCTACGCCGAGCCGATCCCCGGTGGCGGCACGCCCGAGCCCCTGCAGCCGATCGAGGGAGGGAGCCACTGATGGCCGAGCTCAACATCCTGGAGGCCATCCGCCTCGCCATGGACGAGGAGCTGGAGCACGACGCGCGCGTCATGGTCCTCGGCGAGGACGTCGGCAGGAAGGGAGGCGTCTTCGGCGCCACCGACGGCCTGTGGGCGAAGTACGGGGACAAGCGCGTGCTCGACACCCCGCTGACCGAGGGGATGATCGCCGGCGCCGCGATGGGCGCCGCGGTCTACGGCCTGCGGCCGATCGCCGAGATGCAGTTCGCCGACTTCGTGTACCCGGCCTTCAACCAGATCGTGTCGGAGATCAGCCGCATCCACTACCGCTCGAACGGCACCTTCTCCGCGCCGATGGTGATTCGCATGCCATATGGCGGCGGAGTCCACGGGGCGCTGTACCACTCGCAGTCGAACGAGGGCTACTTCACGGCCACCGTCGGCCTGAAGGTCGTCGCGCCCGGCACGCCCGCCGATGCCAAGGGACTGCTGAAGGCATCGATCCGCGACCCCGACCCGGTCATGTTCTTCGAGCACAAGAAGACGTACCGCCTGTTCAAGGCCGAGGTGCCCGAGGGCGACACGGTCGTGCCGATCGGCAAGGCCACGGTCGCGCGCGAGGGCAAGGACCTGTCGATCTTCTGCTACGGCTTCATGCGCACCTGCGCCCTCGAGGCCGCGGAGACGCTGGCCCGCGAGGACGGCGTGGAGGCCGAGGTCGTCGACCTGCGAACCCTGCGCCCGCTCGACCTCGACACGATCCTCGGATCGGTCGAGAAGACGGGCAAGGCACTCGTCGTCCACGAGGCGAACCGGTTCGGCGGCTTCGGGGCCGAGATCGCGGCGACGATCTCGGAGAAGGCATTCGAGCATCTCGACGGCCCGGTGACCCGGCTCGCCGGCCCCGAGGTCCCCGGCGTCCCCTACCACCACACCCTGGAAGACTGGTTCATGATCAGCCCCGCGCGGATCGTGGCGGCCGCCCGCGATCTGGCGGCGTACTGAGCCCCATGCGATCTGCCACCATTCAACCGCACGCACGGCCGAAGGGATAGACGACACCGATGGCAACGACGATCAAGATGCCCCAGCTCGGGGAGTCGGTCACCGAGGGAACGATCGAGCGCTGGCTCGTGAAGGAAGGCGACACCGTCGAGCAGTACGATCCGCTGTTCGAGGTCGTCACCGACAAGGTGAACGCCGAGGTGCCGGCCGAGGTGGCCGGCACGATCACGAAGATCATGGTGCCCGACGGGGAGACGGTCGCCGTCGGGACGGCGGTCGCCGAGATCGACGCCGATGGCGCGGGCGCAGGCGATGCTTCGCCGGCCGAGGAGCCGGCGCAGGCCGACGAGCCGGCGCAGGCCGACGAGCCGGCGCAGGCCGAGTCGCCTGACGATGCGGGAGCGGCCGCCGTCGAGCAGCAGGAGCAGGCGCCCGCGGCCGCCGAGGAGCCGTCGCAACCCGAGCCGCTGGCCGCAGAGACCGCACAGGCGCCCGCGCCCCAGGCGCAGCCGGCGCCCCAGTCCCAGGCCCGGGCGGAAGCCGCCCCCGCCGGCGAGGGTGCCGGTGGCGAGGGCGGTGGCGGAGGACGAATGACACCGGCCGTCCGACGCCTGGTCCGCGAGCACGGCATCGACGTCAGCCAGCTCACCGGCACAGGTGCCGGTGGCCGGGTGACCCGGGACGACGTGCTCGCCTTCGTCGACGGCGGTGGCGCGACGGAGCAGCCCGCGGAGCAGCCGGCCGCCGCGCAGCCGGCCGCCGCGCAGGCGGAGGCACCATCGGAGGCGACGCCGAAGCAGGAGGCTCCGGCGCAGGAGGCTGCGCCATCGGCTCCGGCAGCGAAGCCCGCCCCGTCGCCCGCGCCGGCGCCGGTGCCCGCGCCATCGGGCGGCGACACGGAGCTGCCGCTGTCGCAGATGCGCAAGGGCATCGCGAAGAAGATGACCCAGGTCAAGCAGACCGTGCCGCACGCCTACACGGTGATCGAGGTCGACATGACCAACGTCGTGAAGTGGCGCGAGGCCAACAACATGGCCTTCAAGGCCCGGGAGGGCGCGTCGCTGAGCTACGTGGCGGTCGTGGTCAAGGCCGTCACCGAGACGCTGCGCAGGCACCCCACCATCAACAGCCAGTTCGCCGAGGACAAGATCATCCTCAAGCAGGCGATGAACATCGGCATCGCGGTGGCGGTCGACAACGGCCTCATCGTGCCGGTCATCGCCAACGCCGACCAGCTGTCGATCAGCGGCGTGAACGGCCGCATCCGCGACATCAGCTCGCGGGCGCACTCCGGGAAGCTCCGGCTCGACGAGCTGCAGGGCGGCACCTTCACGGTGAACAACACCGGATGGTTCGGCTCCGTCAGCTCGATGCCGATCGTGAACGCCCCTGAAGTCGCGATCCTGTCGATGGAGGCGATCGTGAAGCGGCCCCGGGTGATGGAGGTCGACGGCGCGGACGTGATCGCCATCCGGCACATGATGAACATGACCTGCTCGTTCGACCATCGCGTGCTCGACGGTGCGCAGGTCGGGTTCTTCCTGGCCGATGTGCGCAAGCAGCTCGAGGAGTGGGACCTCAACACCACCCTGGGCTGAGCGGGCAGAGTTCCGCCGATGAACCTTTGGGGGGCCGCCGTGGTACGCATCACGGCACCCTCGCCAGCTCTCGCCCGACAAGGGGGAATTCCTCGTGCCACGACCCGCGTTCGCGGCCGTCGCCGTGCTGCTCCTGGCCGCCTGTGCATCGAGTCCGGCCGCATCGCCGACGACGACCCTCAACCCGCCCGCGTCGAGTCCGACGGCCGCATCCGCCTCGGCCGCACCGTCCTCGACGCCGGCGCAGGCATCGCACGCGCCGGAGCTCGCCGCATTCGCCCCGGGCGTGGTCTCGACCGATGCCGAGGAGTACCGGATCACGTTCACACCGGACGGGACGACGGCGCTGTTCGCCCGGGGCGAGCGGTTCTTCCCACAGTCCCGGCAGGCGACCATCTACGAGACGCGCCTCGTGGACGGATCGTGGACCGAGCCCACGGTGGTGCCATTCTCCGGCGAGCACCCGGACATCGATCCATGGTTCTCCCCCGACGGCGCACACGTGTTCTTCTCATCGATCCGCCCGATCGACGGTGTCGCGCGAGACGACGCGGAGCTGTTCCGCGTCGACCGGGTCGGGGACGGGTGGAGCGAGCCCGTGCACCTGGCCAGCCTGGGCTCCGAGGCGGACGAGCTCGGGGCTTCGGTGTCGGAGGACGGCACCATCATCTTCGCCAGCGACCGTGATGGCTCGGCCGGCTGGGACCTCTTCGTCGCCACGCCGGCCGACGACGACGCCGACCCGTACGGCGAGCCGAGACCCGTGTCCGACCTCAACTCGCCCGTCTGGGAGTTCAACCCGGCGCTCAGCGCTGATGGAACGCAGCTCGTCTTCACCTCGATCGGCCGGCCCGGTGGCTCGGGACTCGGCGACCTCTATCTCGCCGAGGGCGACGGCGAGTCGTGGACCGAGATCGGGCCGCTGGCGTCGAACACGGGCCGCGACGAGTACCACGCCAGCTGGTCACCCGACGGAGGAACGCTGTACTTCGTCCGTCGCAGCGGCCACGGCGACCTGGTCTCCGTCCCATGGGAGGACGTGCGCCCCTAGCGAACTCCTCGAACTCAGCCGCGACCGGGACGGCGATCGGGCGCATCACGGACGCCTTCGGTAGACTCGTCGCATGGCCTTCGATCCGACGCGCCCGGACTTCACCACGCTCGGCGAGCTGAGCGTCGTCAGCAACCCGGCTGGCGGGCACGGCAGCCCGTCCGACGTCATGTACCCCGGCGGGCCGCAGATGGACGGCGGCCTCCTCGCGACCGGCGACCCGGTCCCCGAGAACGCCGGTCCGAACGGCCGGCGCCCGGAGTGGCTGAAGGTCCGCGTCGGCGCCGGGAGCACCTATGCCGGCACCAAGTCGATCGTGCGAGGCGGATCCCTGAACACGGTCTGCGAGGAGGCCCGCTGCCCCAACATCGGCGAATGCTGGGCCCTCGGCACGGCGACCATCATGATCCTGGGCAGCGTCTGCACCCGGAACTGCGGGTTCTGCGCCATCGATACCGGCCGGCCCCCGGTCACCGACCTGGACGAGCCGCGACGCGTGGCCGAGGCCGTGCGGCAGATGAACCTCCAGCACGTGGTCATCACCATGGTCGCCCGCGACGACCTGCCCGACGGCGGCGCCGAGATCGTGGCCGAGACCATTCGCCAGATCCGCCTGGCCACGCCGCGCACCGGGATCGAGGTGCTGATCAGCGACCTGAACGGCCGCGAGCGGGACATCCGCACCGTCGTCGAGGCGCAGCCCGACATCCTGGGGCACAACGTCGAGACCGTCCCCCGCCTTCAGCGGCCGGTCCGGCGTCGCGCGCGATGGGATCGTTCCGTGTTCGTCCTCACCCACGCTGCCGAGGTGGCCCGCGAGATCGCCTTCGACCAGATGGTGACGAAGACCGGGATCATGCTCGGGCTGGGCGAGACCTGGGACGAGATCCTCGAGGCGCTCGGCCTGCTGCGCGACGCCGATGTCGACGTCGTCACCATCGGCCAGTACCTGCGACCGAGCCGGAAGCACCTGCCGCTGCACAAGTACTACACGCCGGCCGAGTTCATGGCGCTGCGCCGCATCGGCCTGGAGATGGGCTTCACCCACGTCCAGTCCGGGCCACTCGTGCGTTCCAGCTACCACGCCGCGGAACAGGTCCCCGGACGCCAGAGCGCGGCCGCCGCGTCATAGGGCGCGCACTGTGACGAGCCGGTTGCCCCACATCGCGACCGTGCTGCTGGGTCGCTGTTCGTCCCGCTCCTGGCAAACCGGCAGGTAGACCGATGACCACCGACACCCCGTTCCGTGACATCAGCGCCCCTCCGTCGAGCGACCGCGCGACACACACGCGACCGACGCGACCGAAACGTGGCGCACCCCACCGGCCGGCAAGTGACGAACACCCGCTGCTCGCCGGGCATGGCGGACTGCTCACCGTGGAGCGCCTGGGGACGGTCGCCTACCGCCCGACCTGGGAGCTTCAGGACGAGCTCGCCGAGCAGCGGCGCGGAAGGCGCATCGGCGATCGCCTGCTGCTGCTCGAGCACTTCCCGGTGTACACCATCGGCCGAGGCGGCAATGAGACGAACATGCTTGCCACGCCCGAGCGTCTCCGGGAGATCGGCGCCGAGCTCATCCGCATCGACCGCGGCGGCGACATCACGTTCCACGGCCCTGGCCAGATCGTGGCGTACCCGATCGTCGAGCTCCACGATCCGCTCGACCTGCGCCGATACGTCCGCACCCTCGAGGACGCCATCATCGCCACCGCCGCGGCCTTCGAGGTGGCGGGCGACCGGCTCACCGGTCATCCCGGCATCTGGGTCGATGGCGAGCGGAAGCTGGCCGCCATCGGCGTGCGGGTGAGGCGCGGCGTCACGACGCACGGCCTCGCGCTCAACGTGAACACCGACCTGCGCTGGTTCGACGAGATGATCCCGTGCGGGATCCCCGACAAGACCGTCACCTCGCTGGCCCGCGAGACCGGCGCCCAGGTGCCGATGGAGGCCGTCGAAGAGGAGCTCGCCCGCCAGCTGGCCGCGCACTTCGGGTTGCGCGCGGCGGATGGCCTGCCGGGGGTGGTCGGCCCGGCCGGCGGTCGCGAGCAGTGACGGAGCCCCATGTCGAGCGATCGGGCGCCCCGGCGCCCGACCCCGACCACGCCATCCGCATCGAGGTCGGCGCCTTCGGCCCGTGGCAGACGAACGCCTACCTGGTGTGGGACGGCCGCTCGACGGATGCGCTCGTGCTCGACCCGGGCATGGGCGCCGCCGACCCGCTCCTCGAGCGGGTCGCCGCCAACGGCCTGCGGCTCCACCGCGTGGTGAACTCGCACGGGCACATCGACCACATCTTCGACGACGCGCCGCTCATGCGCGGCTCCGGCGCGCCGCTCGCCATTCACCCGGACGACGCGTACCGGCTCGACGGGCGCAACTCCTACGGTTTCGAGCTCGAGGCGGTCACCGCCACCCACGAGCTCAACGAGGGCGAGCAGCTCGTCATCGGCGATCTCGTGTTCGACGTGCTCCATCTGCCCGGCCACACCGAGGGATCCATCTGCCTGTACGAGGAGCGCGGTGGGCTGCTCCTCTCGGGCGACGTCCTGTTCGCGGGATCCTACGGCCGGACCGACCTGGCCGGCGGCAACGACGAGCAGATGGTCGCCTCCCTGGCCCGCCTGGCACGCGAGATCCCGGAGTCGGTGCGCGTCCTCCCCGGCCATGGCCTGGAGACGACCATCGCGCGAGAGCTGCCCTGGCTGCGCCGGATCTCGGCGGCCGGCCGGCTGCTCGCGCCGGGCTGACGGGCGAGCCGATGGGCGAGATGAAGGAGCGCATGCTCCGCGGCGAGCTCTATGTCGCCGACGACCCCGAGCTCGAGGCCGACGCGGCACGCTGCGCGACTCTCCTCGCCTCCTACAACGCCACGCGCGCGACCGACGTCGACGAGCGTCGGCGCCTGCTGACCGAGCTCCTCGGCAAGATCGGCGACGACGTCGTCATCCGGCCTCCCCTGCAGATGGACTATGGCTACCGCACCACCGTCGACGCGCGCACGTTCATCAACGTCAACTGCGTCATCCTCGACGTGGCCGAGGTGCGGATCGGCGCGGACTGCCAGATCGGTCCGAACGTGCAGCTCCTGACGCCCACCCACCCGATCGATCCCGAGCAGCGTCGGGGCCGATGGGAGGGCGGCGAGCCGATCGTCATCGGCGACAACGTCTGGCTCGGCGGCGGGGTCATCGTTCTGCCGGGCATCACGATCGGCCGCGACACCGTCGTCGGCGCCGGCGCCGTCGTCACGAAGGATCTGCCGGCCGGCGTGGTCGCCGTGGGAAACCCGGCACGAGTCCTCCGGACGATCGCCTGACCCTCGCCCCAGGCTGTCGCGCACCAGACAGACGCGGTGTCGCCGAGCCGGCACCTCGCACGTCACGCGGATGATGGTGCGCGCGTCGCCCAGAGCGCAGGGTGAGATCGACCATCCGCGTCCGGGGGCCGCGTCCGTCGGGTTGCGCAGCTGTCACGAGAGCTCGGCGCCACCCCATCCGCCCCCACCTGTCCGGCAGAACACAGGAGCTGAGCATGAGCGATCAGGAGCAGTACTTCGACATCCAGGCCGACGACCCCGACTGGGTCAGGGATCAACTGGAGCGCCGTCCCGGCACCCCCCGCGTGCTCGTCAGGCTGACCGAGGATGATGCGGACCTCGAGGGTCACATCGCCAGCAGCACGCTGCGACTGCGGGCCTTCGAGGACGAGGACGACACCGAGGGCCACGCCATCGCGGTGCACTTCCCGACGCGCGAGGACGCGGATGCCTTCCGGCGCCGCCTGGTGCTGACCGGCGCGCTGACCGGCACCCTGGTGCTCGGAGCGGCCGGCGGCTTCGGCCTCGCCAACATCGTCGCGGCCGACGCGGCGGGCGGCGGTGCCGTCACGACCGAGCAGGCGTCCGAGCGGCTCGCCCCTCCGGGTGGGTCGATCGTCGATGGCGACTCGCCGGCGCGCGGCACGGTCCCCGTTCCCGAGTGACGGTTTGACGCCGGGCCGGTGCCCCGCATCGGTCCGGCGCATCCATCTCGCGGCCCGTGGTCGGGCATCCCTCGTGCGGCTAGGATCGGTGCATCCCAAGGAGGAGCGATCACCGATGGCGAACCTGCGCATCACCCGCCTCGGGCACGGCGGCGTGCTCTACCGATCCCCGAACGACGCCTGGATCTGGGTGGACCGCTGGACCGGAGCCCCGAACTACGCCGACGCCTACCGGACGCCCGAGAAGGTGAGCGTGGTGGCTCCCACCCACGGGCACTTCGACCACGCCGGGGACGACCTGTCGGACGTGCGCGAGCTGGCGACCGCTGACGGCGCCGTCGTCGTCTGCAGCCACGAGATGCAGCTCCAGCTGGCGACCTACGGGGTCGACGCGGTCGGCATGAACAAGGGCGGCACGTTCGAGGCTGCCGGCATCGGCTTCACCATGGTTCGCGCCGACCACACCGGCGGCATGACCCTGACCGAGGGCACCGCGCCGGTCACGCGCGACCTCGGCTGCTGGGGCTGGGTCATCGAGTTCGAGGACGGGACGACGGTCTACCACTCCGGCGACACCGACCTGTTCGGCGACATGCAGCTCATCGGCGAGCGTTTCAGCCCCGAGATCGCCGTCCTGCCGATCGGCGGTCACTACACGATGGGCCCCCGAGACGCGGGGAGGGCGGCCGACATGGTCGGGGCCTCGACCGTCATCCCGGTCCACTACGCCACCTTCCCGATCCTGGTCGGGACGCCCGACGAGCTGCGCGAGCACACCTCGGCGCAGGTCGTGGCGCTCGAGCCCGGCGAGACGTGGGAGGCACAGCCCTAGGGATCGGAGGCGCGTACCCTCTCCGCGGCCCGGCGCGCCATGCACGCATTGTGGAGGTGGCGGCGACGCGTCCCCGCAATGCGCCGCGGCGGAGCACTGTGGGAGGGATCGCGCGGCCCAGCAGCACGCTCGCTGACGAGTTACGCGCGTGCGAACGATCATGCACCGCGCGCCCAGCGCGCAGTGTGGCAAGCGCAGTGGCCTGGCCGGCCTATCTGGCTCGGACGCGGTTGTTCCGGGGGTTGTGCTCGAGCTCGGCCAGGCCGAAGGCCTCGAGAAGCGGCGGGAGGTACATCCCGAAGCGGCCGCGGTAGCCCTTTCGCAGCCCGTACCAACCACCGACCGGGTTGTCCGGGGAGCGGCCCCAGGCCTCGACCGTTCCGGGCGCGGGCTCCTTCTGCTCGTCGGTCGCGCCGAGCGGGACCCAGTCGCCCTGATCCTTCAGCCAGGCGTGCAGGTCGTCGACGGCACGCAGGTGGTAGCGCAGCTGCGTCGATCCGACCTGGCAGACGAGCGCCGGCGGATCTGCGGCCTCGTCACGATGCATCGTGTACGCGCTCGTGCCGGGCGCGGTGGTCAGCCGCCAGGGATCGTCCTTCGTGCCGCTGCCGAGGGCGTTCATGCGAGGCACCTCCTCAACCTCGGTACCGCCGAGGTCGCGGATCGGTTCATCGACGAGCTCAGTGCCAGATCGGCGCGTACGGGTGCTCGCCGATGACCGGGTCGTCCTCGGCGAACCGCTCGAAGCGATACGGGACGAGGTCGACCACCTGCGACGAACGCCTGAGGATGAGGCCGGCGAGCGCCTCGCCGACGGCTGGCGCGATCTTGAACCCCGTGCCGGAGAATCCGCAGTCGAGGAAGAAACCCTCGGGGCCGGCGGGGCCGATGATCGGGTGCAGGTCGGGCGTGATGCCATCCAGGCCGCTGTGGGCGCTGTGCAGCCCGGCGTCCTCCATCGCCGGGAGCCGTCGCGCGAGCCGGGCCGCGGCGCGCTCGAGGAAGCCTCGCTGCGCGGCGTCGACCGGCTCGTCCGGCGAGCCTCCGACAGGGTTCCCGTCCTCCAGGGCGACCAGCGTCAGCGAGGCGCCCTCCGGTCGCGCGTACATCGCGTTCGCAAAGTCGATGACGACCGGGTGGGTCCCGATCTCCGGCGGCCGACGGAGATACGCGACGTCGTGCCGCCACACCTCGATGGGCAGCTCGAGCCCCACGGTCGCGGCCAGCGCCGCCGCCCAGGGACCCGCCGCGTCGACCACGAGCGGCGCGTCGATCGGGCCGTGCGTCGTGTCCACGCCGATCACGCGGTCGCTCGCGACGCGAACGCCCGTCACCGTTCGGCCGGTCAGCAGCCGCGCGCCCTTGCCCCGGGCTGAGGCCAGGAGCATCGAAGTCGTCATGCTCGGGTCCGCGTAGCCGGAGCGAGGCTCGTGTGCGGCGACCACGACGTCGTCCACGACGCATCCGGGCAGCAGCTTCCCAACCGTGTCGGCGTCGACGAGCTGGGTGTCGATGCCGATGCGCTGTTGCATCGCCACGTTGGCGCGGAGGCGGTCCGCCTCGTCCGGGGCGACGAGCTGGAGAAAGCCGGTCTCCACGAACCCACAGTCCCCGCCCACCCGCTCGGCCCAGTCGACGAAGTAGGCGTGCGAGCGCCAGGCCAGGCGTGCATCGGCCTCGACGTCGTAGTGCATCCGCACGAGGCCGCTCGAGCGGCCCGTCGCGCCCGCAGCGATCGAGTTGCGTTCCACGACCACCGGGCGCATTCCCGCCTCCGCCAGGTGGAAGGCGAGCGACGCGCCGTGGATGCCCGCACCGACGATGATCGCCTCGGCCGTATCGTTCATCGCGCCATCCTGACGCGCGTCATCGACGGTGGCGAAGGGCCGATGTCCCGGACCTTCCCGGACCTTCGGCCCGTGTTGCTCGCGTCCTCAGCCCTTCAGGTAGGACAGGTCCATCGGCCGCGGCTCGACCCCGAAGGCGTCTACGAAGGCGTCGAGATCGGTGAAGTTGGGCCGCTGGAGGGAGCTGATCTGGTCGTGGCTCACGGGAAAGACGGGCAGCACACGGTCGGTGACGCTGGTGAGCGCGCTGATCAGCGGAATCGGCATGCCGAGCTTGATCCGCTTCATGCGGGTCACCTTCATGACCTCGTCCACGATCTCGCGGTACGTCCAGTACGCCGGCCCGCCGAGCTCGTAGATCGATCCGACACGGTCCGCGTCCACCGCCGAACGCTCGACCGCCAGCGCGAGATCGTCCACCGCCAGGGGCTGGAACCGCGCGCTGCCGTCGCCCGGGATGGCGACGATGCCCGGCGACCACCACTTCAGGGTCGTTCGCACGAGGGAGAAGAAGCCGTCGCCGGGGCCGAAGAGCAGGGATGGCCGCAGGACCACCCAGTCGAGATCGCTGGCGCGCACGAGCTCCTCGCCCAGCCACTTCGAGTACAGGTAATCGAGCTTCGGGTCGTCGATCACGCCGAGTGCCGACAGGTGCACGAACCGCCCTGCGCCGACGGCCGAGGCCGCCTCGACGGCGCGCTGCGTCCCGCGCACGTTCACCGCGGCGAATGTCTGGTCCTTCGACTCGCGCGGGATGGCAACCAGGTGGACCACCGCGTCCGCGCCGTCGAGCGCGTCGGGCAGGCCGGCGCCGCTGGTCACGTCGGCCGCACGACTCTCGACCGCGTCGGACCACCCGGAGCGCCGTTCACCATCGCGCGAGATGGCGAGGACCCGATGCCCGGCGCGAGCGAGATGGGGCACCACGCTGCTGCCGACGAAGCCGGTCGCGCCGATCACGGCGATGGTCATCGGCTCCCCGGTGGAGCGCTGGTCAGACGAGGTCATCGGTCAAGCTTCCGTCCTGTGTGGCATCCGCGACGCCTCCATTGTGCGCCGCCGACTCTGGTACGGTCAGGCCGATGCCTCCGATCACCGCGCCGCACGGCATGGTCGCCACGCCCCACCCGCTGGCCACGAAGGTCGGCGTGCAGGCGCTCCGCGAGGGTGGGACCGCGGTCGATGCCGCCGTCGCCGCGAACGCGATGCTGGCCGTCGTGTACGCCAACGCCTGCGGCCTCGGCGGCGATGCGTTCGCCCTCGTCTGGGAGCCCGGCGAGAGTCGCCTTCACGGCTACAACGGCAGCGGTCGCTCCCCCGCCGGACTGAGCATCGAGCGCGTGCGGGCAGGCGGGCACCACGAGATGCCGCAGCGCGGGCCGCTCACCGTCAACGTGCCGGGCGCCGTCGATGCCTGGGTCGCCCTCCTCGACCGATGGGGCCGCCGCTCACTGGCCGACGCCCTGCTTCCCGCCGCCCGGACCGCCGAGGAGGGGTATGCGCTGACACGCATCACCGCCGGGTCGATCCGCTCGTCGCTCGGCTTCTTCGACGAGAGCGCGCGGCGCGTCTTCGGCGACGCCGGCGATCCGGGCTCGATCTTCCGCCAGCCGCTCCTGGCGGAGACGTTGCGCACGCTGGCCGCAGGCGGCCGCGAGGCGTACTACGGCGGACCTCTCGGCGAGGAGATCGCCCGAGCCGTGCAGGCCGCCGGCGGGGTCATGACCGCCGACGACATCGCCGCCCACCGCGGCGACTGGGTCGACCCGATCTCCACCACCTATGCCGGCATCGAGGTGGCGACGATGCCGCCGAACTCCCAGGGCATCACCGCCCTCATGGCGCTGAACGTCCTCGGGGAGCTCGACTGGCCGATGGGCGAGCCCGACTCCGTGGAGCGGATCCACGCCCAGGCCGAGGCGATCAAGGTCGCCTGGAGCGAACGCGACCGCTGCGTCACCGACCCCGAGCGCGGCCTCGCGGATCCAGCCGAGCTGCTGTCGGCGGAGCATGCCCGCTGGCTCGCCTCGCGGCTCGATCCGCATCGGGCGCAGGCGTTCACGCCCACCAATCCGCCCGGGGGCGGGACCGTGTACCTGTGCGCCGCCGATGCGGACGGCATGCTCGTCAGCCTCATCGAGTCGAACTACATGGGCTTCGGATCCGGCGTCATGGGGGGCCGGACCGGGATCATGCTCCAGAACCGCGGTGCCTACTTCTCCCTCGACCCGGCGCACGCGAACGGCCTGGCGCCGCGGTCGCGGACACTCCACACGCTCATGCCGGGCATGCTGCTCCGCGACGGCCGCGCGGAGGTCACCTTCGGCGCCATGGGCGGCGACGGCCAGCCACAGACGATGGTCCAGCTCGTCACCGGCGTCGTCGACGACGGGCTCGACCCGCAGGCGATCGTCGACCGGCCGCGCTGGGTCGTCCAGACCGACGCGCCGTTCACACCGCTGCGCCGGCTGGCCATCGAGTCCGACGGCGTCGACGCGACAACCACCGATGGGCTGCGCGCGCTCGGGCACGAGGTCGACCTCGTCGAGCCGCGCACGCCGCTCATGGGCTGGGCGCAGATGATCCGCCGCCGCCCCGACGGTTCCTACCAGGGCGGCGCCGATCCCCGGGCGGACTCGCTGGCGGCAGGCCTCTAACGCTCCGGCCTCCAGTCCCCCTGGGAGAGGTCACGGTCCTCCATCTCCCAGGCGTGGTCGAGGACGTGAAACGCCGTGTGCCGCAGCAGGAGGGCGATGGTCCAGTTCCGGCCCCGGGCCATCCGGCCCTCCGCGTTGTAGGTGCGCAGCGCGGCGACGAACTCGTCGCGATGGGAGCTGAACCCATCGGCTGTTGGCGGAATGATCGGATCCACCACGACGCCGACCCGCTTCGCCAGGTCCGCTCGTTCCCAGCCGAGAGCGTGGCGGACGATCTCGTCGCGGTTGCGTCCGCCGCCTCGCGGTCCGAGGCGGAGCTCGAGCGAGACGCGGGCAGCGACATCGTCGAAGTACGTCCACGCCGCGCGCAGCAATGTCAGCTTCCGATCGAGCTCGTCGACCCCCATCGGCTCCTGCTCGAAGGACGACGGGGCGAAGGAGATGCCCCAGAAGTCCGTGGAGCCCACGCCGACGTGGTCCTCCGCCACCTCCAGCGGGCCGGCTCCCTCAAACTCGGCGCTCAGCCCGGCGAGGGCGGCGACCGGACGGTATCGGTCGCGATACGCCTCGAGGACCTCCACTGCCGCACCGGGGTCCTTCGCGCCGCGGCTCCATCCCGGCCAGTCGAGGGCGAACGCGGCCACCTTCTTCTCCTTCGGGCCGCGCTGGATCACCGTGCGGACGGTCATGGCATCACGGTAGCTCCCCTTCCCGCCAGGCGATGACAGGAATCGCGACGGATGACCGATGAGATCCGATCCGGACATCGGTCTAGAATGGCGAGCCCCATGAGCCAGCACCCGTCTCTCGTCCATGCGCGCGGCCTGACGAAGCGCTACAAGAACGGCTTCACCGCCGTCGATGGCGTCGACTTCGACGTGCGTCCGGGCAAGGCGTTCGGCTTCCTGGGTCCGAACGGGGCGGGCAAGACCTCCACCATGCGGATGATCGCCTGCTCCAGTCCGATCACCGAAGGCACGCTCAGCGTCATCGGCATGGATCCGCGCACGCAGGCGCGCGAGATCAAGGCCCGACTCGGCGTCGTGCCGCAGATCGACAACCTCGACACCGAGCTCACGGTGCGCGAGAACCTCGAGATGTACGCGCGCTACTTCGACATCCCGCGGAAGCTTGCCGACGAGCGAACCGAGGAGCTCCTCGACTTCGTCCAGCTCTCCGAGCGCGCGAAGGACCAGGTGGAGCCGCTGTCCGGCGGGATGAAGCGCCGCCTGACGATCGCCCGCGCCCTCATCAACGACCCCGACCTCGTCATCCTGGACGAGCCGACCACCGGCCTCGACCCGCAGGCGCGGCACCTCCTGTGGGAGCGGCTGTACCAGCTGAAGCGCCGCGGCCGGACCCTGATCATCACCACCCACTACATGGACGAGGCGGAGCAGCTGTGCGACCACCTCGTCGTGATGGACAAGGCGAAGATCGTGGCGGAGGGGTCGCCGCGCCAGCTCATCGACGAGCACTCGACCAGGGAGGTGCTCGAGCTGCGCTTCACCGATGCCGTGCGCGCCAGCCTGGACGGCAAGCTCGACGGCCTGGCGGATCGGATCGAGGAGCTGCCGGATCGGCTCCTGCTCTACACCCTCGACG
>DATHTR010000001.1:0-11523 GCA_035463095.1 Candidatus Angelobacter sp. | reverse complement strand
ACACACCGGTTCACATGATTTCGATTGCGTGACCCGGGACGCGGATCCGGTGGCTTCGGTCATCGGGAACCGGACGGCATCGGTGGCTTCGGTCATCGGCGTCGGAGGACTGTTCCTTCGGGACATTCGCGTGCCCGGCGGCGGGCATGTTTCGTCCATCGGGCGGTGTCACCCAAAGGCGACGATCAGCACCCTGGCAGCCCGCGTGGGTGCCGTGTGTCGACTCGGGATGACACCCGGCCGCAGGAGCCGCACGCCGGCGCATCGCTCGTGCGCATCGGCGTCATCTGCGCGTGACGAGCGGCACGCGCCGGGCGTGCCACGTGCGAACTGTCGACCCTGCGTGACAGCGACATGGCGGTGAAGGTCAGGCCCGCGCGATGGTCACCCCGTCGATGGCCTGAGGGCTGCTCAACACATGCACCGCCGCGAATCCCTCGGCCTCCATCTCGTCGATCGCGTCTCGCAGCCAACCGTGCTGGCGCCGGACGGCGCGGTCGGGCGGCCGGGGTGCAGGGCGCGCCGCGTTGCGGGCGAGGGCGACGTCGAGCGGCAGGTCGAGGACGATGGCCACGGCCGGCCGCCGATGGCGGCGCGCCACGGCCACGAGCTCGGCGCGAGCCCAGGCCTCGACGTTCGTGGCGTCGACCACCGTCAGCCGGCCGCGTCGCAGCCGCATGGCGAGGATCCGGTGCAGCAGATCGAAGGCATCCTCGGTGGCAGCCTGGGCGTGCGGATCGTCGGTGATGCGGGCGCGCAGCTCGTCCGACGACAGGACCTCGGTCGGGGCGAAGTGGCGGCGCGCGAACGTGGACTTCCCCGACGCGGCGATGCCCGCCAGGACCACCATCGCGTCCGCCGGAAGCGTGATCGTCATTGCGCGGCCCCGTCCGTGAACCGCCGGCCGTTGACCAGGTCAACGGCCGGCGGGTGAGCCATCGTCACGGGACGCGCGGGAGCGTCAGCCCTGGGCGTCGCAGTCCGGGCACATCTCCGAATCGGGGATCGGCGCCTTCGGCTGGCCGGTGGCGCGCGGAAGGGCGCGTCCGCACACGGTCTGGCCGGGCTCACCGACGAGATGCACCTTGCTGAAGTGGCGATCAGGCAGCCGCCAGGTGACATAGCGGCGCTGGCGGGTGGGTGTCGAAGACAAGGGCGAGACTCCGTTCGTGCGGACGATGATTGTGCCAGAAATCGTTGTTTTCCACAAACACCGGCCGATCTGGGAAGATGGCGGCGATCTCATGAAACGCATCGGAATCCTGACCGGCGGCGGCGACGTCCCGGGGCTCAATTCGGTCATCAAGAGCGTCGTCTACCGCTCCAGCGAGGTCGGCTGGGAGGCGCTCGGCATCCGACGCGGCTGGAAGGGCCTGACCCACGTCGATCATGCCCGCGACGACGGCGGGGGCTATCTCCGGCCGCTGAATCGCGTCACCACGCGCGCCATCGATCGGACCGGCGGCACCGTCCTCCACACGTCGCGCACGAACCCATCGGCGATGAAGGCGAAGGCGCTTCCGGACGGCCTCGACGCCTCCCGCCGAGATGCGCTTCGAGCCGACGAGGATCGGTACGATCTCACCCCGGTCGTGCTCGAGAATCTCGAGCGGCTGGGCATCGACGCGCTCGTCGCCATCGGCGGCGACGACACCCTGAGCTACGCGGCCCGGCTGGGACGCGAGGGCTTCCCGGTCATCGCCATCCCGAAGACGATGGACAACGACGTCCATGGCACCGAGTACTGCATCGGATTCTCGACGGCGGTGACACGCGCCAAGGAGCTCATCAACCGGCAGCGCACCACGCTCGGCAGCCATGAGCGGATCGGCGTGTTCCGCATCTTCGGCCGCAATGCCGGCTACACGGCCTGGTACAGCGCCTATGTCACCAGTGCCCGCTGCGTGATCCCGGAAGCCCCGTTCGACCTCGATCGGCTGTCCGAGGTCCTGCTCGACGACTGGCGCGCGAACCCGTCGAACTACGCCTTCGTGATCGCGTCGGAGGGCGCGATCTGGGAAGGCGGCGCGATCGCCGAGGTGGGGGAAGCCGATGCGTTCGGGCACCGGCACAAGGCCGACGTCGGGGAGACCCTTGCCGCCGAGCTGAAGCGGCGGACCGGGATCGAGACGGTCAACAGCGACCTCACCTACGACCTGCGCTCGGGCGACCCGGACGCGCTCGATCAGATGGTGGCCATCACCTTCGCGAACGTCGCGGTCGACCTGCTCGCCGATGGAACGTTCGGCCGCATGGTGGCCGTGCGGGACGGCAAGTACGCCCACGCGCCGCTCCCGGAGCGCTCGCTCGGAGCCAGGCAGCTCGACGTCGCGACGATGTACAACGCGGAGCGCTTCCGTCCGCGCTACGAGGCGAAGCTCGGCACGCCGCTGCTCCTCGGCCCAGCCATCCTCGAGTGAACGCGTCGGCCGGCGCCTGGGCGCCGGAGCGCCGGCTGTTGACCGCCGGCGTGATCGGCCTGATCACGGCCGCCGCCTTCGAGGGCATGGCGGTGCCGACGGTCCTGCCCGCAACCGTCGGTGAGCTCGGCGGATTGGACCTCTACGGCTGGGCGTTCAGCGCGTTCTGGCTGACGACGATCATCGGCATCACCCTGGGCGGAAGCGATGCCGACCGTCACGGGCCGGGCCGCGCGCTCATCGTCGGCGTGGCGCTGTTCGCCGCGGGCCTGCTGGTTGCCGGGGTGGCCACCGGGATGCCGGTCGTGATCGCCGGCCGGGCGATCCAGGGCTTCGGTTCCGGGGCGATCGGGTCGGTGGTGTACGTGGTCATCGCGCGGGCCTATCACCCGTCGGTCCGGCCGCGCATGATCGCGCTCGTCTCGAGCGCCTGGGTCGTGCCCGGGCTCATCGGGCCGGCCCTGGCCGGGCTCGTGACGGACACCATCGGGTGGCGCTGGGTCTTCCTCGGCATCGTGCCGCTGCTGCTGCTGATGGGCGCTGCCGTGCATCCGCAGCTGCGCTCCCTGGGGCCGGCGCCGGCCTCGGACGGACCTCGCCGCAGTGACCGGCGTCGGGCTCTCGATGCGCTCCAGCTGGCGATCGGATCGACGGTGCTGCTGTCCGCGTTCTCGGTCGGGTCCGTCCCGCTCGCCCTCCTGCTGGCGGCGATCGGCGGCTTCCTGGGCCTGCGCGGGCTCGCGCACCTCCTGCCGCCGGGCAGCCTGCGCCTGGCGGCCGGCCGGCCGTCGGTGATGGCCGCGAGCTTCGTGGTGTCGTTCGCATTCTTCGGAACCGAGTCCTTCATCCCGCTCACCGTCGTCCGCGTCGTGGACGGCAGCGTGACCCTTGGCGGCCTCGCCCTGTCGGCCGCGGCCGTCACCTGGGCCACGGGGTCGTGGCTCCAGGCGCGCGCCGCGGGGGGTGGGCATCGGCGCTCGGTGGTGGTCGGCGGCGCGGCGCTCATCGTGGCCGGGATCGCGGTGACCATGGGGGTGCTGCTCCCCGGTGCGTCGTGGATCGTCGCGGCCGTCGGATGGGCGATCGGCGGGCTGGGCATGGGGCTCGCCTACTCGATGCTGGCGCTCTTGACCCTGGAAACCGCGCCTCCCGGGCAGGAGGGCGTCAGCTCGGCCGCGCTCCAGCTCATGTTCACGCTCGGCACGGCATTCGGGGCCGGGATCGGCGGGGCGATCGTCGGCCTGGCGGACAACGGGACGCTGGCCCTCCCGTCGGCGGTGGGGATCGTGTTCGGGATCATGCTCGGGGCGGCCGTCCTGGCCGGATTGGTCGCCATGCGGGTGCCGCGGACGGGTGTGGAGCGATCCGAGGGCCGCCCGGTACCTGCGCCGGTGACGCTCGAGCACCCGTAGGCCTGCCACGGACCTCAGACCAGGCGCCGCCTGACGCGCCGCACGAGGCGCCGAGCCCGCCAGAGCTGACCCATGACCCAGTCCGCGGCCTGCCAGCCGGCGACCGTGGCGGCATGCCGTGCCCGGAAGGCCCGCCCGGCGACCGATCTCGGCCTGAGCATCGCATCCGGAACGGTCACGGCCGCGGGGTAGCGGGTGGCTCGGACACGGTCCATGAACGCAGCGGGGTCCTCGCCGTCCAGCCAGACGTGCCGGAGGCCATGACGGGCGAGGTAGGCGGCGAAGACCGCGAACCGGCGCGCGTGGTTCGTCGTCAGGGCGGTGTAATCAGCCTCCGCATGCAGATCTGCGGCGTCGATGTCGGGCGGGACGTCGCGCATGAGACGGTGCGGGATCTCGAAGTAGCGGGCCAGCTCCAGGGTGCGCGAGTCGTGCGCGAAGACGTAGGCCGGCGTCCCGGCCAGGATCGCCGCGATGTTGCCGTGGATCCGGGTGCCGAAGCTGAAGTCGCGCGTCGCCAGGTCGTCGATCCATGGCCACGGCTCGACGTGGAAGCGCGCGCGTCGGCCGGCGAAGAGCGGGTGCGCCGAGTGGAGCGGCACCGGGTCGTCGGGTGGCAGGGAGCTGGACCAGCCGCCACCGCGGATCAGCGCGCCGAGGGTCTCGAGATCCTGCGGGACGTAGACCAGGTTCGGGTAGCGCGCCGCATGACGGACGCTGATCGGGCCCATGGCGGCCACGTACGGAGAGATGTTGATCGAGACGCGGGCGTTGCGGTCGAGCGCCGCGACCCGCTTCGTCACCTCGATCCGATCACCGTGCAGGAACATCGACGGGCATCCGATGACCTCGACGTCACGGAACCCGAGGCCGAACAGGTACTCGGCGGTCATCTCGCCGCGGACGCCGACCACCGGGCCGCGATCCAGGGCGGCCGTCATGAATCGGCGGATCGACGGCTCCATCGGCTTCAGGCGCTCGAAGCCGAGGTCGGGATCTGACTGGGCGCCGACGCCGAGGATCACGACCGGGATCGTCAGGCGCTCGAGGAAGCGGATCATGCGCTTCAGCTTCGGCTCGTATTGAGCGCGAAAGGCGTTCGCGAGCGGCATGACGTACGCGTCGAAGGTCTCGTTCACCGTCCGCGCCAGCGGCGGGTCGACACTGAAGCCGCCGGGCTCGCAGACCTGGTCCGAGGTGCGCAGGATTCGGTGCGTCGCCTGCAGGAAGACGAGGTTGCCGGCGTTGTCGCCGATGAGGTTGCGGTGGTATGCCTGGCGCGGGGAGACGACCTCGAACGGGTCCTTCGGTGACCGGACGAGCAGGCGCTTCACGCCTCTCCCTCCAGCGCGGGCCGGGCGATCTGCTCGACGAAGCGCTCCGAGGCGCGGCCATCGGCGACGTCGAACGAGGCGTCGCGGAACGCGCGCACGCGGTCGACGTCGAAGGTCCCCGCGCGCAGCCAGCCCGCCAGTGCCTCGGTCGTCTCGAACACCGGGCCCGGCAGGTCGGGCCCGTAGTCGAGGTAGAACCCGCGCTCGCGCTGATAGGCATCGTGGTCGGGGGCGAAAAAGGCCATCGGCCGCTCCAGCAGGCTGAACTCGAAGATCGCGCTCGAGTAGTCGGTGACGAGCACGTCGCTGGCCAGCATGAGCGCGTGGATGTCGGGGTGGTCGGAGGCATCGATCACGAAGCCGTCCAGCTCCGGACCGATGTCGACCCGCGAGCGAATGAACGGATGGAGCCGAAGGAGCAGGACATGGTCGGTCCCGAGCTCGCGGGCCAGCAGCCCCAGGTCGAGCTCGTCGGCGAACCGGGCCTCGGTGGTGCGCTCGCCGCGGAAGGTCGGGGCGTAGAGGATGACCCGTCGTCCCGGCGGCAGGCGGTAGCGCGCGCGGACCTCGGCGGCGGTTCGATCGCGCCACCCGGTGTCCAGCAGCGGGTCGGTGCGCGGCACGCCGATGGCCGAGGTGAATCGCTCCGATGGCAGCCCGAAGGCCTCGGCATAGTGGGGGATGACCGATGCGCTCGACACCAGGCATCGGTGGTAGTTGGCATGGATCCGGACGTGCCGCAGTACGGCGGCATCGGCCCCGAAGGTCTTGCCGGCGAGGCTGTAGCCGAACTTCTTGAAGGCGCCGCTGGCGTGCCAGACCTGCACGATCGTGGTGCGGCGGCGCGGTCGGATGGCATAGATCGGGAAGAAGTAGTCGTCGACCACGATCAACCGAGAGGTGGCCAGCAGGTACCCCCCGTGCAGGGCATGCCAGGCGCCGACGAGCTTGCCGCGGAGGCCACCGCCGGGCCGATGGGCGAACTCCACGACCTCGACATCGGGCATGGCTGCAATGAGCGCATCCCGGATGGCGGCCAGGTTCCCTCCGATGGTGGGGCTGTGCCCCGTGGCGAGCACCACCCGGCGGCGGAGCGCCTGACGAGCGCCGATGGCGAACCCCAGGCGCACGAGGCCGATGCGGGCCCGCACGAGCAGGTCGCTCACCGGCGGCCCCCCAGGATCAGCTCGTCGATGATCCGATCGGTCGCCGATCCCGGCTCGGATGGAAGATGGCGCCGGGCGAAGGGCTCGACCTTGTCCTGCTCGAAGTCCCGGCGGCGGAGCGCGTCGACGAGCTCGTCGAACGTGCGGACGACGCGGCCGGGGACGAACGTCTCGTACGGCTCGTACGTGTCGCGGGTGGCCACGTACTCCTCGAGGTCGTATGCGAAGAAGAGCATCGGCCGGCCGAGCGAGCTGAACTCGAAGATGAGCGACGAGTAGTCCGTGATCAGGACGTCGGTGACGAGGAGCAGATCGTTGGTGTCGATGTCGAGGTCGGTCGCCTCGATCACGCGGTCCCGGTACGGCTCGGGGATCGGGACGCGGGCGACGACGAACGGATGGAGGCGCAGGATCGCCACGGCGTCCTGCTCGACGCATGCCGCATGGAGCGCGGCGACATCGACGACCTCGACCGGGTAGTCGGCGCCCCGAGCGCTCCGTCCGCGGAAGGTGGGGGCGAACAGGACCACCCGCCGGCCGCGGGCGGCGGGAAGGAGCTCGAGCGCCCGCTCCCGTCGCAGCGCCTGGCGGTCGGGATCCAGGAAGTCGTCCATGCGCGGGGTGCCGGTCGGCATCGGCCGGTCGTCGGGCAGCCCGAAGGCCTCGGCGTAGAACGGGACCTCGTGCTCGGAGCTCACCACCGCGTACGTGTAGTTCTTGTGGACGCGCGACCACGGGTTCGGGCCGCCGGGCTTGCCGATGCGGCTGTAGCCGACCGTCTTGAAGGCCCCCCATGCGTGCCACAGCTGGATGATCCGCTGCCGCTCGGGCCGCTGGGGGAGCCGGTAGATCGCCGGCTGGTAGTCGTCCAGCAGGATCACCTCCGCCCTCGCCAGGAGCCACACCAGGCGTGCCCGATCGAGGAGCGCGCGGCGGGTGCGGATGCTCGACTTGAAGATCGTCCGGATGCGGTAGTGCCGATGGATGCCGCGCTCGATCATCCGGTCGTGGACGAGCTTCAGGTTCCCGCCGAGCTCCGTGCGCGAGTCGGAGGTGAGCACGATGAACGGCGCCCGGTTCGGGATGCGGCCGACGGCGCGCACGAGCAGGTTGAACAGGCCGACCCAGGCGCGACGGCGCAGCTCACGGAGCTCGCGCAGGAGGCCACGCGGCGTGGTCCAGCTCCGGGGCCGAGCGCCGTCGACGGCGATGCTCAGCGCGAACGGAGCGCCCGGTGCCTTCTCGGCCGGATGCACGCGATAGGTGACCTGGTACCAGGCGAAGGCGCGCTCGATCGCGTCCGGCACTCCGGCGCCCATCGCCACCGAGGTCCACGCCGGCTCCTGACCGGGCCGCCGCAGCACGAGCTCCCATCGGCCTTCGGCGAGCGGCATCTGGTCGGGGCCGCAGAACACCGTGAAACGGGCCATACGCTGCGCCGGCAAGGCCCCGCGGGTGGGGGAGCGGGACGGCAGGGTCCCGGTGCCGGTGGCATCGACCGGACGGAGGTGGAGCTCGCCGTCGGCGTCGACCGGGCCTCCGTTCAGGGCGCGGATCGCGAGGTGGAGCTGGATGCGCTCCCAGGCCGCTTCGGCGACCTCGAGGCCGGACGGCGGCAGGGGCCCACGCGGCGCCTCGGCGGATGCCGTAGTCTTCTGCCGTCCGTCCACGTCATCCCTGGAGCCGATGCTCATCTGCGCAATCCTCCTGGCCGCCGGCGACGGGAACCGGTTCGGGGGCGAGGTCCCGAAGCAGTTCCTGCGCCTTGCCGGCGAGGAGATCCTCCTCCGAAGCCTGCGGACGCTCGCCGCTGCCGAGATCGATCGGCTCGTGGTGGTGGCCCATCCGCGCTGGCAGGCCGAGACCGAGCGCCTCGTCGAGAAGGCGAACCTCCGGATCCCGATCCGCGTCGTCGCCGGCGGATCGAGCCGCAATGAGAGTACGTGGAACGGCATCCTCGCGCTGGACGCGGCCGACCGGGACGTGGTGCTCGTGCACGACGCGGTGCGGCCGTTGCTGCCGCTCGAGGTCCTGCGGCGCGCGATCGACCCCGTGGCGGCCGGTGACGCGGACAGCACCGACACCGTGATCCCCAGCGCGGACACCCTCGTGGTCGTCGAGGGTGGAGTCGTGGTCGAGATTCCGGATCGCTCGCGCTTCCGTCGCGGCCAGACGCCCCAGGTCTTCACGGTCGGCGTGCTCAAGCAGGCGTACGAGGCCGCCGCGGCGGCCCGTGACCTGACGGCGACCGATGACTGCAGCCTGGTCCTGCGGCACGTGCCCGGCGCGAAGATCCTCGCCGTCCCCGGCGACGAGGTGAACATCAAGATCACAACGAAGCTCGACCTCGTCCTCGCCGATCGGATGCTCCAGATGAAGACGCTGGCCGACGACGACGAGACCGGGGCGGTCGGCGCGGCACTCCACGATGCGCGCGTGCTGGTGGTGGGCGGGACGAATGGGATCGGGCGTGCCATCGCCGACGAAGCGGAGCGGCTGGGCGCGCGAGCGGAGGTCGTCGGCCGCAGCACCGGACTCGACGTGCGGGACCGGGCCGCCGTGGGTCGCTGCGTGGACGAGATCGCGGAGCGACTCGGCGGGCTCGACCACGTGATCGTCACGGCCGGCGTGCTGCGGATCGGACGGGTGGCAGACGCCGACCCGGCCGAGCTGTGCGAGGTCATCGACGTGAACCTGACCGGCACCCTGAACGTCGCCGCCGCCGCGTACCGCTATCTCCGCGAGAGCCGCGGCTCGCTCACCGTCTTCGCGTCGAGCTCGTTCACCCGGGGACGGGCGGAGTACGTCGCCTACTCGGCCAGCAAGGCGGCCGTGGTGAACCTGTCCCAGGGCCTCGCCGAGGAGTGGGCGGACGAGGGTATCCGGGTCAATGCGGTCAGCCCGGAGCGCACGGACACGCCGATGCGGCGGCGCGCCTTCCCCGACGAGGCGCACGCGCTGCTCCTCACCGCCGAGGAGGTCGCCCGCTCCACGATCCGGCTGCTCCGCTCCGACCTCACCGGCCAGGTCCTCGACGTGCGGCGCCACCTTGACCCGTAACCACGCGGACGCTGCGACGTATATACCGCATATACTCTCAGCCCTCCCAGGCGCCGCATGAACTGGATCGAGTACCTCCTTTCGACCGGCCTGCTCCGCTGGCTGCGCATCCTGTTCGGCGTGCTTCCCATCCGGCAGGACCGGGTGGTGCTGGCGTCGGCGCGCCACTCGAAGCTGGAGGGCAACCTCCGGCACCTGTACACGGAGATGCAGCGCGCTCGTCCGGACCTGACCTACGTGCTGCTGCTCGAGCCCTACAGCTATCGATTCTTCGGCAAGCTCGTCTACCTGCTCCGGCTCAGCCGCGGCATGTACTACCTGTGCACGTCGCGCCTGTTCGTGGTCGACAACGCGTACTTCCCGATCCACATCGCACCGCACCGGGAGGGGACGACGGTGGTCCAGGTCTGGCACGCGGCCGGTGCGCTCAAGCGCTTCGGCCTGGCGACCGCCGTCCCGCCGCGTCAGCCGGAGCGCCGCTTCCTGCACCGGCACTACGACTACGTGATCGCCAGCTCGGAGGGGACGCGGTCGGCCTACGCGGAGGCGCTCCGGACACCGGTCGAGCGCGTCCTGCCGCTGGGGTCACCGCGGACCGACCTGTTCTTCGACGACGTCGAGACCGATGCCGTCCGACGCCGCCTGCTCAGCGAGTACCCGCAGCTGGCCGGCCGCCGCGTGGTGCTGTACGCGCCGACCTTCCGCGGCCGCGGCGAGCGCAAGCGCGCCGCTCCCGGACTCGACGCCGAGCGGCTGCGCGCCATGCTCCCGGCGGATCACGCGCTCGTGCTGAAGGCCCACCCCAATCTCCACCGGGGCCGAAGCGGTCGTCGCGGCTATGACGCGATCATCAACCCGTCGACCGAGATCAACGACGTCTTCACCATCACCGACGTGCTCATCACCGACTACTCGTCGGTCGTCTTCGACTGGGCGCTGCTGAGGCGGCCGCTCATCCTGCTCACCGCGGACCTCGCCGAGTACGAGGCCGATCCGGGCCTGTTCCTGGACTACCGGACCGAGATGATCGGCACCCAGGTCGCCGACACGGCCGGTGTGGGCCGCGCCATCCTGGACGACCACTTCGACCTCGCGCCATACGACGCGTTCATCGACGCGCACCTCGGCGACGCCCGGGGCAACGCCAGCGCGCGGTTCGTCGAGCGCTTCCTCGCCGCGATCCCGGTGCGGAATGCTAGGCTTCGGCCCGATGTCAGCACGGAGTGAGACGGCCGGTACGCATATCGCTGCGGCCAGCACCCCCGGGTTCTTCGCACTCGTCGGCCAGGCGATCACGGACGTCGTCTCACGGCGGCGCCTGGTGCGCTACCTCGTCGAAGCAGAGATCCGCAAGCGGGGGGTGAACACGCTCCTGGGCAACCTGTGGTGGGTGCTCGACCCGCTGCTCCTCATGGCCGTCTACGTCGTTCTTGTCAGCTTCATCCGGACTCGTCAGATTCCCGACTACCCGCTCTTCGTCTTCGCCGCCGTGCTCCCGTGGAAGTGGTTCACCTCGGCAATCGGTGACTCCGCCAACTCGGTCGTCGGGCAGCATCGGCTCATCAAGCAGATCGCCTTCCCGAAGATCGTCCTGCCGGTGGCGGCCACCACCGCGGGCGTCGTTGGCTTCGCCTTCGGCATTGTCCCCCTGATGGGGATCATGTTCTTCTACGACCACCGGTTGTCATGGCTCGTGACCTTGATCCCGCTGATCGCGGTGGTCCAATTCGTCTTCACGCTGGCCGTGGGAGTGATCGTCGCCGCGGCGAATGTGTTCTTCCGGGACCTCGGGAACGTGGTGGGTCACATGCTGCGGCTGTGGTTCTACCTCTCGCCCGGCCTCTACAGCCTCGACCAGGTGCGTGAGTTGGGGTTCGTCCAGGCGAACCCGTGGGTGGCCACGGCCCTTGCCATGAACCCGATTGCCGTGCTGTTCGAGTCCTATCGCGCGGTGATTTACGGCACGGAGACGGCCGGCCCGATGCCACCTGACTTCGTCGGCCTGGGATGGCTGCTGGGGGTGAGTCTGGTGCTGCTGGCGTCGGCCGCAGTCTGGTTCAAGCGCCTCGAGCGCGACTTCGCGAAGGTGCTGTGAGCATGGCAGCCAACGACTTTGCGATCGTCGCCGAGA